>JAHCLD010000053.1 GCA_026125585.1 Burkholderiales bacterium
GTCCCTGATCTGCGCCGGCGCATTGACCACGGCGACATCGACGTTGTTGACCACCGCGATGGCCGGCGCCTTGAACGGGATGGCCTGCATGCGTTCGCGCAGGCGGTCCGCGGCGGGCTTCAGCAGCGAGGAATGAAAAGGTGCGCTGACCGGCAGCATCACCGCGCGTTTAGCGCCGCGCGCCTTCGCCGCCGCCGCACCGCGCTCGACCGCCGCCTTGTGTCCGGCAATGACAACCTGGCTCGGCGCGTTGAAATTGACGGCTTCGACGACTTCCCCCTGCGCCGACTCGGCGCAGGCGGCGCGCACCGCGTCGTCGTCGAGTCCGAGGATCGCCGCCATCGCGCCGGTGCCCATCGGCACGGCTTCCTGCATCGCCTGCGCGCGGAAACGCACCAGCGGCACCGCATCGGCAAAGGAAAGCACGCCCGCGGCCACCAGCGCCGTGTACTCGCCGAGACTGTGCCCGGCAACCATCGCCGGTTCCGGGCCGCCGGCTTCCTGCCAGGCACGGTACATCGCATAGGCGACGGTCAGCATCACAGGCTGTGTGTTCACCGTCGCATTCAGTTCGTCCGCAGGCCCTTCGGCCGCCAGCCGCCAGAGATCCTGGCCCAGCGCGTCGGACGCCTCCGTGAAGGTGTCGCGCACGATCTTGCTGTCTGCAAAACCCTGCATCATGCCCACCGATTGCGAGCCCTGCCCCGGAAACACCAAAGCCAGTTTCATCGTCGATCAATCCTCACCATTGAATTAGCACCGCGCCCCAGGTAAATCCGCCGCCAACCCCTTCCAGCATCACGTGCTGCCCGGGTTTGATGCGGCCGTCGCGCACCGCTTCGTCGAGCGCCAGCGGCACCGAGGCCGCTGAAGTGTTGGCATGCCGGTCCACCGTCGTGATCACCCGCTCCATCGGCAGGTCCAGTTTTTTCGCGGTGGCCTGCAGGATGCGGATGTTGGCCTGGTGCGGGATCAGCCAGTCGATGTCGGATTTCTGCAGGTCGGCCTCGGCCAGTGCTTCGAGCGCGACCTCCTCCAGCACCCTGACCGCGAATTTGAACACCGCCGTGCCGTCCATCTGCAGCAGCGGCCGGCCGCTGACCTTGCCGCCGCAGACGCTGCCCGGCACCGACAGGATGCCGGCATGGCTGCCGTCGGCGTGCAGCGGTGCCGCGAGTATCCCCGGCGTATCGCTGCGCTTGAGTACCACCGCGCCGGCACCGTCGCCGAACAGCACGCAGGTGCCGCGATCCTCCCAGTCGAGGATGCGCGAGAACACTTCGGCGCCGACCACCAGGATGTGTTCGTAACGGCCCGAGCGCATGAACTGGTCCGCCGTCGCCAGCGCATAGACGAAGCCGCTGCATACCGCCTGCACGTCGAATGCGGGCATTCCCTTCGCACCGAGTTTTGCCTGCAATATGCAGGCGGTGCTCGGGAACACCATGTCCGGCGTGGATGTGGCGACGATGATCAGGTCGAGCTGCCCCGCGGAAATGCCGGCGGCGTCCAGCGCGCGCAGCGACGCCTTCAGCGCAAGATCGCTGGCATTCTCGTTTTCCGCGGCAATGTGCCGTTCCCGGATGCCGGTGCGCTGCCTTATCCATTCGTCGGAGGTGTCCATCGTCGCGGCGAGATCGACGTTGGTCACGACCTTCTCCGGCAGATAACTGCCGGTGCCGATGATGCGTGAATGGATGACCGTCATGTAGGTTGGGCTTTCCGTTCCAGCGCAGCCATCCGCTCGCCGATATGCGCGAGCACTCCGGTGCGCACTTCATTGATCGCGTGCCCGATCGCGAAGCCGAAGGCGAAGGCATCCGCGGAACCGTGGCTCTTGATGACCACGCCGCGCAGGCCGAGCAGGCTTGCGCCGTTGTAGCGGCGATGGTCCACGCGGTCCTTGAATGCCCTGATCACCGGCATCGCCAACAGCCCCAGCATTTTGGTCAGCAGGTTTTTCCCGAATTCCTCGCGCAGATAGGTCGCCAGCATCTGCGCCAGACCTTCCGAGGTTTTCAGCGCGACGTTGCCGACGAAGCCGTCGCAGACGACGACGTCGGTCGTGCCCTTGTATATGTCGTCGCCTTCGACGTTGCCGTGAAAATTCAGTCCGCTGGCCCGCAGCAGCACTGCGGCTTCCTTGACGGTTTCGTTGCCTTTGATGGCCTCCTCGCCGATGTTCAGCAGTCCCACTGTGGGGCGCGGCTTGTGTTCGACGGAAGCCACCAGTTCGGCGCCCATGATGCCGAACTGCAGCAGGTGCTCGGCGCTGCAGTCGACGTTGGCGCCGAGATCGAGGATGTGGGTATGCCCTTTGAGCGTCGGCAGCACCGTCGCGATCGCCGGCCGGTCGATGCCGGGCAGGGTTTTGAGCACGAAGCGGGAAATGGCCATCAGCGCGCCGGTGTTGCCCGCGCTGACGCAGGCCTGCGCCTCGCCGCTCTTGACGAGATCGATGGCGACCCGCATCGAGGAATCCTTCTTGCCGCGCAGCGCGTTGGCCGGCGGCTCATCCATGCCGACCACCTCGCTGGCATGACGCACGTGCAGGCGATCTCCGGGCATTGCGCCGGCGCGCTGCAATTCCGCAAGAATCTGTTCCTGCAATCCGACCAGCACGAAATTGCAGCCGGCATCGCGGCGTGACCATTCGACTGCGGCAGGCACCGTGACGCGCACGCCGTGGTCGCCGCCCATGCAATCGATGGCAACGGTCACATCCATCAAGGGATCCTCCTCTTCGGGCCTTGCCGGCTTCGGCGGAGCCGGTCATCCCGCAGGCGCCAAGGCGTGATTATTCGCCCTTGGCCTTGATGACTTTCTTGCCGCGGTAATAGCCGTTGGGGCTGATGTGATGGCGCAGGTGCGCCTCACCGGAGGTCGGCTCCACGGCGAGCGCGGGCTTGCCGAGCGCATCATGGGAACGGTGCATACCCCGCTTGGACGGGGACTTCTTGTTTTGCTGGACAGCCATGTCAATCTCCTGAAAATTAATCCTTGCTCGCCTGTTCCGGGCCCAGCAGCGATGCCAGCGCCGAAAACGGTGAAATCTTTCCGCCGGATCCGCGCTCGCAGGCCCAATCGCCGCACTTCCCGTCGCCGTGCCTGACCGAATACGGCAGGCCCAGCAAAATCTCGTCTTCAACCAGTTCCTGCAAGTCCAGTTCCTGCCCCGCCTCGATCCATTCCGGCGTCTCCGGATCATCGGCATCCTCGGGCAGGCCCGCGCCGGGCTCCGCGAGCAGCACCCTGGAAGCCAGTTTCAGCGGGAAATCCAGCCGGGCCAGGCAGCGATCACAGCGCATCTGCGGCACTCCGGCAATCTCCAGTTCCAGCAACGGCCGCTGGCGCTGGTCCAGGCTGCC
The DNA here is from genome assembly GCA_026125585.1 of Burkholderiales bacterium. Taxonomy (GTDB): domain Bacteria; phylum Pseudomonadota; class Gammaproteobacteria; order Burkholderiales; family SG8-41. The sequence goes on from JAHCLD010000053.1 coordinate 3,369, forward strand.
GCGCAAGGTGTAGGAAACCATGCCGTCCGTGCCGGCCAACCGGTCCTGCAGCCGCGGCAGGGCCGCCATCGCAAGCCGGCCGCTGCGCGAACCGCCCGCGCGCGCAAACGCCAACGGATCCTCAAGGCGATGCACTGCGTCGGGTCCGGACATAAGCGGCGCATGATAGTATTTTCGGCATCTGCTGTCAAAAACATTCATGCCAAATTCCCTGTTAAGCCAAGCACTTAGCCTTGTACTTTTATTTCGTCGACCCGTGTCGACACAATCCCCGCCCACTTCCCGAACACCTGCCGTTTCAGGCACTTAGCACGGCAAGCCCATGACACCGCATCCCCCGATCGTGCTGGCCTCGTCTTCCGCCTACCGCAGGGCACTGCTCGCCCGCATCGGCATCGATTGCCCTGCCTCCGCGCCGGAGATCGACGAAAGCCCTTTGCATGGCGAAGCGCCTGCCGCCACCGCACTCCGGCTGGCCCACGCCAAGGCGCTGAAAATCGGCGAACGCGAATCCCTGGCACTGATCATCGGTTCGGACCAGGTCGCCGTTCTGGGCGGGCGGATTCTCGGCAAACCCGGAACCCACGCCGCTGCGATAGAACAGCTCCGCGCCATGAGCGGAAACACGGTGGTCTTTCACACCGCGCTGTGCCTGCTCAACGCCGCCACCGGCGCGATGCAGACGGCCAGCGTGCCGACCACGGTGCGTTTCCGGAAACTGGAGACGGCACAGATCGAACGCTATCTGCGGCAGGACCGGCCTTATGACTGCGCCGGCAGCGCGAAAATCGAGTCCCTGGGCATCGCGCTGGTCGAACGCGTCGAAAGCGACGATCCGACGGCGCTGATCGGCCTGCCGCTGATCGCGCTGACCGGCATGCTCCGGCAGGAAGGGGTCGTCATTCCTTGAGCACAGGCCCCGCTCCCGGCACGCTGTATCTGCTGCCCACCGGACTGGGCGATGCCGCGCTGGCGGACGTGCTCCCGGGTCAGGCGTTGTCGCTTGCCGGCCGGCTGACCCGTTTCATAGCCGAAAATCCGAAATCGGCGCGCGCCTTTCTCAAGCAGGCCGGTTATCCGCGCCCTCTCGCCACAGCTGCCATCACGACGCTCGACAAGAACACGCCGGTGCAGGCCATTCCCGCGCTGCTCGAACCGCTGCGGCAGGGCCACGATGTCGGGCTGGTGTCGGAAGCGGGCTGTCCGGCTATCGCCGATCCCGGCGCCCTGCTGGTGCGCGCCGCACACCGGGCCGGAATCACCGACGTACCGCTGGTCGGCCCTTCATCCATCCTGCTGGCGCTGATGGCCTCGGGACTCAATGGCCAGCGCTTCGCCTTCCATGGTTATCTGCCCGTCAAGAATGCGGCGCGCGCGGAACGGCTGCGTGAACTGGAACGGCGTTCGCGGCAGGAGGATGCCACGCAGGTTTTCATCGAAACGCCGTACCGCAACGACGCCCTGCTGCATGCGCTGCTCGACAACTGCGCGCCGGACACGCTTCTCTGCGTGGCGACCGATCTGACGCAGCCGTCCGCGCAGGTACGCACGCAGCGCATCGCCGACTGGCGCAGGAACCACCCGTCGCTCGACAGGCGTCCCTCGGTATTCCTCGTCTACGCCGGGACATGAGCCCCGGGTATGCCGCTACCGGATGGCGAAGCTTCCGGTCCCGCCCAGCCTGACCAGCATTTCCGCGGCAGCCGCCCCGAAACGCCGCGCCACACGCTCGGCGATGTTTTCCTGCTGCGTGTAATCGACGATGTTCTCGGCCTTGATGATTTCGCGGGCGACGTACTCCAGGCTGCCCAGCGCATCGGCGAGGCCGAGATCGATGCTCTTCTGTCCGACCCACAGCAGGCCCGAGAACATGTCCGGCGTTTCCTTGAGGCGCTTGCCGCGCCCCTGGCGCACCACGGTGATGAACTGCTGGTGAATGTCGTCGAGCATGGTTTCCGCGTGCTCCGTCTGTTCCGGCTGGATCGGTGAAAATGGGTCCAGGAATCCCTTGTTCTTGCCGGCGGCCAGCAGGCGGCGCTCGACGCCCAGCTTCTCCATGGTCCCGGTGAAGCCGAAGCCGTCCATCAGCACCCCGATGGAACCGATGATGCTCGCCTTGTCGACATATATCCTGTCGGCCGCCGCGGCGATGTAATAGCCGCCCGAGGCGCAGATGTCCTCGACCACCGCATACAGGGGCACTTCCGGGTGTTTGCCGCGCAGGCGCCTGATTTCATCGTTGATGTACCCCGCCTGCACCGGGCTGCCGCCGGGACTGTTGATGCGCAGGATCACGCCTTTCGTGTTTTTGTCCTTGAATGCCGCCTGCATCCCGGCGATCACCTTGTCGGCACTGGCCATGGATCCGGGTGCGATGACCCCGGAGACATCGACCAGCGCGGTATGGCTTCCCTTGGAAACCTCGCTGCCGCCGAACCAGCCCATGCCGATGAACAGCAGCGCGAACAGGTACAACAGCAGCATCATCTTGAAAAACATGCCCCACTGGCGGGAGCGGCGCTGCTCCCGGATGGCGGCAAGCGCCACCTTCTCCAGGACGGCCCGTTCCCACTGGGGGCCGGAAGTTTGCGAGTCTGACATAAAATATCCTTTAAAAACAAATACCTATAATATACCCTGAAGCAAAAATCGCAAACGCATTATTGCCGCAACAACAGCCATTCGCGCAAGCCCTGCAAGTCATCCAGCAGCGCCAGGGGCCGCCGGGCCGACAGTGCAGCCGCCTCATGGGCGCCATAGGTCACGGCGACCGCAGCCACGCCGGCGGCATCCGCCATTTCGAGATCATGGGTCGTATCGCCGATCATCACCGTCGCCCCGGGCGCGGTGGCCAGCGTGTCCATCACCGCCTGCAACATGCCGGGGTGCGGCTTCGAGAATCCCTCGTCGGCGCAGCGCGTCGTGTCGAAACATCCTGCGAGACCGGTCTCCTCCAGCGCGCGATCCAGGCCGCGCCTGCTTTTGCCCGTGGCAACCGCCAGCATGAAACCGCGGTCGCGCAATTCGCGGATCATTTCGGCGGCTCCCGGGAACAGCGTCGTGCCGCGGTCGCGCAACAGGAAATGGCGGCGATAGAGTTCGAGCAGCCGCGGATACTGCGCCGGCGCCAGATCAGGCACGACATGCGCCAGCGCGTCCATCAGGCCAAGGCCGATCACGTAACGCGCCTGCCGGTCCCCGGGCACCGCAACGCCAAGCTCGGCGCAGGCGGCCTGCAGCGATTCGGCAATGGCCGCCGCCGAATCCATCAGCGTGCCGTCCCAGTCGAAGACCAGCAGTTCGAACCTAGGCGTCATGATGCCCCGGCTTGACACAGGCCGCGATGAATTCCCGCAGTTCGGCAGGCAGCGGCGCCTCGAATACCAGTTTTTCGCCGCCCAGCGGATGACGGATGCCGATTCTCGAGGCATGCAGGAACATCCGTTTCAGCCCCTGCTTCGCCAATGCCTTGTTCAGCGCGAAATCCCCGTATTTGTCGTCCCCCAGGATCGGATAACCCAGATGGGACAGGTGAACGCGGATCTGGTGGGTGCGTCCGGTTTTCAGTTCGGCGTCGAGCAGGCTGTACGGGCCCACCCTGCGTTCCAGGCGGAATATCGTGATCGCGGAATCACCCGCCGGGCCGACGTTGACCTTCCGCTCCCCGGACGCGCGCACTTTTTTTTCCAGCGGCAGGTCGACCACGCGCTTGCGTTCCTTCCACAGGCCCCTGACCAGCGTGAAATAATGCTTCGACACTTCGCCGGCCTGCATCTGGCGGTGCAATTCCACCAGTGCCGTCCTTTTCTTCGCCAGCATCAGCACGCCCGAAGTTTCGCGGTCGATCCGGTGCACCAGCTCCAGGAATGCGTGGCCGGGACGGTTTTGGCGCAGGGCTTCGATCACACCGAAACTGACTCCGCTGCCCCCATGCACTGCCAAGCCGGCCGGTTTGTCGATCACCAGCAACGCTTCGTCCTCGAACAGCACCACCGGCCGGAATCCGGCCGCAGCCGGCGCCGGCGGCCGTCCCGCCGGCTGTGCCACGCGTACCGGGGGTATCCGCAGCTCGTCACCCGGCTGCAGCCGGTAATCCGGGCCAATCCGGCGGCTGTTGACCCTGACCTCCCCGCTGCGCAGGATCCGGTAAATGTGGCTCTTCGGCACCCCTTTAAGCCTTCGCATCAAATAGTTGTCGATGCGCTGGCCGGCTGCATCCTCGCCGACGGATTGCCGCAATGTGGAATCTTTACTTAACTTGTTCATTTACTTATACTTCTTGAAGCCACACTCTTGGCGGACAACGCGGATGCCGAAACCGGCACCTGGGCCCGAGCCCGACGCGAAGGAATTCCGGAACTGGTGTGCCCTGCGATGGCTGCCCCCGATACGCGAATGCGGCAAAGGCGCTGTTGCTGGAGTCGCGGCCATGGTCGTGACCGCAATGAACACAGGGTTAAAGTCGCTCACCGATTGAAGTAGCGATATTAGATGAATTACGCGCTCAAGGCACGGTTTGAATCCCCGGATCTGCGCATGCCGCGGATCCCTGCAAGACACACTGCATAACCAGGACACTGATCACGATCGATTCATGCAATTCCCAATCGACTGAAACATTCTGAGTCCGCCGCCCGCGGGCGGCTGCCGTAGTGTGCATCCCGTGCAAATCCTTGAGCGCGGGAGAAGAAAAAATGAAACGCATGTTGTTCAATGCGACGCAGGCCGAAGAGCTGCGCGTCGCCATCGTCGACGGTCAGAAACTGATCGACCTCGACATCGAATCCGCCGGCAAGGAACAGCGCAAGAGCAACATCTACAAGGGCGTCATCACCCGCATCGAGCCCAGCCTCGAGGCCGCCTTCGTCGATTACGGCCATGACCGCCACGGCTTCCTGCCCTTCAAGGAGGTCGCGCGCGCCTACTTCAGGTCCGGCATCAACGTGGGCACCGCCCGCATCCAGGACGCCCTGAAGGAGCGCCAGGAGATCATCGTCCAGGTCGACAAGGATGAGCGCGGCAACAAGGGCGCCGCCCTGACCACCTTCATCAGCCTCGCCGGCCGTTACCTGGTGCTGATGCCCAACAACCCGCGCGGCGGCGGCGTCTCCCGCCGCATCGAAGGCGAAGAACGGGCGGAACTCAAGGAAACGGTGGCCCAGCTCGACGTGCCGCAGGGCATGAGCGTCATTGCCCGCACCGCCGGCATCGGCCGCAGCGCCGAAGAACTGAACTGGGACCTGAAATATCTGCTCCAGCTGTGGACCGCGATCGAGGGCGCCGCCCGGCAGCAGGACGGCGCATTCCTGATTTTCCAGGAATCCAGCCTCGTGATCCGCGCCATCCGCGACTATTTCCATGAAGACATCGGCGAAATCCTGATCGACACCGAGTCGATCCACGAGCAGGCCGTGCAGTTCATGAGCCACGTGATGCCGAACTACGTCAATCGCGCCAAGCTCTACCGGGACGACGTGCCGCTGTTCTCGCGCTTCCAGATCGAGCACCAGATCGAGTCCGCGTTCTCGCGCGCGGTCAACCTGCCCTCCGGCGGCGCCATCGTCATCGACCACACCGAAGCGCTGGTGTCGATCGACGTCAACTCGGCGCGCGCGACCCGCGGCGCCGACATCGAGGAAACCGCCTTCCGCACCAACCTCGAGGCCGCCGACGAGGCGGCGCGCCAGTTGCGGCTGCGTGACCTCGGCGGCCTGGTGGTGATCGACTTCATCGACATGGAATCGCAGCGCAACCAGCGCGAGGTCGAGAACCGACTGCGCGACGCGCTGAAATACGACCGTGCCCGCGTGCAGACCGGCAAGATATCGCGTTTCGGTCTGATGGAACTGTCGCGCCAGCGGTTGCGCCCCTCGCTCGGCGAATCCAATCACAGTGCCTGCCCGCGCTGCCACGGGACCGGCCATATCCGCGGCACCGAATCGACTGCGCTGCACATCCTGCGCATCATCCAGGAGGAGTCGATGAAGGACAACACCGCCGCCGTGCACGCCCAGGTGCCGGTGGACGTGGCGACTTTCCTGCTCAACGAGAAGCGCGTCGACCTGCAACTGCTCGAAGCCCGTCACCGCGTCAACGTGCTGCTGATTCCCAACGTGCACCTGCAGACGCCGAACTACAGCGTGGCCCGCCTGCGCCACGACGACCTGAACCAGAGCGAGCCGCTGGCGCCGAGTTACGAGATGGTGCAGTTGCCGGCGGAAGGGGAAAAAGATGCTGCCGGCGCCGAGCCCGCGGCACCGCGCCCGGAAGCCGCCGTCAAGGGCATCACCCCGCTGCAACCGGCGCCGATGACCGCCACGCCGACAGCGGCTCCGGCAGCCGCGGCACCGGCACTGCCCGCCGCCGGCGAAGAAGGCATCATTGGCAAGATCATGGGCTGGTTCCGGCGCAAACCCGCTGCAGAAATCACGACCGCGGCCGAGCCTGCGCGCGCCGCCTCCCGTTCCTCCGGACGCAGCGGCGGGAATGGCGGCAATGACCGCGGCCGCGGTGGACGTCCGCAGCGTGGCGAGCGTAATGCCGGTTCCGGCGGCCGTGGAGACCGTCACGAGCGCGGAGAGCGTGGGGAACGCGGTGGACGCGGCCAGAGGGGAGCGCGTGGCGAACGCGTGGAACGTCCGGAACGCGAAGCCGGAGAACCGCGGAATGAACACAACCAGCGGCGCGGGCGGGGTGAAGGCCGGGAACAGCGCCGCGACTCCCGCCCGGAACGCGATCCGTCCGCACAACCGCAGCAGGCGGAATCTCCGGCGCAGCAAAGCCTGCCGCCCGTCGAAACCGCTAGCGCCGTCAACGAAGCACCCGTGCCGACGCCGGGCAGCGAACAGGGTGGCGAGGAGCGCAGCGGCGGTCGCCGTCGCCGCGGCCGTCGCGGTGGTGCCGAACGCAATGGCGAAGCACGGGCCGAAGGCGGGCAGCCACAGCAGCCGCGCGGCGACCGCGTCTGGTACCCGCGCACGCCTTTCGTGCCGGGTCCGGATGCCGCGACTGCGGTTCCCAACGCAGCGTCCCCTTCCGGGCCGGTCACGGAAATGGTGAAGGAGTCCGTGCAAAGCACGGCCCCGCTGACCGAAGCGACGCCTCCCGCACCTTTTGTTCCCGTGCCTGAGCCTGTCGCCGCCGCGACGCCCCATGAAGCGGGACAACAGCCTGCGGATGTGCCGGCATCACCGGAAGCTGTGGCCGTACCCGTGAGCACGGCTCAAACACCGCAAGCCTTTGTCCCGGCACCTGCGCCGGCCCCCGTCGTCAAGTTCGACTGGCCATCCGATCTGCAGCAGGTGGAAACCAGCCGCGACCGCATTCAGGCTGCGATGCAGAACGCGGACGACGGCGCTCCACGCCGCGTCAAGCGGGTACGCCCGCCGGTGGAGCACGTCAGCAATGAACCGTTGCAGCAGGTGGAAACACGGAGTTGACGCCGTTGGATGCCTGCAATGATTCCACACGGCAATAAAAAAACGGCGCATGTGACATGCGCCGTTTTTTCATCGGGGCACGGCATTCAAGCCAAGTCTTCCACGGCCTCCTGAAAATCTCCCGGACGGCAGTACCGGCATCCAGTGTCGAACCGGGATGATGGCCGACGGCATGGATTCTCCACCCATGGCCTGTTGCTTTCATTGAAACCAAAACAAAGGGATGCCATCAGCAGCCCCGCTGCAACGCAATCTGCGATCCTGCCTGTCAGGCCTGTGGTGGCGTGTCCCTTGCGGGCTCGTCGCCGGCCTGCCCGGTCGCATCTTCCGCAGGCGCTACCCCCTGCTCGGCCTGCTTGCGCAACCGTTTTTCCTCTTTCTTCTGCTTTTTGGCCAGTTCCCGCTGCCGTTTTGCAAATCCGTAATTCGGTTTTGCCATGGGTGTTTCTCCTGTTTATGAAATGAAACGGCGACCACGCTGACGCGCGGTCGCCGTTGCTGCTGCAGCCGTTTCGGGTGCGCGGCTTATAACGCCTGCTCCAGCGCCTTGCGCTGCGCGGTCATTTCCGCAGGCAGGCGGGACTCCAGCTTGCCGAACAATTCGTCGTGATCCCTGATTTCCGCACGCCAGGCATCGCGGTCGACGCGGGTCAGCGAGTCGAAGGTTTCGCGGCTGAAACCCGCCATGCCGCTCCAATCCATGTCTTCGTAACGCGGCATGCCGCCGATCGGCGTCCCGGTTGCGACGGACTTGCCTTCACAGCGCTCGACCACCCATTTCAGCACGCGCATGTTGTCGCCGAAACCGGGCCACATGAATTTGCCGTTGGAATCGCGGCGGAACCAGTTCACCGCGAAAATCTTCGGCGGGTGCTTGATCTTTGCACCGACGCTCAGCCAGTGGCCGAAATAATCGCCGAAATGGTAGCCGCAGAACGGCAGCATCGCGAAGGGATCGCGGCGCACCACGCCGACCTTGCCGACGATCGCCGCGGTGGTTTCGGAGGCCATCGTCGCCGCCAGGTATACGCCGTGCTTCCAGTCCTTTGCTTCGGCCACCAGCGGCACCGTGGTCGTGCGGCGCCCGCCGAAGAGGAATGCGCTGATCGGCACCCCCGCGGGGTTTTCCCAATCGGCGTCCATCGACGGGATCTGCGAGGCGTGAACCGTGAAACGCGAGTTGGGATGCGCGGCGACACGGCCGCTATCCGGCGTCCAGGACTTGCCGGTCCAGTCGATCAGATGGGCCGGCGGCTCCCTGGTCAGGCCCTCCCACCACACGTCGCCGTCATCCGTCATCGCGACATTGGTGAAAATCGTGTTCTTCCGCAGCGCGGCGAGGCAGTTGGCGTTGGTTTCTTCCGAGGTGCCGGGCGCAACGCCGAAGGCGCCGTATTCCGGATTGATGGCGTAAAGGCGGCCGTCCGGCCCCGGCTTGATCCAGGCGATGTCCTCGCCGATGGTCGTGACTTTCCAGCCCGCGAGCGCTTTCGGCGGAATCAGCATCGCCAGATTGGTCTTGCCGCAGGCGCTGGGAAAGGCCGCCGCGATGTAATGTTTTTTGCCGCCCGGAGGCTGGATGCCGAGGATCAGCATGTGCTCCGCCAGCCATCCCTGCTCCCTGGCCATGATCGAGGCAATGCGCAGCGCGAAGCATTTCTTGCCGAGCAGCGCGTTGCCGCCGTAGCCGCTGCCGAAGGACCAGATCAGTTTTTCTTCCGGGAAGTGGGTGATGAACTTGTGCTCCTTGTTGCTCGGCCATGGGATGTCCTTCTGGCCCGCCGCCAGCGGCATGCCGACCGAATGCAGGCAGGGCACGAATTCGCCGTCGGCGCCGAGGATGTCCAGCACCCTGCTGCCGATGCGGGTCATGATGCGCATGCTCACCGCGACATACGGCGAATCGGTCAGTTCGACGCCGATGTGCGCGATGTGCGAGCCCAGAGGCCCCATGCTGAACGGAATCACGTACATCGTGCGCCCGCGCATGCAGCCGTCGTACAGCTTGCGCATCGTCGCCTTCATTTCTTCCGGCGGCATCCAGTTGTTGTTGGGGCCGGCGTCTTCCCTGTTCCTGCTGCAGACGAAAGTGCGGTCTTCCATCCGCGCCACATCATCCGGATCCGAACGGGCGAGGAAGCAGCCGGGGCGTTTTTCCTGGTTCAGCCGGATCAGCGTGCCCGCCTCGACCATTTCGTTGCACAGGCGGTCGTATTCTTCCTGGCTGCCGTCGCACCAGACGATGCGGTCGGGCCTGGTCAGTTGCGCCACTTCGGCAACCCAGGCCTTGAGTTTTGCATGAGTGACATGGGCCGGGCTTTCCATCGCAGGCTGCACCTGCAACCGGGTCGCTGGCTGGTTCATCAAGGAACTCCTCTAGCGGAAGACGTTGATTTTCATGAAAAAACAAAGGCAAAGCGAAACTTGGGTGTTTCGCTCTGCCTGGACCCGCCGATTTTACATCAAATTGTCAAAAACCGGGTCAGGTGGCGGCCACCGGCTTGCGCCCGCGCAGGAACAGGATGGCCAGCCCGGTGAGCAGCAGAAAGGGAATCGCGCCGTAGTTCATGATCTCCCAGCCGCGCGCCGAGAAAAGCCATCCGGAAGATGCCGAACTGATCGCCATGGTGATGAAAATGGCCATGTCGTTGGCGCCCTGCACTTTCGCCTTCTCCGCGGGCGTATGGGTTTCCGTCAGCAGCGTCGTGCCGCCCAGATACATGAAATTCCAGCCTGTGCCGATCAGCACCATGGCGGCCCAGAAATGCAGCACCTCGACGCCCGACAGCGCGATGGCCACGCAGCCCAGGCTCAGCAACACGCCTGTGAACAGTATGCTGCGCACTCCGAACCGCCTGATCAGCGAGCCGGTGAAAAATGACGGGGCAAACATCGCGATGACGTGCCACTGGATCACGAAAGCGGCATCGCTGAAGGGGTGTTCGCAGGACTGCATGGCCAGCGGCGTTGCCGTCATCAGCAGGTTCATCACGCCGTAACCGACCATTCCCGAAAGAACCGCGACGATGAAGGCCGGCTGGCGCGCGATTTCCGACAGCGGCCTGCCCCGCTCCTTCTGCTCGGAAGCGCTCAGCCGCGGGATGTCCATCATCCTCTGCAGGACCAGCGCCAGCATGCAGAAACCGATCAATGCCAGGTAGGTTGCCAGGAATTCGGTGCCGAGAAAATCCTTGGTCATCTTGCTGGTCTGCGGCCCGATCACGCCGCCGACCAGGCCGCCGGCCATCACCAGGGAAATCGCCCTGCTCTTGAAATCGGCGCTGGCCACG
>JAHCLD010000054.1 GCA_026125585.1 Burkholderiales bacterium
AAGTGCCGGCCTTCATCGATGACATGGCCGCCTGTTACGGCGCGGCCGACCTGCTGGTCTGCCGCGCCGGCGCCACCACGGTAACCGAGCTGGCCGTTGCCGGCGTCGGCAGCATCCTCGTTCCTTTTCCGCACGCGGTGGACGATCACCAGACGCGCAACGCGCGCTACCTCGCCGATCGCGGCGCCGCGCTGCTGATGCCGCAGCAGGAGTTGACGCCGCGCGCGTTGGCCGACCTGCTGCGCAGCCTGACACGGGACAAGCTGCTGGAAATGGCGCGCGCCGCGCGCGCCGCCGGCAAGCCGGATGCCGCAACCCGGGTGGCGGATTATTGCGTGGAGCTTGCGCCGGCATGAGGCACAAGGTCGGACAGGCGCATGTCATGGGCGGAGGCGGGGTCCACGCGAGCAGGGAGCAGGGCCCCGCGCGGGGTGTTTGCGCGGGATGGGACCGGCCGCGAGCGTGGCCGGCCGCCGATTCGCGGGCGTTGAAGGAGATTGGCCGGTAATGCGGCACAAGGTCAGACAGGTGCATTTCGTGGGCATCGGCGGCGCCGGGATGAGCGGCATCGCGGAGGTGCTGCTCAACCTCGGTTATGCGGTCAGCGGTTCCGATCTCAGCGAAGGCGGCGCCACGCGGCGGCTCGCCGGGCTCGGCGCGCAGGTGCGCATCGGCCATGATGCGGCGCATGTCGCGGCCGCCGACGTGGTGGTGATTTCCAGCGCCGTGAAGCCGGACAACCCCGAGGTGGTCGCCGCCCGCGCCCGCCATGTGCCGGTGGTGCCGCGTGCGCTGATGCTGGCGGAACTGATGCGCCTGAAACAGGGCATCGCGGTGGCGGGCACCCACGGCAAGACCACGACCACCAGCCTCGCGGCCAGCGTGCTGGCGGAAGGCGGGCTCGATCCGACCTTCGTGATCGGCGGCCGCCTGGAGAGCGCGGGGGCGCATGCCCGGCTCGGCGCGGGCGAATTCATCGTTGCCGAGGCCGATGAATCCGACGCCTCTTTCCTGCACCTGCAGCCGGTGATTGCGGTCGTCACCAATATCGACGCCGACCACATGGAAACCTATGACCATTCGCTCGACAGGCTGAAGCAGGCTTTCGTCGACTTCGTCGAGCGCCTGCCGTTTTACGGCGTCGCGGTGCTGTGCAACGACGACGCCAACGTGCGCTCGATCATGCCGCGGCTGACCAAGACGGTGGTGACCTACGGCATCGGCGAAGGCGCGCAGGTGCGCGCGCAGTCGGTATCGGCCGACGCGGGACGCATGCGCTTCCGGGTGCAGCGCATGAACGGAAAACGCCTGCCCGACCTCGATATCGTGCTCAATCTGCCCGGCGTGCACAACGTGCAGAACGCGCTGGCGGCGATCGCGGCCGGCATGGAGGTCGGGGTGGCGGACGAGAAGATCGTCAAGGCGCTGGCCGATTTCAAGGGCGTCGGCCGGCGCTTCCAGCGTTGCGGCGCGATTGCGCTGCGCGGCGGCGGCAGCTATGACCTGATCGACGATTACGGGCACCACCCGGTGGAAATGGCGGCGACCATCGCCGCGGCGCGCGGCGCGTTTCCCGGACGGCGGCTGGTGCTGGCGTTCCAGCCGCACCGCTATACCCGCACCCGCGACTGTTTCGAGGATTTCGTGCGCGTGCTGTCGAGCGTGGATGCGCTGCTGCTGACCGAAGTCTATCCGGCGGGCGAGGCGCCGATCGTTGCCGCCGACGGCCGGGCGCTGGCGCGCGCAGTGCGGGTGCTGGGAAAAGTGGAGCCGGTGTTCGTGGAGCAGGTTGCGGATCTGCCGGCGGCGATCGACGGGGCGGCGCGTGACGGCGACGTGGTGCTGGCGATGGGGGCCGGATCGGTCGGCACGGTCGCCGCGCGGCTGGCGAAGGCGGGCGCGTGAGCGGAAATGCCGCCCCGGGACAGCAGAACGACATGGACATGAGCGAACAGGCAAAAATCAGCCGCAACGGATTGCGCGGCGAGCTGCGGTGCGACGAGCCGATGGCCAGGCACGTCAGCTGGCGTGCCGGCGGTTGCGCGCGCCGCAGCTATGCGCCTGCTGATCTGGCGGACATGGCCGCGTTCCTGCGCGGCCTGCCCGGAGACGAACCGGTCTGCGTGGTCGGGCTGGGCAGCAACCTGCTGGTGCGGGACGGCGGTTTCGGCGGCACGGTGATCTTCACGCACTGGGCGCTGCGCGATCTGCAGGTGACGCGAGCCGCGGACGGTGGTGGCGAAATCCGCGCCCAGGCCGGCGTGGCGGGTCCGAAGGTGGCGCGCGCCGCGGCGCTGAACAACCTGTCCGGCGCCGAGTTCCTGGCGGGCATTCCCGGCACGGTCGGCGGCGCGCTGGCGATGAATGCCGGCTGTTACGGCGGGGAGACCTGGAATATCGTGGCCGGGGTGGAAACGGTCGACCGGACCGGCATGCTGCGCCGGCGCACGCCCGCCCATTACACCATCGGGTATCGCAGCGTCGAGCGCCGCTGCCGGCAACTGTCGCATGTGTCCGGCGCGGCGCAGGGCGGCGGGCATGCCGAGGAATGGTTCGTGTCGGCGGTTTTCCGTCTGCCGCAGGGCGACGGTGCGCAGTCGCGGGCCCGGATCAAGGCGCTGCTGTCGCAGCGGATTGCCTCCCAGCCGCTGGGCGAATCGAACGCCGGTTCGGTGTTCCGCAATCCGCCCGGGGACCATGCGGCGCGGCTGATCGAAGCCTGCGGCCTCAAGGGGAAAACCATCGGCGGGGCGGCGATCTCGGCAAAACACGCCAATTTCATCGTCAACACCGGAGGAGCGACCGCGGCCGACATCGAGGCGCTGATTGCCGAGGCGCAGCAGGCGGTGGCGCGGCGTTTCGGCATCCGGCTCGAGCGGGAAGTGCGCGTGATCGGGGAGCCGGCATGAGCGGGCACGGGAAAATCGCGGTGCTGTTCGGCGGGCGCAGCGCGGAACGGGAGATTTCGCTGATGAGCGGCCGCAACGTGCTCGGAGCCCTGCGCGGCGCGGGACTGGATGCGCACGGATTCGATCCGGCCGAACGGGAGATTTTCGACCTGAAGCGGGAGGGTTATTCCCGCGCGTTCATCGCGCTGCACGGCCGCCACGGCGAAGACGGCACGGTGCAGGGCGCGCTGGAACTGATGGGCATTCCGTACACCGGCAGCGGCGTGATGGCCTCTGCGCTGTCGATGGACAAGGTGCGCACGAAGATGGTGTGGGCCGCGGCCGGCATTCCGACGCCGCGTTTCGAGGTCGTGGATGCCGGCAGCGACTGGGCGGGCGTGGCGCGGCGCCTGGGCCTGCCGCTGATCGTCAAGCCGGCGCGCGAAGGCTCGACCATCGGCCTGACCAAGGTTACCGACGCGGCCGGACTGCCGGAGGCCTTCGCGCTGGCCGCGCGCCATGATGCCTTCGTGATGGCCGAAGAGTTTGTCGCCGGCAGCGAACTGACCGCGGGATTTCTCGGGGATCAGGCCCTGCCGCTGATCCGCATCGAGGCGCCGCAGGGCAACTACGATTACCAGAACAAGTATTTCAGCGACGAAACGAAATACCACTGCCCTTGCGGGCTGCCCGAGGCGGAAGAGCTGCACATCCGCGAGCTGGTGATGCGCAGCGCGCAGGCGCTCGGCTGCGCCGGCTGGGGACGCGCAGACCTGATCCGCCGGGCGGACGGCAGCGTGCAGTTCCTCGAGATGAACACCTCTCCCGGCATGACCGGGCACAGCCTGGTGCCGATGGCGGCGCGCCAGGCCGGGCTGTCCTTCGAGGCGCTGGTGCTGCGCATCCTGGAGCTGGCCCATGTGGGATAAGCCCGCCGTGCTGAACCTGGCCGCCGATCTGCTGTTCATCGCGGCGTTGCTCGGCGTGCTTTACGCCGGCGTGTCCTATGCCGTGAGGCAGCCGGTGTTCTCGATCACCCAGGTGCGCGTGGTGACGCCGGTCGCCCATGTCACCCGCCAGCAGGTCGAGGACATCGTCCGGCGCGAGGTCGGCGGAACCCTGTTCACGCTGCGCCTGGACACGGCGCGCGAGGCATTCGAGAAGCTGCCCTGGGTGCGCAGCGCCAGCGTGCGCCGGCAGTGGCCGGGCGGGCTGGAGGTGGCGTTGACCGAACACGTGCCGCTGGCGCGCTGGGGCCGCGAGGCCCTCGTCAACGTGCACGGCGAGGTTTTCGCGGCGGCCTTCGACGGAAACCTTCCGGTGTTCAACGGGCCGCCGGGGGCGGCCAAGGAAATGGCCATCCAGTACGACCATTTCCGCCGCAGCCTCGGGGACATCGGCAGGACGCCGGGGGAAATCAACGTGTCGCCGCGCCGGGCCTGGCAGGTCAGGCTCGACGACGGCATGACGCTGGATCTCGGCAGGGAGCAGGTCGAGCAGCGGCTGCGCCGTTTTGTCGTCGCGTATCCGAGGACGATTGCGCGCATGACCCGCCCGGTGGACCGGGTCGATCTGCGTTATGCCAACGGATTTGCGGCACGGGTGCCGGGTTTGCCGGCGGTTGCGGACGATGTCCGGCGCAGGAACGGCGCATAGGGCGATGCACGGGGAATGACAGGACAGATGAACAAGGCCAGGGAAAACAAGAAGATCGTGGTGGGGCTCGACATCGGCACGTCGAAGATCGTCGCCATCGTCGCCGAACTGAAGCCCGAAGGCGGCTTCGAGATCATCGGCATGGGCAGCCATGCCTCGCGCGGGCTGAAGAAGGGCGTGGTGGTCAACATCGAGACCACCGTCAATGCCATCCAGCGCGCGCTGGAGGACGCCGAGCTGATGACTGACTGCAAGATCCGCGAGGTCTACACCGGCATCGCCGGCAATCACATCAAGAGCTTCAATTCGCAGGGCATGGTCGCGATCAAGGATAAGGAGGTATCGCAACTGGACATCGACCGGGTGATCGAGACCGCGAAGGCGGTGCAGATCCCCAACGACCAGCAGATCCTGCACGTGCTGAACCAGGAATTCATCATCGACGGCCAGGAGGACGTGCGCGAGCCGCTCGGAATGTCGGGCGTGCGCCTGGAGGTCAAGGTGCACATCGTCACCGGCGCGGTGTCGGCGGCGCAGAACATCGTCAAGTGCGTGCGCCGCTGCGGCCTCGAAGTCAACGACCTGATCCTGCAGCCGCTGGCCTCCTCGGTCGCGGTGCTGTCGGAGGACGAGAAGGACCTCGGCGTGTGCCTGGTCGACATCGGCGGCGGCACCACCGACATGGCCGTGTTCACCCACGGCGCGATCCGCCACACCGCGGTGATCCCGATCGCCGGCGACCAGATCACCAACGACATCGCGATGGCGCTGCGCACGCCGACCAAGGACGCGGAGGACATCAAGCAGCGCCACGGCTGCGCGCTGTCGCAGCTCGCCGATCCCCAGGAAATGGTCGACGTGCCCGGCGTCGGCGACCGCAGCACGCGCCAGCTCTCGCGCAAGACGCTGGCCGAGGTCATCGAGCCGCGCGTCGAGGAGCTGTATTCGCTGGTGCAGGCGGAGTTGCGCCGCAGCGGCTACGAGGAACTGCTGTCCTCGGGCGTGGTGCTGACGGGGGGATCCAGCGCGATGCAGGGCATGGTCGAGCTGGGGGAGGAGATTTTCCACATGCCGGTGCGCATCGGCATGCCGCAGTACGCGGGCGGGCTGTCCGAGGTCGTGCGCAACACGCGCTACGCGACCGGCGTCGGCCTGCTGATCGCGGGCGCCGACGAGCATCGCCAGCGCGACGCGGCGCGCATGCACGTCGGCAGCTTCCAGCAGGTGCTGGAGCGGATGAAAAACTGGTTCACGGGGAATTTCTAGCGGGGGAGATGCAGGACATTCGGTTTTCTGGTTTCGGAATTGCGGGATTTTTCAACATTACTTCGTTTGCGGAAAAAAGGAGACTCACATGATTGAACTGATCGATGCACAGGCGCAGGAAGCGGTAATCAAGGTGATCGGCGTCGGCGGCTGCGGCGGCAACGCGGTGGATCACATGATCGTCCAAGGCGTGCAGGGCGTGGAATTCATCTGCGCCAACACCGATGCCCAGGCGCTCAAGCGCAATCAGGCGAAAACGCAGCTGCAGCTCGGCGATGAAATCACCAAGGGGCTCGGCGCGGGCGCGAACCCGGAGATCGGCCGCCAAGCCGCCCTCGAGGACCGTGAGCGCATCGCCGAGCTGATTTCCGGCGCGGACATGCTGTTCCTGACCGCGGGCATGGGCGGCGGCACCGGCACCGGCGCCGCGCCGGTGGTCGCCGAGATCGCCAAGGAACTCGGCATCCTGACGGTGGCCGTGGTGACCAAGCCCTTCGCGTTCGAGGGCAAGCGGCAGCGCATCGCGCAGGAGGGGCTGGATGCGCTGGCGCAGCATGTCGACTCGCTGATCGTGATCCCCAACGACAAGCTGATGCAGGTGCTGGGCAATTCGATCACGCTGGACGAGGCGTTTCGCGCGGCCAACGACGTGCTGCACGGGGCGGTTGCCGGCATCGCCGAGATCATCAGCTGCCCGGGCATGATCAACGTCGACTTTGCCGACGTGCGCACGGTGATGGGCGAAATGGGCATGGCGATGATGGGTTCCGCCAAGGCGGCCGGCATCGGCCGCGCCCGCGAGGCCGCGGAGCAGGCGGTGGCCTGCCCGCTGCTGGAGGACATCAACATTTCGGACGCGCGCGGCGTGCTGGTGAACATCTCGGCCAGCAAGTCGACGTTCCAGCTGCAGGAAATGTACGACGTCATGGAAACCATCAAGGCCTTCGCCGCCGACTCGGCGACCGTCATCGTCGGCACGGTGTATGACGACAGTCTCGAGGACGGACTGCGGGTGACCATCGTGGCCACCGGGCTGGGCAAGCCGATGGCCCGCCAGCAGCCCAAGCCGATGATCGTCGTGTCGCAGAAGACCGGCACCGACAACATGGGGATGGACGTTGATTACGGCGCGCTGGAGCAGCCTGCCGTGATCCGCCGCCGCAATCGCGATGCGACGGTGGAGGCGATGCGGCAGTCCGGCGTGGAAATGCTCGACATCCCGGCATTCCTGCGCAAGCAGGCCGACTGACCGCGGCACACCGGGGAAATCCCGGGCAGAGGGACCGGCCATCCGGGAGGACGCCGGCGGCCCGGTTTTGTTGCGCTGCGGCAGCGTGATAAAATCGGATGAATTGCCTCGCGAAAAAGCAGGGCAGGGAATAAGCTTCATTAACAATGATCAGGCAACGCACACTGAAAAACGTGGTTCGCGCCACCGGCGTGGGCCTGCACACGGGCGAGAAGGTCCATCTGACCCTGCGTCCGGCGCAGCCGCACACCGGCATCGTGTTCCGCAGAACCGACCTCGAACCGCCGGTCGAGATCAAGGCTGATCCGTACGCGGTGCACGACACCCGGCTGTCGTCCTGCCTCGAGAAGGACGGCGCGCGCGTGCAGACGGTCGAGCACCTGATGTCGGCGCTGGCCGGCCTCGGCGTGGACAATGTCCGGATCGATGTGACGGCGCCGGAAGTGCCGATCATGGATGGCAGCGCCGGCCCCTTCGTGTTCCTGCTGCAATCCGCGGGCATCGAGGAGCAGGACGCGCCGAAGAAATTCATCCGCATCCTGAAGCCGGTCGAGGTTCACGACGGCGACAAGTGGGTGCGCTTCGATCCCCACAACGGCTTCCGGCTCGAACTGGCGATCGACTACGCGCATCCCGTGTTCGACGCCAGCGCGCAGTCGGTCGTGGTCGATTTCGCCTCCACGTCCTATGTCAACGAGGTGGCGCGGGCGCGCACCTTCGGTTTCATGCAGGATGTCGAGAGCATGCGTTCGCAGGGGCTGGCGCTGGGCGGCAGCCTCGACAATGCGATCGTGATGGACGAATACCGGGTGCTCAATACGGACGGGCTGCGCTACGACAATGAGTTCGTCAAGCACAAGGTGCTCGACGCGATCGGCGACCTCTATCTGCTCGGCCATCCCCTGATCGGCGCGTTCAGCGGCCACAAGTCCGGCCATGCCATGAACAACCGCCTGCTGCGCCATCTGCTCGAGCAGTCCAGGGCCTGGGAATACGTTAGTTTTGACCGCAGCGAAGACGCCCCGCCGTTCCTCGCCTGGCAGCCCCAGGCGGCCTGACCGGCGGTCCCGGACCCGGCCGGCGTAACGCGCATGTTGCTGCTGCGGCTCGTCGGCATCCTGGCGCTGGTGACCATCGGCGTGTCCTTCGCGCTGTATGTGGTGTCGCGGGACCGGCGTTACCTGCGGTTTGCCTGGCGGGTTTTTCTCGGAACGCTGGTTTTTGCGGTCCTGCTGATGCTGTTTTACGCGGCCGAACGCTTTCTGATGGTCATCTGAACGGCCCAAGGCCGGCCGGCATCAGCGCCCGCCGCGGCGCCTGGCGGCGAAGCGGGCCAGGGCCGAGCGCAATCCGGGATCCCGGACCCGGTTCGACAGTTTTTCAAAATCATCAATTAAATCAACGGGTAATGCCGGTTTCTCGGCATAGATCCGGGGTGCGGGCCGCGGTCCGGAAACTTGAACTTGAATCCGGATTCCAGTAATCTGCGCCCTCTGCTTTTGCAGGTTCTTCAGCAACCGGGGCATGATCTGTTTCAGTTTTGCCGCGATTGCGCCGTTGTCTGCCGCTATGACCAGCATGCCGTCGTGGTCTCCGACCACCCGGCTTGCCCGGGACAGTTCAGGGGGCGCGCAGACCGTATAAAGCCGTTGCAGCGCTGAAATGCGCTGCGTTGCCCGATTCAGTGCCGACAAGCCCGCTGTTTCTACAATCAGGGCGCTGAATTTGCGGGTGGGCATGGCGACAGGGGAGTTTGACCATGAATATTATTCTGGTTTCCGAGAAACTGCCAAAGGCGTGGACCATCACGCTGGGGTGGCCGCATCTTGCCGGTCTGGCGGCATTGCTGATGGCGATGATGCTGACGCTGGCCGGCGCGCTCAATTACGGTATCCTGCGTTTTGCCACGGACCTGAACATTCCGTACGTCAGGGACGTGCTGGTGACCATGCACCAGCAGCAGCAGGAAAAGAACCAGTCCTACCTGCAGGACAACCTCAATGCGATGGCGGTGCGGTTGGGACAGATGCAGGCCCAGCTGCTGCGCCTGGACACCTTGGGCGAACGCCTGGCCAAGCTGGCCGGATTCAAGCCGCAGGACCTGATGTTCAACGAGATGCCCGGCCGCGGCGGCGCGGTTTCCTCGGTTCCGAGCCAGAATCTCTCGCTGGGCGACTTCACCCGCCAAGTCGAACAATTGACGCGCCAGCTCGAGGATCGCGGCGACAAGCTGGGCCTGCTGGAATCGATGTTCACGCTGGACAGCGCCAGGAAAAAACTGACGCCGACCAAGCTGCCGGTGGAAGGCGGCTGGTACTCGTCGAACTTCGGCTGGCGCATCGACCCGTTCACCGGGCAGCGCGCTTTTCATGAAGGCATAGACTTCATGGCCGTGGAAGGGACGCCGATTTATGCCGCTGCCGCGGGCGTCGTGGTCTACTCAGAGTTCCATCCCCAGTATGGTAATATGGTCGAGATCGATCACGGCAATGATCTGATCTCGCGGTATGCACACGCATCGAAACGGCTGGTGAAGGTCGGGGACATCGTGCTGCGCGGTTCCCGGATCGCCGAAGTCGGCAAAACCGGGCGCGCGACGGGCGCGCATCTGCATTTCGAGGTGCGCCAGCGTGGCGCCGCGCGCAACCCCGCGCAGTTTCTGCAATTGCCCGGCTGAACGGCTGTACCGATAGCGCGAATTGCAGGGGTGGGATTTTCCCACCCTTTTTTTATTCAGGATGTCCATGATTACCGGCTTAATGAAGAAAGTGTTCGGCAGCCGCAACGAAAGGCTGCTCAAGCAGTACCGCCGCACGGTGCGCGCGATCAACGCGCTGGAGCCGCAGACCGCGGCCCTGACGGACGAGCAGCTGCAGGCGAAGACCGCCGAATTCCGGGAGCGCATTGCCAAGGCGGTCGCCGCGTCCGCGCCCGAGGGGCAGGCGGCCGCCCGCCGGGCGGCGCTCGACGGGATTCTTCCCGAAGCCTTTGCCGTGGTGCGCGAGGCCGGCAAGCGGGCGCTGGGCATGCGCCACTTCGACGTGCAGATGGTCGGCGGCATCGCCCTGCACAGCGGCAAGATCGCCGAGATGCGCACGGGCGAGGGCAAGACTCTGGTCGCGACGCTGCCGGCCTACCTCAATGCGCTGGCCGGCACCGGGGTCCACGTCGTCACCGTCAACGACTACCTGGCGCAGCGCGACGCGGACTGGATGGGTCGCATCTACCGCTTCCTCGGCCTGACCGTCGGCGTCAACCTGTCGCAGATGGAGCATGACCGCAAGCAGGAGGCCTACCGCGCCGACATCACCTACGGCACCAACAACGAATTCGGCTTCGATTATCTGCGTGACAACATGGTCTACGACCAGTCCGAGAAAGTGCAGCGCGGACTGGCTTTCGCGATCGTCGACGAGGTCGATTCCATCCTGATCGACGAGGCGCGCACGCCGCTGATCATTTCCGGGCAGGCCGAGGACACCACCGATCTCTACGTGCATATCAACGCGGTGACGCCGAAACTCGTCCGCCAGAAGGACGAAAAGGGTCCGGGGGATTACTGGGTCGACGAGAAGGCGCATCAGGTCGTACTGTCCGAGGAAGGCCACGAACATGCCGAGACGCTGCTGGCGAAGGCGGGATTGCTGCCCGAGGGCGGCAGCCTCTACGAGGCGGCCAACATCGGCCTGATGCATCACCTGAATGCGTCGCTGCGCGCGCACAGCCTGTTCCACCGCGACCAGCAGTACGTGGTGCAGAACAACGAGATCATCATCGTCGACGAGTTCACCGGCCGGCTGATGCCGGGCCGCCGCTGGTCGGAAGGTCTGCACCAGGCGATCGAGGCCAAGGAAGGGGTGGAAATCCAGAAGGAAAACCAGACCCTGGCGACGATCACCTTCCAGAACTATTTCCGGATGTACGGAAAACTGTCGGGCATGACCGGCACCGCCGACACCGAAGCCTACGAATTCCAGCAGATCTACGGCCTCGAAACCGTGATCATTCCGCCCCACCGGCCGATGGTCCGCGATGACCGCATGGATCAGGTGTTCCGCACCTCGGCCGAAAAATACAGCGCGATCATCAGCGACATCCGCGAATGTCACGCACGCGGCCGGCCGGTGCTGGTCGGCACGACGTCGATCGAGAATTCCGAATACATCTCGGGCATCCTCGCCAAGGAGGGGTTGCCGCACAACGTGCTCAATGCCAAGCAGCATGCGCGCGAGGCCGAGATCGTCGCCCAGGCCGGCAGCCCGAAGATCATCACGCTCGCCACCAACATGGCGGGCCGCGGCACCGACATCGTGCTCGGCGGCAATCCCGAGCCGGAAATCAACCGGGTGCTTTCCGACGAGAGCCTGGATGCCGCCGCGCGCGAACGGCGGGTCGCCGAACTGCGCGAACAGTGGCAACGCAGCCATGACGAGGTAGTGAAGGCGGGCGGCCTGCACATCATCGGCACCGAGCGCCATGAATCGCGGCGCATCGACAACCAGTTGCGCGGCCGCGCCGGCCGGCAGGGCGATCCGGGTTCCAGCCGTTTTTACCTGGCGCTCGACGACTCCCTGCTGCGGATATTCGCCTCCGACCGGGTGGCGGCGATCATGAACCGGCTGAAGATGCCCGAGGGCGAGGCCATCGAGCACCCCTGGGTCACGCGCTCCATCGAAAACGCACAGCGCAAGGTCGAGGCGCGCAACTTCGACATGCGCAAGCACCTGCTCGAATATGACGACGTCGCCAACGACCAGCGCAAGGTGATCTACCAGCAGCGCAACGAGCTGCTGGAAAGCACGGATGTTTCGGCGACCATCGCGGCCATGCGCGCCGATGTCATGGCCGGCCATTTCGCACAGCACGTTCCGCCCGGCAGCCTGGAAGAGCAATGGAACATCGAGGGGTTGGAGGCGGTCCTGCGCGGCGAACTGGGGCTGGAGCTGCCGCTGCGGCAGTGGCTCGAACTCAGCCCGCAGCTGGAGGAGGAGGCCCTGCGCCAGCGCATCATCGAGGCGGCCCATGCGCGGTATGCCGAGAAAACCGCGGCGGTCGACCCGGTGGCGATGCGCCAGTACGAGCGCGCGATCATGCTGCAGAGCCTGGACAGCCACTGGCGCGAGCACCTGTCGGCGCTGGACCACCTGCGGCAGGGCATACACCTGCGCGGCTACGCCCAGAAGAATCCGACCCAGGAATACAAGCGCGAGGCCTTCGAACTGTTCTCGCTGCTGCTCGACATGATCAAGACCGACGTCACGCGGATCCTGATGACCGTGCAGATCCGCAGCGCGGAGGAATTGCGCGCGGCCGAGGAGCACGAAAAGCTGAGCAACGTGCAGTACCAGCACGCCGAAGCGGCGGCCGAGGCGGTTGATGACGATGCCGCCGGCGAAACGGCGCTGGCGGCGCCTGATGCCGGGGCCGACAGGCTGCAGCCCTTCGTGCGCGGCGGCCAGAAGATCGGCCGCAACGATCCCTGCCCCTGCGGTTCCGGGAAAAAATACAAGCAGTGCCACGGCAAGCTTACCTGACGCCATGCCGGTCAACCTGAAAGCGCCCGATCCCGCCTCGCTGCTGCCGGTTGCCGGCGTGACGCTGGGCATCGCCCGGGCGGGGATCCGCAAGGCCGGCCGCAGGGACCTGCTGCTGATCCGGCTCGATGACGGCGCCCGCGTCGCCGGCGTGTTCACGCAGAACCGTTTCTGCGCGGCGCCGGTCGTGCTCTGCCGCCAGCACCTGTCGATGATCGATCCCGGCCAGGGCATACGCGCGCTGGTGGTCAACACCGGCGTCGCCAATGCCGGCACCGGCAAGGACGGCTTGGCCCGCGCGCGCCAGACCTGCGCCGAAGCGGCAAGGCTGCTCGGCTGCACGCCGTCGCAGGTGCTGCCGTTCTCGACCGGCGTGATCATGGAGCCGCTGCCGGTGGATCGCATCGTCGCCGGCCTGCCGCAGTGCATGGATGCGCTGAAGCCCGATGTCTGGGCCGACGCCGCGGCGGCGATCATGACCACCGACACGCTGCCCAAGGCGGCATCCCGCCGGTTCAGCATCGGCGGCGCGACGGTGACCGTCACCGGCATCGCCAAGGGCGCAGGCATGATCCATCCCAACATGGCGACCATGCTCGGCTTCATCGCGACGGACGCCGCGGTGAGCCAGGCGCTGGTCAGGTCCGCGGTGGCCTGGGCCGCGCAGCGCTCGTTCAACTGCATCACCGTCGACGGCGACACCTCGACCAACGACAGCTTCATGCTGATGGCCACCGGCAAGGCCGCGATGGCGGAAATCACCGACGCCAAAAGCGCGGAGTACGCGGCGTTCCGCGATGCGGTGACCGCGGTGGCGGTCGAACTCGCGCAGGCGATCATCCGCGACGGCGAGGGCGCGACCAAGTTCATCACCGTCAAGGTCGAATCCGGCCGCAGCGAGGAGGAATGCCGCAAGGTGGCGCTGGCCATCGCGCATTCGCCGCTGATCAAGACCGCGTTTTTCGCATCGGACCCGAACCTCGGCCGCATTCTCGCCGCGATCGGCTATGCCGGCATCGCCGACCTCGAAGTCGATGGCATCGAGCTGTACCTCGATGACGTGCTGGTCGCGGAACACGGCGGGCGCAGCCCGTCGTATCAGGAAGCCGACGGCCAGCGCGTGATGAAGCAGGCGGAGATCACGGTGCGCGTGGTGCTGAACCGCGGCAAGGCCGCGGCGACGGTGTGGACCTGCGACCTGTCGCACGACTACGTCAGCATCAACGCCGACTACCGCAGCTAGGCTCCCGGGCCCAGCCGGTCCACCGCATCGGTGACGATG
>JAHCLD010000055.1 GCA_026125585.1 Burkholderiales bacterium
GGCCGCGGACGTCCTCGAAGATGCGGGTGCGGCGGCCGTGCAGCGCGGCCGCCTCCAGCAGCGCCCCGAACAGCGAGCGCCGCGGCCCGGCCGCGGCCATGGCCCGCTGCATGATGCCCTGCAGTTCGTCGTTGATGCGCCGGCGCCGCGACCCGGCGGCACCGGCAGCCGGCGGCGTGAAACGCAGCGCCGGCAGCAGTTGCAGCGTCACCCGCGGGAAACGCAGGCGCGGCCAGCGCAGACTGGTCGCCGCCCAGCGGGTGTGGAGGGTGCCGTGGATGCGCAGCGGAACCACATCGGCATCGGCGCGCAGCGCAATGACGCCGGCGGCGCCATAAACCTTCATCGTGCTGCCGGTGGTGGTCACCCGGTCCTGCGGGAACATCACCACCGGACGTCCTGCCCGCACCGCCCGCACCAGGCGCTTGACCGCGGCGCCGCCGGCATCCGCCGGCTCGACACAATCCGCCAGGCGGCGGACCAGGGCGCCGATGCGGTGTCCGGCGAGGGCCCGCGGCAGCACGACCAGCGGCGCGCCGGGCAGGAACAGCACGGCCAGCAGGGTGTCGAGCAGGGAATCGTGATTGGCAAGCACCAGCGGCCGCCCCCGCAGCAGCACGCCGGCATCGCCGAGAACGCGCACCCGGAACAACAGGCCCAGCAGCAGCTTCAGGATGGCACGCAGCATCGGCTGTAACGGTCCGCTCGGATCAGGGTGGTCGGAATCAGCGCCGGTTTTAACGGCTCACCGGTTATGAGTCAAACGGTTTGCCTGCCTTCAGCCGCGAAATCCGCACTGCCGGCAGGCCCCCGAGCATGGCGCAACAGGGAACAAACAGGGAGTAAATTGCCATTTTGGCCTGACCGGTTACTCTGGTTGAATATAAGTATTTGTTTTTATTGATTTTTTTAAAATCTCTCATTTTGTTAGATTTGCCGCCCCACTCATCCTGCCCTCTAATCATCATCGGGAAAATACAAAAAAACTTCCCGTCCGATCAACACCATACAAGGGGTATCGCCATGGAAATGCAAGTGCCGGCCGCAGTCGTCAACGCCCACCAGGCCGCAGTCCGCCCGGATTTCAGCCGCATCAACACGGAATTCCGCTTCTCGCCCCAGTTGCATGCGCACTTCGACCGTCAGACCCGCGCATTGTGGTCGCGCTGGACCGCGACGCCGCGCCCTTGCTTCAATCCTAGCCTGCTCGCCGACATCCGCGCCTATTACAACTTCGTCGCGGAAACCGGCGGCTCGATCGACTGCGGGGACGGCAGCGAGCCCATCGAGTACGTGGTCCTTGCCTCCGGCATGCCCGGCGTGTTCAACCTCGGCGGCGACCTCGACCTGTTCCGCCAGAAAATCGACCGCCGTGACCGCGCCGCGCTGGCCGCCTACGGCCGCGCCTGCATCGACGTGCTCTACCGCAATTACGTCGGCCACGACCTGCCGGTGACCACCGTGTCGCTGGTGCAGGGCGAATGCCTGGGCGGCGGCTTCGAGGCGGCGCTGTCCAGCGACGTGATCGTCGCCGAGCGGGGCTCGCGCTTCGGATTCCCGGAAATCCTGTTCAACCTGTTCCCCGGCATGGGCGCCTACTCCTTCCTCGACCGCAAGGTCGGCCAGCGCGCCGCAGAAAACATCATTTCCTCGGGAAAAATCTACAGCGCCGAGGAAATGCGCGACCTCGGTGTCATCGACGTGGTCGCCGAAGACGGCGAGGGCGAGGCCGCGGTCAACGCGCTGATCCGGCAGCGCTCGCGCTCGCGCAACGGCATGGCCGCGCTCGCCGCGGTGCGCCGCCGCGTGCACCAGATCAGCTACGGGGAACTGGCGGACGTGGTCGGCGTCTGGGTCGACGCGGCGTTGCGCCTGACCACCCGCGACCTGAAGCTGATGCAGCGGCTGGTGTCGCGGCAGAACGGCCTGCAGGAACCGGCCGTCGTCCATTGATCGGGAGGAAAGGCGTGAAAAAGCATCGGCGGCGGGGCTCTGCTACACTGCGTCAAAGGCCATCCCGGGCCCAGGGGCGAAGCAAGACCGAGGATATGTCCGACCAGGAGCACTCCTACACCATGGAGCAGACTTCGCGTCTGCTCGGCATCTCCGCGCAGAAGCTCCGGCGCTGGGATGAACAGGGCATCCTCGGCGCCCAGCGCACTGAAGGGGGCCACCGCCGTTATCCCCGGGAAGTCATCGACCGCCTGGTCCAGGCCAATGGGGGCAGCTTCGCGGAAAAAACCTCGCGCGAACTCGCCAGCATCAAGAAGACGCTTGCCGAAAAGCGCCGGATCATCCAGCTTCTGATCGAGAGCGAGGGCCGCTACCGCGACCTCGTCGAAACCTCGCATGACCTGATCTGGCAGACCGATGCCGAGGGGCGTTTCACCTATCTGAATGCCGCCGCCCACGAGATCTTCGGTCTGGCGCCGCAGGATCTGATCGGCCGCTGCTTCTTCAGCTTCGAGACCAACGGCTCGCACGTGCCGAACCGCCGCTTCCTGTCCACCCTGCGCCGCAGCGGCGAGGTACAGAATCACGTCACCCACCTCACCACCGCGCGCGGCGAGGACCGCTGGATCGGCATCAACGCCAGGGTCACCCGCGACGAGAACGGCCTGGTGCTGGGCATCCGCGGCACCGCCCGCGATGTCACCGAACAGCATCTCGCCATCCGCCGCGCCGAACACGTCGCGCTGCATGACGCCCTGACCGACCTGCCCAACCGCGGCGCGCTGCGGCGCCAGGTGGAAACCGCGCTGAATACCGGGCAATCCGGCGCGGTGGTGCTGATCGACATGGACCACTTCAAGCGCATCAACGCGGTCTTCGGCCACGGTGCCGGCGACCAGCTGATGCTGGGCCTGTCCGGCGTGCTGCGCAACGTCGCCCGCGACCGCAACGGCGAGCTGTTCCGGGTCGGCGAAGACCAGTTCGTGCTGCACCTGCACGATGCCGGCCGCGAGGAAGTGCTGTCCTCGTCCGCCATCGCCCTCGACGCCGTGCAGAATTACCGCCTGGAAACCGCGCCCAACCGCGTGGTCTCCAGCATCACCGCCTCGATCGGCATCGCCCTGTACCCGCTGCACGGCAACGAATGGAATGCCCTGCTCGCCGCCACGGACGCGGCAACCCACCAGGCCAAGGATCAGGGCCGCAACCGCGTGACGCTGTTCAATCCCGCCTCGGACGCGCTGCGCGCCAGCCACCGCCGCACCCACTGGTCGCGGCTGGTCGCCGAAGCCCTCGACCAGGACGAACTCGCGCTCTACGTGCAGCCCGCGATACAGATCAGCACCGGCGCCGAAGTGCACCACGAAATCTTCCTGCGCATCCGCGACGACCGCGGAAACTGGACCGGCGCGGCGCAGTTCATGAGCACCGCGGAGTCGCTGGGTTATGCCCCGGCGCTCGACCAGCGCGTCGTCGCGCGCCTGCTGACCCATATCCACGAGCACGACCGCGGCCGGCGCAGCCGCTACTCGGTCAACCTCTCCGCGGCCTCCGTGGCCGACGCCGCCTGGGTGCGCGAGCTTGTCGACATCGTGCGCACCTCCGACGTCCCCGGCAACCGCCTGGTGTTCGAAGTCAGCGAGAAAGCGGCGATGGAGAACATCGACGCCACCAGCGCATTCATCGAACATCTTCGCCCCCTCGGCGCGCGCTTCGCGCTCGACGATTTCGGCACCGGCTTCAGCTCGTTCTACTACCTCAAACGTTTCGAGGTCGATTACCTCAAGATCAACGGCAGCTTCACCCAGGACCTGCGCGACAGCGCCGAGAGCATGGTCTTCATCAGGGCCGTCAACAGCGTCGCCCGGGAACTGAAGCGCCAGGTCGTCGCCAAGGGCGTGGAAACCGCGGAAACGCTGGAACTGCTGAAGGACGCGGGCATGCTGTACGCGCAGGGCAACTTCCTGCGCCCGGTGAGCCGGCTGGACGGCATCGCCGCCCCCGCTGCTCCCGCCACGCGCGCGCGCGGCGTCCGCGAAGCCTGAACCGGCATCCCGGCGGGCGCTACCACTCCCCGCTGCGGATTTTCTCGGCCCACAGCAGGCCGGTCACCGCCTTGGCCTCGGTGATGCGCCCTTCGCGCACCCAGGCCAGCGCGCGGGCCAGCGGCACCGTCATCACCTCGAGGAACTCATCCTCGTCCAGCGCGTTGCCGACATGGGTCAGGCCATCGGCGAGATACAGCTCGATGCGCTCGTCGGAATAGGAAATGCAGGGATGCAGCGTGGCCAGGTGGCGCCAGTGCGCCGCCGCATAGCCGCACTCCTCGCGCAGCTCGCGCCGGGCCGTCGCCAGCGGATCCTCGCCGGGATCGATCTTGCCGGCGGGCAGTTCGATGAAATGCCTGCGCAGCGGATAGCGGAACTGCCGTTCAAGCACGATCGAATCCGGATCGGGCCGCGCGATGACCATCGCCGCGCCGGGATGGCGGATGTATTCGCGGGTGGCGCGCGCGCCGTTCGGCAGCAGCACGGCGTCGCGGCGCACGTGCAGCAGCACGCCGTCAAACACCGGCTCGGAATCAAGGGGCGTTTCGCTGAAATCCTCGGGTTCTTTTTCCGTCACCGGCCGCTCCCCCGGATCACAGCCCCGGCTTGCGCCAGAGATAGCGGTAGACGTAACCGGGATAGGCGAACACCAGAAACAGGCAGACGGTCACCGCGTAGAACTCCCAGCGCTGGGGATGCACCTGCCCGGCCCGGCTTTCCATCATCCAGGCCGCGGCGCCAGCGGCAAAATACAGCAGGACCAGCTCCAGCAGGCGCCAGCCGAGGGATTTTCCGCCCTCCGGCGCCGCGCCGACGAAAAATATCCGTTCGGTCAGAAACGGCAGATTGGCAAACACCAGGGCCAGCAGCAGCAGCGCCGCAGTGCTCCAATCCATGGCCGGTCAGATCGAAGCGCGGACGGCTTCGATGCACAGCACCATCAGCGGCTGCGGCGCGATGCCGAGCACGATCATCGCGAGGCCGTTGACCGACAGCAGCACGCGCACGTCGCCGCCGGCCCTGACCGGGGCGGTATCCCGCGGCTCGTCGAAATACATCAGCTTGACGATGCGCAGGTAGTAGAAGGCGCCGATCAGCGAGAACATCACGGCGATGACGGCCACCCACCACAGGCCGATCTGCACCACGGCCTGCAGCACCGACAGCTTGGCGTAGAAGCCCACGGTCGGCGGAATGCCCGCCATCGAGAACATCAGCAGCAGCATCAGGAAGGCGTACCAGGGGCTGCGCCGGTTGAGCCCGCGGTAATCGTCGAGCTCCTCGGCCTCGAAACCGCCGCGGGTCAGCAGCAGGATCACGCCGAAGGCGCCCAGCGTCATCAGCACGTAGACCACCACGTAGAACATGCCGGCGCCGTAGCCGTCGATGGTGCCGGACAGCACGCCGAGCAGCAGGAAGCCCATGTGCGAGATCGTCGAATACGCCAGCATCCGCTTCAGGTTGGTCTGCATGATGGCGGTCAGGTTGCCGATCGCCAGCGACAGCACCGCCATGATCAGCAGCATCTGCCGCCATTCGTCGACCAGCGCCTCCGCACCCAGCGCCTGCGCCAGCAGGCGCATCACGATCGCGAAGGCGGCGAACTTCGGCGCCGAGCCGATGAACAGCGTCACCGCGGTCGGCGCGCCCTGGTAGACGTCGGGCACCCACATGTGGAACGGCACCGCGCCGAGCTTGAAGCCGAGGCCGGCGACGATGAACACCAGGCCGAACACCAGCACCGCCTGCGCGCGCACGCCCTCCACCGACAGTTGCGCGAGCTGGGTGATCTCCAGCGTGCCGGTGGCGCCGTAGAGCATCGACATGCCGTAGAGCAGCATGCCGGAAGCCAGCGCACCGAGCACGAAGTATTTCATCGCCGCCTCGGTCGCCTGCACCGAGTCGCGCTGCAGCGCGACCATCGCGTACAGCGACAGCGACAGCAGCTCGAGGCCGAGGTACAGCGTCAGCAGGTGGTTGGCCGAGATCATCACCATCATGCCCAGCGTCGCGAACAGCGCCAGCGCGAAGAATTCGCCGCGGAACATCCCGCGCGCCGCGGTGTAGGCGCGGGCGTAGACCAGGATCGTGATCACCGCGAGGCAGGTCAGCAGCTTCAGCGCGTCGGCCATCAGGTCGTCGACGAACATGCCGCTGAAGGTGTAGACCGGCTCGGCGTTGCCGGTGAAGAAGGTCAGCAGCGCGCAGCCGGCCAGCGTCATCTGGGTCAGGCCGTAGGTGACGATCCGGTTGTCGTCGCTGATGAACAGATCGGCGATCAGGATCGCGCAGGCCATCACGAGCAGGAACAGCTCGGGATAGGCGGGCCACAGCGGGGCAATGTATTCCATCGTTTTTACCTGTACCCGGCCTATTGCACCGGCAGTTTGCTGTACGAGACGTGGGCCAGCAGTTCGCTGACGGAAACATGCAGCACCTCGGCGAAAGGCTGCGGCCAGACGCCCATCACCAGCGTCAGCAGGGCCAGCGCGCCGAGGATCAGGAATTCACGGATGTTGATGTCCTTCAGCTCCGCGACATGGTCGTTGGCCACCGCGCCGAACATCTCGCGCTTGTACATCCACAGCGTATAGGCGGCGCCGGTGATCAGCGTGACCGCGGCGGCGAAGGCGAACCAGAAATTGACCTTGACCGCGCCCATGATCACCAGGAATTCGCCGACGAAGCCGCTGGTGCCCGGAAGTCCGGCGTTGGACATCGCGAACAGCATGAACAGCGCGGCGAACACCGGCATGCGGCCGGCGACGCCGCCGTAATCCGCGATCTGCCGCGAGTGCATGCGGTCGTAGAGCACGCCGACGCAGAGGAACAGCGCGCCGGAGACGAAGCCGTGCGAGATCATCTGGATGATCGCACCCTCGACGCCCTGGGCGTTGAACAGGAAAATGCCCAGCGTGACGAAACCCATGTGCGAGATCGACGAATAGGCGATCAGCTTCTTCATGTCGGTCTGCACCAGCGCGACCAGCCCGATGTAGACCACGGCGATCAGCGACAGCGCGATCACCGCCGGCGCAAGGTGGATGCTGGCGTCGGGCACGATCGGCAGCGACAGCCGCAGGAAGCCGTAGCCGCCGAGCTTCAGCATGACCGCGGCCAGCACCACCGAACCGCCGGTGGGCGCCTCGACATGGGCGTCGGGCAGCCAGGTGTGCACCGGCCACATCGGCACCTTGACCGCAAATGCCATAAAAAATGCAATAAAAACAAATACTTGTAACACCATCGACAGCGGTGTGCGGTAAAGATCGGCAAAGGCGAAGCTGCCGCCGGCAGCGTTGTAGAGAACGATCAGCGCCACCAGCGACAGCAGCGAGCCGAGCAGCGTGTAGAGGAAGAACTTCATCGCCGCGTAGACGCGGTTGGGGCCGCCCCAGACGCCGATGATGATGAACATCGGGATCAGCGTCGCCTCGAAGAACACGTAGAACAGCATCGCGTCGAGCGCGGAGAACACGCCGTTCATCAGCCCCGACAGCACCAGGAAGGCCGCCATGTACTGCGCGACGCGGGTCTGGATCACCTCCCAGGCCGCCGCGACGACGAGGATCGTGGTGAAGCTGTTGAGCAGGATCAGCAGCAGCGACATGCCGTCGATCCCGAGGTGGTAGTTGATGTTGAAGGTTTCGATCCATGGCTTCAGTTCGCCGAACTGGAAGCCGCCCTGCTGCGGGTCGAAGCCGGTGTAAAGCGGCACCGCGACCGCGAAGCCGAGCACGGCGCCGAGCAGCGCGATCATCCGCGCCGCGGACGCGTTGCGGTCGCCGCCGGTGAACAGCACCGCGATGCCGGCGACGATCGGCACCCAGATGGCGAGGCTCAGTAACGGTAATCCCTGCATCGTCGGTTCTTTTTTCCGGTTTCAGCCGCTGTAGGCCAGCGTGAGCAGCAGCAGCACGCCGATGATCATCGCGAAGGCATAGTGATAGATGTAGCCCGACTGCACGTGGCGCACCACCACGGCGAACCAGCCGACCAGCCGCGCCGTGCCGTTGACCATCACGTTGTCGATCACCGCCACGTCGCCGCCCTTCCACAGACCCGTGCCCAGCGCGCGCGCGCCGCCGGCGAAGAACCAGTCATTGAAGCGGTCAAGCCCGTATTTCTCCATCAATATGGTCACCACCGCGCCCCACCGCCGACGCAGCCTGCCGGGCAGTTTCGGCCGCACGATGTAGAGGAACCAGGCCGTGCCGGCGCCGGCCACCGCCAGCCAGAACGGCAAAGTGCCCAGCGCATGGCCCATCATGCCGAGAACGCCGTGGAAATTCTGCGCCATCACCGCCATCGCGGTGTGCGCCGGATTGACGGTGATCGCGCTGCCGAAATAGTTGCCGTAGACGAAGCCACCGATCAGCCAGCCGGCGGCCACGGACGGAATCGCCAGCATGACCAGCGGAAAAGTCACCACCCAGGGCGACTCGTGCGGCTTGCCGGCGCCATGATCGTCGTGATGGTCGTCATGGCCGTGGTCGTCGTGCTGCGCCGCCGCCTTCGCTTCGGCATCCGCGGCAACCACGTCGGGATGGTGCGGATCGGCGAAGCGCTCCCTGCCGTGGAAGGCATAGAACACCAGCCGGAAGGAGTAGAAGCCGCCGACGAACACGCCGGCGACCGCCAGCGCGTATGCAAAACCCGCGCCCGGCACCGTCGCATGGTGCAGCGCCTCGACGATGGTTTCCTTGGAGAAAAAGCCGGCGAACGGCGGCAGGCCGGCATTGGCAATGGCGCCGATCAGCACCGTCAGGTAGGTGACCGGCATGTATTTCGCGAGGCCGCCCATCCTGCGCATGTCCTGCTGGTGGTGCATCGCGATGATCACCGAGCCGGCGCCGAGGAACAGCACGGCCTTGAAGAAGGCATGCGTGAACAGGTGGAAGATCGCCGCCGAATAGGCCGAAGCGCCCAGCGCCATGGTCATGTAACCGAGCTGCGACAGCGTCGAATAGGCCACCACCCGCTTGATGTCGTACTGCACGGTGGCGATCAGCGCCATGAAGAAAGCGGTGATCGCGCCGATGACCAGCACGAACGACAGCGCGGCCTCGGACAGTTCGAACAGCGGCGACATCCGCGCCACCATGAAAATGCCGGCGGTGACCATCGTCGCCGCGTGGATCAGCGCGGAAATCGGCGTCGGACCCTCCATCGAATCGGGCAACCAGACGTGCAGCGGGAACTGCGCCGACTTGCCCATCGCGCCGATGAACAGCAGGATGCAGATCACGGTGATCAACGACCATTCCGTGCCGGGAACGAGCTCGATGCTGTTGCCGGCCAGCCGCCCCGCGTTGGCGAACACCGCGGCATAGTCCAGGGTGCCGAAATACATCAGCACCAGCGCGATGCCGAGCAGGAAGCCGAAATCGCCGACCCGGTTGACCAGGAAAGCCTTCAGGTTGGCGTAGATCGCCGTCGGGCGGGTATACCAGAAGCCGATCAGCAGGTACGACACCAGGCCCACCGCCTCCCAGCCGAAGAACAGCTGCAGGAAGTTGTTGCTCATCACCAGCATCAGCATCGAGAAGGTGAAGAGCGAGATGTAGCTGAAGAAGCGCTGGTAGCCGGGATCGTCGGCCATGTAGCCGATGGTGTAGATGTGCACCATCAGCGACACGAAGGACACCACCATCATCATCGTCGCCGACAGCGGGTCGATCAGGAAGCCGATCTCGAAGCGGATGTTGCCGGAGACGAGCCAGGTATAGACCGGGCCGTTGAACACGTTGCCGGCCATCACGTCGCGGTAGACCAGGAAGGACGCCGCCAGGCAGACCGCCATGCCGAGGATGGTGACGACGTGCGCCGCGCGGCGACCGATGGCCCAGCCGAACAGGCCGGCGATGACCGCGCCGGCGAGCGGCGCCAGCGGCACCAGCAGGTAGAGTTTCTGCATTTCGGTCATCACCGCATCAGCCCTTCATCCGGTTGATGTCTTCGACATTGATGGTACTCAGGTTGCGGAACAGCACCACCAGGATCGCCAGGCCGATCGCCGATTCCGCGGCGGCCACGGTCAGGATGAAAAACACGAACACCTGGCCCGCGGTGTCGCCGAGGAAATGCGAGAAGGCGACGAAGTTCATGTTGACCGCCAGCAGCATCAGCTCGATCGCCATCAGCAGCACGATGATGTTCTTGCGGTTCAGGAAAATCCCGATCACCGAGATCGCGAACAGGATCGCGCCGAGGACGAGGTAATGCGACAGGGAGATGCTCATGCCTGATCCCCGTCCTTCTCGACCGGCATCGGGACGATGCGCACGCGGTCCTCGCGGCGCACGGCCACCTGCCGCGCCGGGTCGATGTACCTGGCGTGCTTGCGGCGGCGCAGCGTCAGCGCGATTGCGGCCACGATGGCCACCAGCAGGATCACCGCCGCGAGTTCAAAGGGGTAAACATAGTCGGTGTAGATCAGGCGGCCCAGTTCCTTGGTGTTGCTGTAACCCGCGGGCGCGGACTCGGGCCGCGGCATTTCGACGAGGCCGAAATAGGGGCCGGCCAGCACCAGCGCCATCTCGGCCACCAGCAGCAGCGCCACCACGGCGCCGACCGGCAGGTAACTCCAGAAACCCTCGCGCAGCCGGGCCAGGTTGATGTCGAGCATCATCACCACGAACAGGAACAGCACCATCACCGCGCCGACGTAGACCAGGATCAGCGCGATGCCGAGGAATTCCGCCTCGAGCTGGATCCAGATGCCGGCGGAAGTGCAGAAGGCCAGCACCAGGAACAGGGCGGCGTGCACGGGGTTGCGCGCGGTAATGACGCGCAGCGCCGCGAACACGAGGACCGCCGCAAAGAACCAGAACATGAATTCTTGGAAAGTCATCTTGATTTACCGGTACGCCGCGTCCGCCGCGCGGTCCTTCGCGATCTGCTCTTCATAGGCGTCGCCGATCGCCAGCAGCATCGGCTTGGTGTAAATCAGGTCACCGCGCTTCTCGCCGTGGTATTCGAAGACGCGGGTCTCGACGATCGAATCCACCGGGCAGGACTCCTCGCAGAAGCCGCAGAAGATACACTTGGTGAGGTCGATGTCGTAGCGCGTGGTGCGGCGCGTGCCGTCAGCGCGCTGCTCGGACTCGATCGTGATCGCCAGCGCCGGGCACACCGCCTCGCACAGCTTGCAGGCGATGCAGCGCTCTTCGCCGTTCGGGTAGCGGCGCAGCGCGTGCAGTCCGCGGAAACGCGGGCTCTGCGGGGTTTTTTCTTCCGGGAACTGCACGGTGATCTTGCGCGCGAAGAAATAGCGTCCGGTGAGCGCCATGCCCTTCACCAGCTCGAACAGCAGGAAGGTGCTGAAAAATTTGCGGATGGCTGCCATCATTTCCACCATATCCACAGCGACGTCTGCATCCACGCGCCGAGCACGACGATCCACACCAGCGTCACCGGGATGAACACCTTCCAGCCCAGGCGCATGATCTGGTCGTAGCGGTAGCGCGGGAAGGTCGCGCGGAACCACAGGAACGAGGACACCACGAAAAAGGCCTTCAGCAGCAGCCAGCCGAAGCCGGGCGCGCCGAGCACGCCCCAGGACTCGGGGAACGGCGACAGCCAGCCGCCGAGGAACAGGATCGCGGTCAGCATCGAGATCAGGATCATGTTCGCGTATTCGGCGAGGAAGAACACCGCGAAGGTCATGCCCGAATACTCGACGTGGAAGCCGGCGACGATTTCGGACTCGCCCTCGGCGACGTCGAAGGGCGCGCGGTTGGTTTCGGCGACGCCGGAAATCAGGTAGGTCAGGAACAGCGGGAACAGCGGCACCCAGAACCAGCTGAACAGCCCCGCCCCGCCCTGCTGGGCCCTGACGATCTCGCCGAGGTTCAGGCTCTGCGCCGCCATCAGCACGCCGACCAGCGCGAAGCCCATCGCGATCTCGTAGGACACGATCTGCGCCGCGGAGCGCATCGCGCCGAGGAAGGCGTATTTCGAATTCGAGGCCCAGCCGGCGATGATCACGCCGTAGACGCCGAGCGAGGTCATCGCCAGCAGGTAGAGCAGGCTCGCGTCGATATTCGACAGCACCAGTTCCGGCGAGAACGGCACCACCGCCCAGGCCGCCAGCGCCGGCATGATCGCCATGACCGGCGCCAGCACGAACAGGAAGCGGTTGGCGCCGGTCGGGACGATGATCTCCTTGACCAGCAGCTTCAGGCCGTCGGCGATCGGCTGCGCGAGGCCGCCGAGCCAGCGGATGCCGAAAAAGGTTGTGCGGTTCGGGCCGATGCGGATCTGCATGAAGCCGATCACCTTGCGCTCCCACAGCGTCAGGTAGGCCACACACAGCATCAGCGGCACGACGATCATCAGGATTTTCGCGAGCGTCCACACGACCGGCCACAAGGGACCGAGCATTTCCTGCGGATAGGCGAGCAGTGAATCGAGCATCACGCGGTCGCCTTCTGCGCCCGGGCGACGCGGTCGAGGATTACGACGGCATGGGAATCGCCGAGCGGCGCGGTTTCGGCGCGGGCCAGCGCGACGCGCACGCAGTCCGCCGGCAGGCCGTCATCGATCGCGTACTGCAGCAGGACCTCACCGCCGTCCTGCGCGATGCGGACGGCATCGCCGTCGCGCAAGCCCAGGCGATCGGCCAGCGCGCGGTTCATCGCCGCCACCGGCGGTTGCGCATCGCGGGTCTTCTGCAGGCTCGGCGCGCGGCGCGCCAGCGCGTCGGCGGCGTAGATCGGCACCTCGGCGATGCGGGCAATGCCGCCCGCAGCATCCGGCAGCGCCGCGACGGAAAACTGTAAGTTATTGTTTTTATTGAATATTTCTGTTTTTCCGTGGAGCGCCTCGCGCTGCACGTCGTCGGCACCGTCGTGCTCGAAGCCGGACAGGTCCAGCAGGTTGCCGAGCACGCGCAACACCTTCCATGCCGGCCGCGTCTCGCCCAGCGGCTTGACCACGCCGTTGAAGCTCTGCACGCGGCCTTCGGTGCTGACGAAGCTGCCGGCGGTTTCGGTGAACGGCGCGACCGGCAGCAGCACATGCGCGTATTCGGTCGCGCCGTGCTGGAACGGACTCAGCGCAACGACCAGTTCCGCCTGCTTCATCGCGGCGATGGCCTGGCGCGGGTTCGCCATGTCGAGTTCGGGTTCGGCGCCGAGCAGCAGATAGGCCTTCAGCGGCGCCTCGATCATCTGCCGCGCGTTTTTGCCGGCCGCCCTCATCCCTGACCCTTCTCCCGGAGGGAGAAGGGAAGCATCAGCCTCCCCTCTCCCCTTGGGAGAGGGGCCGGGGGTGAGGGGAACGGGCACACAACCGGCGACATGGCCGCCAACGCTGTTCGCCGCCGCGCCGAGGAATCCGAAGGGACAGCCGAGAATTTCAGCCAGCGCCTGCGCCAGCGCGTGCAGCGTGGCAGCCGCGGCGTGCTGTTCCGCGAAGTTGCCGAGGAACACGCCGGCCTTTTCACCCGAAACAAGGCTTTCGGCCATGCGCCTGGCCTCATCCGTCACGGTGACGCCGGCCGCCGCGCCGCGCACCGCTTCCGGCAGCGCAAGGTTCTTGAGTTCCGCCGCGGCCTTCACCACCTGCGCCAGCGCCTGCGGCAGCAGCGCCGGGGCGACGATGGCCTTGTTGGCGACCCGCATCAGCAGGTCATCGGCGGCGGAATGGATCAGATTGAGCTGGGTCTGCTTCTTCGTCGACTGGCGCAGCCGGTGCGCGAGCAGCGGGTGGTCCTTGCGCAGCGTCGAACCGACCACCAGCACGCGGTCGAGCTGCGCGAAT
>JAHCLD010000056.1 GCA_026125585.1 Burkholderiales bacterium
CATCGCGCGGTCGATGCGGTCCCGCACCAGCAGGCGGTTGGGCAGGCCGGTCAGCGGGTCGAACAGCGCGAGCTGCGCGAGACGGGCGCGCTGCGCCAGCACCAGCAGCGTGCCCCATCCCAGTATCGCCGCAAGAAGCCAGGTCACGGCATGCATCAGCCACAGCGCGAGCCGCGGCGGCGGCGTGGTGTGGCGCAGCGCGATCACCCACTTGCCGCCGGGCACCTCGACATCGACATGCTGGGCGTCCGGATCCGAGAACAGCGCCGGGTTGCCCCAGAACACATCGCCCGCCATGCCGGCGCCGTTTCTGCCGCGGATCGCGATCGCGTTGCCGTTCGACGCGCTTTCGGCGATGGCAGTGCGCAGCAGTGATTCCGAATCGATCACCGAGGACAGCAGGCCCCAGTAGCGGCCTTCGATGTAGATCGGCACCCGGTAGATCAGGCCGGTGCCGCCCTGTACCAGCGGAATCGGGCCGATCAGCAGCGGCATGCCGCTTTCGGCGGCGCGTTTGACGTCAGGCCACTGGGAGGGCACGTCGGGGTAATGCAGGCCGATCGCCTTCTCGTTGCCCTTGACCGGGTAGACATAGGTCAGGCGGTAGCCGACGGCCACCGCAAAATTGCGTACGTGGCGGGCGTCGCGATAAAGGCTGCCGAGTATCGCCTCGACCTCTTTGCGCTCGAGGCTGCTGTGGCGCACCGCGAGGTAGCTAGACATGCCGCTGGTCAGGTAGAGCACGCTGTTCAGCTCCCGGCTCAGACGGGCGCGCAGCGAGGATCCCGCCGTCAGCAGGTCGACCTGGCGGCGGCCTTCGATTTCGCGTGTCTGCATGTTCACCGCCAGCGTGCCGGCGAGGATCACCGCCAGGCTGACCGCGGCGGGGATCAGCAGTTGCAGAAAACCCGGCTGCAGGCTGCGCGTCTCATGCAGCGCTTTTTCGGTCGGATTTTTTGTGTCGAGCCGCATGTTTTCCCCGGTCCCCCGGCAACGGGTGCTGCGTGTCGGCTTGCATCATACCCAGTCGGCGGCATGCCGCCATCATGACCCGGCGCCGCGCCGTCCGGTTTTTACTGATCCTGGTATATCATAAAAAATGTTTAAAAACAAATACTTATGAAATATTGTCACGGCCTCGTCAGAATCACGACCTTGCCCACCACCTTGCGCTCGCGCACCGTGCGCAGGGCTTCGCGGTATTGTTCCAGCGGGAAAGCCGCCATCACGTGGGGTTTGATCCTGCCGGCGACATACCAGTCGAACAACTCGCGCTGCACGCGTTGCACCTTTTCCGGCTGGCGGTCGCGGTAGGCGCTGTACTGCAGGCCGAGCAGCGCGATGTTCTTGACCAGCAGGTGGCCGGCCTTCACTTCGGGGATGCGGCCCTCGGCAAAACCCACGATGACCAGCCGGCCGGACCAGGCGATGACCCGCAGGCTCGCGTCGAACACGTCGCCACCGACCGGATCGACGATGATGTCGACGCCGCGTTTGCCGACGGCGGCGAGCACCTGGTCGCGGAACGCGTCGCGCAGGTTCGGCACATCGGTGCGCACGACATGGTCGGCGCCGTTCTGTTTCGCCAGCGCGGCTTTTTCCGCGCTACTGACGCTCGCCACAACCGTCGCGCCCAGCGCCTTGGCGACCTGGATCGCGGCGATGCCGACGCCGCCCGCGGCGCCATTGACGAGGATGGTTTCGCCGGGCCGGTACTGGCCGCGCTCGACGATCGCGAAATGCGCGGTCGGATAGGCGATGCCCATCGCCGCGGCGTCCGCGAAACTCATCGATTCCGGCATCGGGTAGCAGTTGTGCTGCGGCACCACGCATTTCTGGGCATAGGCGCCGTATTCGTTCTGCGCGGCGACGCGGTCCCCCGGCTTGCAGGTGGTGACGCCGGCGCCGACCGCGGCCACCACGCCGGCCATGTCCTTGCCCGGGCTGAACGGACGTTTCGGCAGCACCTGGTAGGTGCCGCCGATCACCAGCAGGTCGGGGAAGTTGACGCTGGCGGCATGCACATCGACCAGCACTTCGCCCGGTCCGGGGGCGGGATCGGGCGCCTCCTCCAGCAGCAGGTTTTCCAGCGGGCCGTGTTCGTGGACGATCAGTGCTTTCAAGCGGTGTTCTCCCTGCCTGTGGTCGATGGTGACGGAACGATTGCCGTGCGGGGCATCCGGCGCCGCGCAGGCGGCCGGCGGTTCCGGTTTCGTGATTCTGCGGAGCCGGATTTTAACGCGTCGCGCGATCCGCAATCGTCCGGCCAAATATCATCCGGCCAAATGAAAAGGGGGCGGCCCTGGCCGCCCCCGGATGCCCGTTGCGGATTTTATTTCGCGGTCAGACCGGCGGCCTGGACCACCGGCCCCATGACCTTGGTCTCGTTCTCGACGAACCGGCGGAATTCCTCCGGCGTGTTGGTGACGATCTCGGTCATCTGCTGTTCGAAGAGCCGGCGGAATTCGGCATTCTGCGTGGTCTGGATCAGCAGGTCCCGCACCCTGGCGAGCACGGGCTTCGGGGTTTTCGCCGGCGCCAGCAGGCCGTTCCAGCCGCCGTACTGGTAGCCGGGCACGGTTTCCGCGATTGCCGGCAGGTCGCCCAGCAGCGGGGTCCTGGCGGGCAGCGTGTGCGCGACCGCGCGCAGCTTGCCGCCCCTGACCAGTCCGGTCACCGCGGGCCCGGGCGTGATCGTCCACTGCGATTCGCCGGAGACCACGGCCGCGACCGAGGGGCCGCCGCCCTTGTAGGGTACGTGCAGCGCTTCGGTTTTCGCGATGTTCAGGAACATCACGCCGGCCAGGTGGCTCTGCGAGCCGACGCCGGCCGAAGCCATGTTGGCCTTGCCGCCGCGCGACTTGTTGTAGTCGATCAGGTCTTTCACGGTCTTGATCGGGAGCGAAGGGCTGACGACCAGGATGTTGGGCGTGTTGCCGAACAGTGAGATGAAGGCGTAGTCCTTCAGCGGATCGAAGGGCAGGTTTTTGTGGATGTGCGGCCCGATGACCATGGCGGCGGTCGATGCCGACAGCAGCGTGTAGCCGTCGGGCTGGGCGTCCTTGCCGATTTCCATGCCTATCAGGCCGCCGGCGCCGGCGCGATTGTCGACGACGATCTGCTGTTTTGCCACGACGGTCAGGGTGTTGGCGAAAATCCGTCCCAGCGTGTCCACGGAGCTGCCCGCGGCATTGGGCACGATCAGGCGGATCGGCCGGACGGGATAGTCGGCCGCGACGGCGGACGCGCCTGTCGCGAGTCCCAGCAACGAGGCGAGCAGAAGGGTGAAACTGCGAGTGAAGCGCATGACGGTCCTCCTAGGAAACGATGTTTTTTTGTATGTGAAACCGGAAGGAATTCTGTCGGGTTTGCACGCGCATGGCAACAACCATTGCCGGCCAAATTGGTTGGTTCCGGCGGCAGCCGACGGGAACCTTGACTGCAACGGGTGGTCATCCCACACTCGAAAAACGATATGAGCATCCTGACCAAAACCCTTCTGTTTCCGTTGATCGCGGTGCTGCTGGCCGGCTGCGCCACGGCGCCGGTGAACCACGTCGCCGCGGACGCGCCGTACGCGGCGCCGCTGGAGCGGATGTCCAAACCGCAGCCGGTGATCGGCCTCGTGCTCGGCGCCGGCGGCTCGCGCGGGTTTGCGCATGTCGGCGTGCTGAAGGCGCTGGAGGCGGCCGGCATCGAGGCCGACGTGCTGGTCGGCGTCAGTTCGGGCGCGGTCGTCGCCTCCCTGCACGCGGCCGGCCTGCGCGCGAAGGAACTGGAAGCCCAGGCCCTGGAAATCGAGGACAACGACCTGCTCGACTTCACGCTGTTCGGCCCCGGCATGATCGAAGGCGGGCGGCTGCAGGATTACATCAACGACATGGTGGGCGGTCGCAGGATCGAGGCGCTGCAGAAACCCTTCGCTGCGGTGGTTGCCGAGCGCGAGACCCGCCGCATGGCGGTGTTCAACCGCGGCAACACCGGGCTCGCCGTGCGCGCCTCGGCCAGCGTGCCGCGGCTGTTCTGGCCGGTGATCATCCGCGGCACCGAGTATGTCGACGGCGGCGTGGCGAGCCGCGTGCCGGCGTCGGTCGCGCGCGACATGGGCGCCGACATCGTCATTGCCGTCGACGTGTCCTGGCGCGGTTCCGCCGATGCGCGGCAGGCCGACATCGTGATCCGCCCGGAAACCGTCCGTTCGCGCATCACTGATTTTTCGCACAAGCTCGCCAATCTCGCGGCGGGCGAGGCGGCGGCGCACGCGATCCTGCCGCAGCTGCGCGAGCTGCAGGCGCGCGTTGCCGCAGAGAAGTCACGTCCGCAGCGCGTCGGCGCAATGTGAACTCGCGGGTCCGGCAGTGCCGGACCCCTTGTTATGATGCGTTCCGGATTTCACGGAGCGCATCATGACGACAGACAGGGCAATAACCGATCCCCGCGCCTTCGCGGGCATCAAGGTGCTGGATCTCACGCGCGTGCTGGCCGGGCCGTTTTGCGCCTACCAACTGGCGCTGCTCGGCGCGGAAGTCATCAAGATCGAGCCGCCGGGCAGGGGGGAGACCGTGCGCTGGCGCAGCGAGGCCGATCCCTCGTTCGGCCAGCAGGGCCTGTCGCTGGGTTTCATGACCCAGTCGGCGAACAAGCGGTTCCTGTCGCTCGATCTCGACAAGCCCGAAGGCCGCGACATTTTCCTGAAGCTCGCCGCCGAATGCGACGTCGTCGTGCAGAACCTGCGCAGCGGTTCGGCCGACCGGCGCGGCATCGGCTACGAGGCGGTGAAGAAGGTCAATCCGGAAGTGGTGTTCATGTCGATCACCGCCTACGGCAACACGGGTCCCAAGAAAAGTCATCCGGCCTACGACAGCGTGATCCAGGCGTGGTCGGGCTTCATGAGCGTGACCGGCACGAAGGAGAGCGGCCCGCTGAAGGCTGGCCCGCCGATCATTGATTATTCGACCGGGCTCGCCGCGGCCTACGCGGTGTCGGCCGCGCTGTACCAGAAGCGGCGCACCGGCAGGGGGCAGTACATCGACCTGTCAATGCTAGACACCAACATCATCCTGATGGCTTCCGTCGTCACCGCGTACATGAACACCGGCGCGGCGCCGAAGCAGGGCGGCAACGACGCGGCGAGCCGTTCGCCGGCCTCGACCACCTTCAACACCGCCGACGGCCTGATCGCCTTCGCCATCAACGAGGAGCACCAGCACCAGGGCCTGCTGAAGGTGCTGGGCCTGACCGCGCTCAACGACGACCCGCGGTTCGCGACGGTGCCCGCGAGGCGCGAGAACATCCCGGCGCTGCGCGCGCTGATGCAGGAAAAGCTGATGGCGAAGACCGCCG
The DNA here is from genome assembly GCA_026125585.1 of Burkholderiales bacterium. Taxonomy (GTDB): domain Bacteria; phylum Pseudomonadota; class Gammaproteobacteria; order Burkholderiales; family SG8-41. Next base: position 5,344 of record JAHCLD010000056.1, read on the forward strand.
CGGAATGGGAGCCGCTGTTCAACGAGGCCGGCGCGCCCGCGGGCCGCGTGCGTACCATTCCCGAGTGCATGGCGGAGGCGCAGACGGTATCGCGCGGGCTGTTCCACGCGTTTCCGCCGTCGGCGACCGGCTTCGCGAAAGACCTCAAGGTGCCGCTGTCGCCCTTCACCTTCGCGCACGACGGGCCGCGCGCCGACACGCCGCCGCGCAAGGTCGGCGCCGACAACGACGCCATTCTCGGCGAACTCGGCTACGACGCCGGGGCCATCGCCGCGCTGCGCGCGAAAAAAATCATCTAGTCCTCAGCCGGCCGCGCCGGCGCCGGGATTTTCCGGCGCCGGCAGCATGCGCCGCCGCGGCACGCGCGCGATCCGCCAGCCGGCGATGGCCTGCGGCCAGAAGGCCGCGGTGTCTTCCGGCGCGCAGTCCGCGATCGCGGACTGTCCAAGGAATTCCAGCACCGAGTTCAGCAGCGGCACCGGCGCCGCTGGATCGATCGCGCGCGCCAGCGTCTGCTTGGACAGTTTTTCGCCGACGACATTGACGGCTACCGGCAGGTGGGCGTAACGCGGCTCCGGATAATCCAGCAGCCGTTGCAGGTAAATCTGCCGTGGCGTCGAATCGAGCAGGTCGGCGCCGCGCACGACGTCGGTGATGCCCTGTTCCGCGTCGTCGACGACCACCGCCAACTGGTAGGCGTACTGCCCGTCGGCGCGCCTCAGCACGAAATCGCCGATCTGGCGCTCGATGTTGTGGACGATGCGGCCCTGCACGGCGTCTTCGAATCCGACCGGATCGCTGCCGGTCAGCAGGCGTTCGGCGCGTGTGCTGCGTCCGGGCAGCAGACCCTTGCGGCAGGTGCCGGGGTAGACCGGCCCGTCGATGCCGGCCACCGCCGAGTCGGCGATCTCGCGGCGGCTGCAGGCGCAGGGGTACACCAGGCTGCGTTTTTTCAGTTGGTCGAGCGCCGCTTGGTAGGCCCCGTCGCGCGTGCTCTGGTACAGCACCGCTTCGTCCCAGTGCATGCCCAGCGTTTCCAGCGCCCGCAGGATCGCATCCGCGGCGCCGGGCACCGTGCGCTGCCGGTCGAGGTCGTCGATGCGCAGCAGCCAGGCGCTTCCGTTGGCGCGGGCGTCGAGATAACTGCCGACGGCGGCGACCAGCGAGCCGAAATGCAGGGGCCCGCTGGGGGAGGGCGCAAAGCGGCCGCGGCCGGCGGGTGCGGGTGAAGATGACATACTAGAATAGCAGTTTACCCCCGTTTCTGCCCCGGTTTGCCGAAGCCCATGCCCGCACCGAATCCCGGAATCGCGCGTTTTGCGCAGCGCCTCGCGCTGCACACCTGGACTCTGGAATCGACGCCGTTTCCCGAAGTGCTGCGGGTTGCCCGCGACGCCGGCTGGAACGCCGTCGAGATCCGCCGCAGCGACGTGATGCAGGCGTACGGGGCCGGGCGTACGCGCGATGAGGTCATCGCGATGATCCGTGCAGCGGGCATTCCGGTGGCCGTGACGGGCACCGAGTATGGCCTGCTGTTCGCCGCGGGCGCCGAGCGCGAGCGCCTGCTCGCCGTGCTCGACGAGACCTGCGTGATCGCCAGGGCCGTCGGCTGCGACATGATCATGACCGCGACCGGGCAGGCGGACGGCAGCCTCGACGCCGCGGCGGGCAATATGCGGGCGGCGGCCGATGTCGCCGCCGGCCACGGCCTGCGTCTCGCCTGGGAATACAGCTCGGCGCATCCGACCATGAACACACTGGACATCGCGCGGGAACTGCATGCGCGGGTCGCGCATCCCGCCTTCGGCCTGCTGCTCGACACCTACCACCTCGAGCGCAGCGGCGTCGGCGGCCGCGGTTTTGCCGGCGTGCCTGCGGAGCACATCTTCGCGGTCCAGTACAGTGACGTGCCGGCGACCGCGCCGCAGGGCATGCTGCGGCCGACCGACCGCCTGGCGCCGGGACAGGGCTGCGTGCGCTGGGCGGAGGTGTTTGCGCTGCTCGCCGAAAAAAGTTATCAGGGATACCTCAGCTACGAGGCGCCGAACCCGGAGTTGTGGGCGCGGCCCGCGGCGGAGGCGGCGCGCGAGGGTGTCACCCTGACCCGCGCGCTGCTCGGCGCCTGAACCGTTTGTTGCCATTTCCCGTTTCGTCAATTCTTGGAATCCACAGGAGAGCCCGCATGAAAACCAGAGCCGCCGTCGCGCACAAGGCCGGAGCCCCGTTGACCGTCGAAACCGTCGACCTCGACGGTCCGCGCGCGGGCGAAGTGCTGGTCGAGATCAAGGCCACCGGCATCTGCCATACCGACGAGTTCACGCGCTCCGGTGCCGATCCCGAAGGCATTTTCCCGGCGATCCTCGGCCACGAGGGCGCGGGCGTGGTGGTGGACGTCGGCCCCGGCGTCACCAGCCTGAAGAAGGGCGATCACGTGATCCCGCTCTACACGCCGGAGTGCCGCCAGTGCGAGTACTGCCTCAGCGGCAAGACCAACCTCTGCCAGGCGATCCGCGTCACGCAGGGGCAGGGCCTGATGCCCGACGGCAGCAGCCGATTTTCCATCGGCGGCGACAAGGTGTTCCATTACATGGGGACCTCGACCTTCGCCAACCACACTGTGGTGCCCGAAATCGCATTGGCAAAAATCCGCGAGGACGCGCCCTTCGACAAGGTCTGCTACATCGGCTGCGGCGTGACCACCGGCATCGGCGCGGTGATCAACACCGCGAAGGTCGAGCCGGGCGCCAACGTCGTCGTGTTCGGCCTCGGCGGCATCGGCCTCAACGTGATCCAGGGCGCGCGCATGGCCGGCGCGAACATGATCGTCGGCGTCGACCTGAATCCCTCAAGGAAACCGCTCGCTGAAAAATTCGGTATGACGCATTTCGTCAATCCGAAGGAGGTTGAAGGAGACCTAGTGCCGTATCTGGTGAATCTCACGAAGGGCGGCGCCGACTACAGCTTCGAATGCATCGGCAACGTCGACGTGATGCGCCAGGCGCTGGAGTGTTGCCACAAGGGCTGGGGCGTGTCGGTGATCATCGGCGTCGCCGGCGCGGGGCAGGAGATCAAGACCCGGCCGTTTCAACTGGTCACCGGCCGCGTGTGGAAAGGCACGGCTTTCGGCGGCGCCAAGGGCCGGCGCGACGTGCCGAAGATCGTCGACTGGTACATGGAAGGGAAGATCAACATCGACGACCTGATCACGCACAAGCTGAAACTGGAGGACATCAATAAGGGGTTCGACCTGATGCACGCCGGGGAGTCGATACGGAGCGTGGTCGTATTTTGAGGGGGAAAGTGTAACTATTTGTTTTTATTTAATTATTTTTCATTGCGGGCGGGCAACTTTTGTTGTTATACAATGTCATACGCCGGGTTGGATTGATCAACGCTTGATCGATCAGAGCTTGATTGATCAGATACAGGAGAGTTCGCCATGCTGGCTGTAAGACTGGAGAAGCAACTGGAAGCCGCGATTGCGCGGATTGCCGAAGCCACCGGCAGTACCAAGAGCAGTGTGGTGCGTGAAGCTGTGGTGCGTTATCTGGAAGATCGGGAGGACATCCAACTCGCCGAGCAGGCGCGCAAGGCGGGCGGCCGCGCGAAATCCATCGCCGAGGTCAGGAAATCGCTTGGCCTGGACGGTTGAAATTTCGGGATTCGCGCAAAAACAGCTTGCGAAGCTTGATCGTCCTGCCGCGGCGCGCATTCTCGACTGGCTGGAGTCGCGGCTTGAAGGGTCCGGCAACCCGCGTCATTTCGGTGAAGCGTTGCGCGGCGAACTCGCAGGCCTGTGGCGTTACCGCATCGGTGATTTTCGCGTCATCTGCGAGATTCAGGACCATCGGCTGGTGATTCACGCGTTGTCCATCGGTCATCGCCGGGAAATCTATCGCAAGCGGTGATTCTGTAATGATTTCTCCAGATGTTTCGATAAATAAGCGCAGCGCGTATTTAACGAAGTGAATGACTCACAGGTGTTGCAAGCGTAGAGGGTTAACCATCATCCCGTAATCCGCTTTGCTTCTTACGGGCTACGAGCCTGCGGACACCAGCCCCGTTTGTTTCGCTGCTGATGGTTTGGTCTATCATGGTGTCGTGACGACGATAACCACATCCGCAGCAGCGGCTTTCCGCTTCGACAACAGCTATGCCCGCGACCTCGAAGGTCTCTACGTGCCGTGGAAAGCCGCCGAGGTGCCGGAGCCGAAACTGATCCGGCTCAACCGCGCGCTGGCCGATGAACTGGGGCTCGACGCGCAGGCGCTGGATTCTCCCGAAGGCGCGCAGATTTTTTCCGGCAACAAGCTGCCCGAAGGCACGGCGACCATCGCCCAGGCCTACGCCGGCCACCAGTTCGGCGGCTTTTCTCCGCAATTGGGCGACGGCCGCGCGCTGCTGCTGGGCGAAGTCGTCGACAGGCACGGCAAGCGCCGCGACATCGCGTTCAAGGGCTCGGGCCGCACGCCGTTTTCGCGCGGCGGCGACGGCAAGGCCGCGCTCGGTCCCGTGCTGCGCGAATACATCATCGGCGAGGCGATGCACGCGCTGGGCATTCCGACCACGCGCGCGCTGGCGGCGGTGACCACCGGCGAAGTCGTGCGGCGCGAGCGCAATCTGCCGGGGGCGGTGCTGACCCGCGTCGCGGCGAGCCACATCCGCGTCGGCACCTTCCAGTTCGTCACGGTGCGCGGCGACATGCCGTTGCTGCGCAAGCTGGCGGATTACACCATCGACCGCCACTATCCCGAGCTCAGGGGGCAGCCCGATGCCTGTCTCGGCCTGTTGAAAGCCGTCAGCGAACGGCAGGCGGAGTTGATCGCGCGCTGGATGAACGTCGGTTTCATCCACGGCGTGATGAACACCGACAACATGACGCTGTCGGGCGAGACCATCGATTACGGGCCCTGCGCGTTCATGGATCACTACAACCCGGCGACGGTGTTCAGTTCCATCGACGAGCAGGGGCGTTATGCCTATGCGAACCAGCCGCCGATCGCGAACTGGAATCTGGCGCGGCTGGCCGAGGCCCTGCTGCCGCTGTTCGGCGAGGACCAGGACAAGGCGGTCGCGCAGGCGATGGAAGTGCTGGAGGCTTTCCAGGCGCGTTATCAACATTACTGGCTGCAGGGCATGCGGCGGAAGCTGGGGCTGAGGCGTGAAGAAGCCGATGATTTTGCGCTGGCCACGGATTTCCTGAAGACCATGGAAGGGCAGAGCGTCGATTTCACGCAGGCGTTCCGGCATCTGTCCGATGCCGCGGAAGCCGCCGATGCTTCGCGCGAAGGCTGGCTGCGCAAGCTCCATGCCGATGACGCCGCGCTCGATGCCTGGCTGCCGCGCTGGCGCGCGCGCCTCAACGCCGAAGGCATCGATCCAGCGCAGCGCGCGCAGGCGATGCGCGCCGTCAATCCGGTGTACATCCCGCGCAACCATAAAGTCGAGGAGGCGCTGGCGGCTGCGGTGGATCTCGGCGACTACACGCCGTTTGAAAAACTGTTGGCGGTGTTGCAGCGGCCGTTCGACGAGCGCATCGAATTCTCGGCCTATGCGCATCCGGCGCCGGCCGGCGAGTCGGCGGGTTATCGGACTTTCTGCGGCACCTGACAGGGTGTTTTTGTAAGTATTTGATTTTATTTATATTTTTATTTTCGCCTCGTCCCGGCACGGCTTGCAACCTGCGACTGAAACTGAACTGAACACTGAAGCATTGGGCGATGTTGGCGCAAATGCCGGGCCGGTCGCAATGGTCATCCGTCATGGCGCAATCCCGCGCGCCGTTGCCAGCCTGCGCGCGGAGGATTAACACTTCTTAACAGCGCCGGCGATTCCGGAATCCTAAGATTCGGCCACAAGAACGGGGATCATGTGAGCTGAATTGGAGTCGCAAAAACAGGGGAAACATCCGGTTGCCGCCGGTGGCGGCGCGTGGCGCCGCCAGGTCGGGCGTCTCCGGTTGCCCGCTGCGGCAATGATCGCAGGGACGATGATGCTCCACGGTGCGCCGGCAACGGCGCAGCCGCTCGTGCCGCCCACCGTGGATCCCGGGCAGATCGAACGGCGGCTGGGCGAACCCCGGCGTCCCGAAGTATCTCCGGTGCCCGAGGTCCGTCAGCCTGTCGATGTTCCGCCGCCGGTGGGGGACGCTTCCCGGTTCGTGCTTGCCGCGCTGCGCATCGACGGCGCCTCGGTGTACGGCACCGCTGAACTGCTGCCCTTGTACGAGGAATTCCTGTCGCGGGAGATCGGCTACCGCGAACTCCAGGAAATCGCGCGGCGCATCACGGCGAAATACCGCGGCGACGGTTACATCCTTTCCCGCGCCGTGGTGCCGGAGCAGAGCGTCGAGGCGGGCGCGGTGCGCCTGCGCGTGGTGGAGGGATTCATCGATGCCGTGCGCATCGAGGGCCGAACGTTCGGCGACGACGCGGTCCTGTGGCGTTACCTGGAAAAAATAAGGGCCTCGCGGCCTTTGCGCGCGGCGGATCTGGAGCGCTACCTGCTGCTGGCGAACGATCTGCCGGGGATGTCGGCGCGCGTGCTGCTGTCGGCCTCGCCCGACGTGCAGGGCGCCTCGGACCTGACGCTGCTGGTGCAGCAGAGTCGCGCCGACGGTTATGCGGGCGTGGACAACCGCGGCACCCGTTACGTCGGGCCTTACCAGTTCCAGGGCGGCGCGGGCCTGAATTCGCTGCAGGGGCGCACGCAGTTCCGCGGCGTGCTGGGCAGCCAGACCGACGAACTGCGCTTCGGCGAGCTGTCGCAGGACATTCCGTTCGGCGCAGAAGGCGCGCAACTGACGGTTTCGGGCCGGCGCATCCTGTCCGAGCCCGGTTTCACGCTCGCGCCGCTGCAGTTCCAGAGCGACAGCACGAGCGGTGACGTCGTGCTGTCGTATCCGGCGATCCGCTCGAGGCGGGAGAATCTGCGCCTGAGCGGAACCTTCGGCTATCGCGATTCGGAAACCACGGTGCTCGGCACCGCGTTTTCCAGGGATCGCAGCAGCGTGCTGCGCTTCGGCGGCGCCTACGACTACGTGGACCGCTACCTGGGCATCAACCAGGTCGAGTTCGAATTAAGCCGGGGATTGAACATTCTCGGCACGACCCGTACCGGCAGCAGCGGGTTGTCCCGCAGCAACGGCCGCAGCGATTTTTCGAAGGCGACCTTCCAGGCCGGCCGGCTGCAGCGGCTGACGACCGGATGGGATCTGCTGGCCTCGGCCAGCGGGCAGGTGGCCGACGGTCCCCTGCTGGTGGCGGAGGAATTCCCGGTCGGCGGCGGCAGTTACGGCCGCGCATACGATTCTTCGGAGATCGCCGGCGATGCCGGCATCAGCGCAAAGCTCGAGCTGCGGTATTTGCTCTCCCCCGCCCTGTTCGACGGACCGCTGCGCTCGGCGCAGGTCTTCGGCTTCTACGATGCGGGGCGGGTCTGGAATCGGGCGCCGACCGCCGGAGAGCGGCGGGACGCATCGCTCGCCTCGGCAGGCCTGGGCGCGCGCATGGCGCTGCGCGAGGGCGTTTTCGCATCGCTGGAGCTGGCTTTCCCGCTGACGCGTCCGGTGGCGGCGCTCGGCGGCAACGGAACCAACCCGCGCATTTTCTTTTCACTGACCAAGTCGTTTTCGAAAGGTGCCGGATTATGAAGACTCGCAATGCGGCAAGACGTGCCGGCGGACGCCGCGTTCCGTCCCGTCGCGCGCCCGGCGAGGGACGGGACGCGGGGTTCCGCTTCTCGAAGCTCAGCGTCGCGGTGGCCTTGATTTTTACGGTTCCCGGATGGGTGGCGGCCAATCCGGTCGGAGGGCGGGTCGTCGCGGGTTCGGCGGCGATCGGCGCGCCCGATGCGTCCACGGTGGAGATCACCCAGGGCAGCCATCGCGCGATCATCGAATGGAACGGATTTTCGATTGCCGCGGGCGAGACGACGCGGTTCATCCAGCCGTCCGCCACCGCCGTCACGCTGAACCGGGTGACCGGCGGCGATCCGTCGCGGATACTGGGTAACCTGCAGGCGAACGGCATCGTCTATCTGATCAACGGCAACGGCATACTGTTCGGGCAGGGCGCGAAGATCGACGTCGCCGGACTGGTGGCGAGCACGGCGGACATCCGCAACGACGATTTCATGGCGGGGCGGATGGCCTTCACCCGTCCCGGACACGCAGCGGCGGCGGTGGTGAACCAGGGCGACATCACGGTGGCCGAGGGCGGACTGGTGGCGCTGGTCGCGCCCGGCGTGGAAAACGCCGGGCGCATCCAGGCGAAGCTGGGGCGCGTGCTGCTGGCATCCGGAGACCGTTTCGCGATCGATTTCAACGGCGACGGACTGATTTCCTTTGCGGTCGAAGCTACCGGCGCGGACAGCCGGGGG
>JAHCLD010000057.1 GCA_026125585.1 Burkholderiales bacterium
CATCGACGTCTTCGACATCGAGATCAACGAGCTCGATCCGCACAAGCTGGTCGACATCATCGCCGCGCTGGAACCGACCTTCGGCGGCATCAACCTCGAGGACATCAAGGCGCCGGAATGCTTCATCGTCGAGCGCGAGCTGCGCAAGCGCTGCAGGATCCCCGTGTTCCACGACGACCAGCACGGCACCGCGATCATCGTCAGCGCGGCTTTCACCAACGGCCTCAGGGTCGTCGGCAAGGACATCTCGAAGATCAGGCTCGTCGTCTCCGGCGCCGGCGCCGCGGCGCTGGCCTGCCTCGACCTGCTGGTGTCGCTGGGCCTCAAAAAGGAAAACATCACCGTCACCGACATCGTCGGCGTGGTCTACAAGGGCCGCACTGAGCTGATGGATGACGAGAAGGCGCGTTATGCCATCGACACCCAGGCGCGCACGCTGGCCGACGTCATCGCCGGCGCCGACGCCTTCCTCGGACTTTCCGCGGGCAAGGTGCTGAAGCCCGAGATGGTCAAGCGGATGGCCGAGCGCCCGCTGATCCTCGCGCTGGCCAATCCCGAGCCGGAAATCCTGCCCGAACTGGTGAAGGAAGTGCGGCCCGACGCGGTGATGGCCACCGGGCGTTCGGACTATCCGAACCAGGTCAACAACGTGCTGTGCTTCCCGTTCATCTTCCGCGGCGCGCTCGACGTCGGCGCGACGACGATCAACCGCGAGATGGAGATCGCCGCGGTCAACGCGATTGCCGCGCTGGCCCAGGCCGAGCAGTCGGACATCGTCGCCGCCGCCTACGGCGAGCAGGATCTCAAGTTCGGCCCCGACTACCTGATCCCGCGACCCTTCGATCCGCGGCTGATCAGCACCGTCGCGCCGGCCGTGGCGAAGGCGGCGATGGACAGCGGCGTGGCGACGCGCCCGATCGCCGATTTCGGCGCCTACGCGCAGCGCATGACCGAAGTCGTCTACCACTCCGGCCTGATCATGAAGCCGGTGATCGCCGCCGCGAAGAAGTCGCCGCGGCGCGTGGTCTACGCCGAGGGCGAGCAGGAAGTGGTGCTGCGCGCGGTGCAGGTCGCCGTCGACGAGGGCATCGTGCAGCCGATCCTGATCGGCAGGCCCGATGTCATCAAGACCCGCATCGAGCGCCTCGGCCTGCGCCTGCAGCGCGACCGCGATTTCGAGCTGGTCAACCCCGACGACGATCCGCGCTACCGCGAATACTGGAGCGAGTACCACCGGCTCGGCGCGCGCAGCGGCGTGACGCCCGATATCGCCAAGCTCGACATGCGCCGCCGCGCCTCGCTGATCGGCGCGATGATGGTGCGCTTCGGCGCGGCCGACGGCATGCTCTGCGGCCTGCTCGGCCGCTACAGCAGCAACCTGCGCTTCATCGACCTCGTGCTCGGCAAGCGCCCCGGCGTACAGAACTTCTCCGCGATGAACATGGTGATACTGCCCGGCCGCACGATCTTCATTTGCGACACCTATGTCAACTTCGACCCGACTCCCGAGCAGATCGTCGAGTCGACGCTGCTGGCGGCCGAGGAAATCAGCCGCTTCGGCCTGCTGCCGAAGGTCGCGCTGCTGTCGCATTCGAGTTTCGGATCGGTCGACACGCCGACCGCGCGCAAGATGCGCACGGCGCTGGACATGATCCGCGAGCGCGCGCCCAACCTCGAAGTCGAAGGCGAGATGCACGGCGACTCCGCGCTGTCGGAGGAGATCCGCATGCGCGCCTTCCCGAACGCGCGGCTGAAGGGATCGGCCAACCTGCTGGTGATGCCGACGCTGGATGCCGCGAACATCGCCTTCAATCTGCTGAAGACTGCCTCCGGCGACGGCATCACCGTCGGCCCGATCCTGCTCGGCGCGGCGAAGCCGGTGAACGTGCTGACCACCAGCGCCACCGTGCGCCGCATCGTCAACATGACCGCGCTGACCGTGGCCGACGCCAACGCCCAGCGCGGCGAGCAGCGGCCGCTGCTGTGATATTCATAAGTACTTGATTTTATTGATATTTTTATAAAGAAGCGACCATGGCCAAATTCCGCACCGAACACGACACGATGGGTGACATCGAGGTCCCCGACCACATGCTGTGGGGCGCGCAGACCGAGCGCAGCCTGCACCACTTCCATTTCCCCGGCGAGACGATGCCGCTGCCGGTGGTGCACGCGCAGATCATGGTCAAGAAGGCCGCCGCGCTGACCAACATGGCGCTCGGCGCGCTCGACAAGAAGAAGGGCAGGGCCATCGTCGCGGCCGCCGACGAGGCGCTTGCCGGCAAGTGGGACGCGCACTTTCCGCTGGTGGTGTGGCAGACCGGCTCCGGCACGCAGACCAACATGAACGTCAACGAGGTGCTGGCGAACCGCGCCTCCGAAATCCTCGGCGGCAAGCGCGGCGCGAACCGTCTGGTGCACGAGAACGACGACGTCAACAAGGGCCAGTCCTCCAACGACACCTTCCCGACGGCGATGCACGTCGCCGCGGTGATCGCGCTGGAGAAGCAGTTGAAGCCCGCGGTCAAGAAGCTGCGCAACACGCTCGACCGCAAGGCGCGCAACTTCATGCATATCGTCAAGATCGGCCGCACTCACCTGCAGGACGCAACACCCTTGACGCTGGGCCAGGAATTCTCGGGCTACGTCTCCCAGCTCGACCACGGCCTGCAGCACATCGACGCCGCGCTGCCGCACCTGTGCGAGCTCGCGCTCGGCGGCACCGCGGTCGGCACCGGCCTCAACGCGCACCCGAAATTCGCGAAGGACGTCGCCGCGCAACTGAAGAAGCTGACCGGCCTGCCCTTCGTCACCGCGCCCAACAAGTTCGAGGCGCTGGGCTCCTGCGACGGCGTCGTTGCCGCCCACGGCGCGCTGAAGACGCTGGCCGCGTCGCTCATGAAAATCGCCAACGACATCCGCTGGCTGTCCAGCGGTCCGCGCTGCGGCATCGGCGAGTTGAGCATCCCGGAGAACGAGCCGGGCTCCTCGATCATGCCGGGCAAGGTCAACCCGACGCAGTCGGAGTCGATGACCATGGTCTGCTGCCAGGTCTTCGGCAACGACACCGCGATCAACGTCGGCGGCGCGATGGGCAACTTCGAACTGAACGTGTTCCGCCCGATGGTGATCCGCAACTTCATGCACAGCGCCCACCTGCTGGCGCACGCCTGCGAGAACTTCGAGGAGCACTGCGCGGTCGGCATCGAACCCAACCTCGCGCGCATCGGCCAGCTCACCAACGAATCGCTGATGCTGGTCACCGCGCTGAACCCGCACATCGGCTATGCCAAGGCCGCGGCCATCGCCAAGAACGCGCACAAGAAGGGCCTGACGCTGAAACAGTCCGCAATCGAACTGGGTCACCTGACCGAGAAGCAGTTCGATCAGTGGGTGCGGGCGGAGGACATGGTGGGGATGAAGATTAAGAAAAAGAAGAGGTAGGATTCAGCAACGGCGATTCATTAAAAACGCCCACCGGCGGGAGTCGGTGGGCGTTTTTAATTTGAGGAAATCGGGAGGAGCTATTTCTTCTTTTTCCGGGGGGCCCGCGGTGCACGCCAGACCTTTCCGGGATACATCCCCGCGTATTCCTTCATGCTTTTTGCGCGAGTAATGGCTCGTTCGGTTTTTTCATCATCTGGATCGACCAATGGCGATCCGGCGTATTCTCGAAGAAGTGCGTCAATTTCTTCAACTAGTTCTTCAGCAGTTGCCATTGCTTCATTGACACTTTCTCGTGTCTTATGTCGAATCTCAGGGGGTAGTGAATCGAGCGGGTAGCCGCGTAACGCCATGATTCCTTCTACGACATATTTATCTGTTTCTACGAGGCGTCGCCTTAGGTCACGTATTACTTTCAAGGCATGACGATTTAGGTCTAGCACCTGAATCGTGAACGTGCCGGTCGTTGTCTTGCCAGTAATGTGCCTGCCGGTGCCCTCAAAATGGGTGCCGCGTAGTTCTTCATCTGGCCTGAAGAATTTATGTCCATCGGCTCTAGCCTCGGCAGGTGGGTCCCAATCCGTTTTAAAGCTGTTACAGGTGTCGCATGAATACATCAAATTGCTGTAATCGTTGACCAGATCGGGGCGTGAATGCTCCGGCTCGTAATGGTCAATGGTGAAGCGGATTGCCTTCCCTTCAGATTCTGTCATTGAGCAGTAGGCGCATGACCTGAAAAAATCTCTTCGAAGATCCTGCTTGTATTCTCGGTAGTGGAGTCCGGGTTGGACCGGGCTGCGCACGACGAGCGAAGTTCGCTCATCGGATCGAACCGGCAGATTGCCGGGACGCACACTAGGAGTGTGCCTTGGCGACTGTTCAGATCCACTCATCTGCGTTGAAGACGAACGCGTTCGAGACTTTCTCTGAAATTATCCAGTTTGTTAAGAAACGATTCGTAGCGACTGATTCTTTCTTCTAGACGATCTAGATCCTCGCCGTGACGGGCATCTTCGATTCGATCGAGGGACCATCGGACATAACTTAGTCGTGTCTCTTCGCGGCGAGTGAGGGTGCCGGCGACTTCCTTTTTTACCAACTCTTGCCGCTCCTTGCGCCAAGCTTGATACTCTTCATCCGAAATCTTTGAAGCATTCAGGCGGGCTGCGGTCCGCGCAGCATGAGCCGATACGGATGCGGCAGTGTCCCGAAATTCTGGGAATTCGATGTTGGGTGAAGTGGGAGTGCTCTTAGGGGGCGTTGATGAAGCCGACGCGATGAACTTATCGACATCGGCGAAACCTTGAGGAAATTGCTGGTCTGTCGAGGTGTTACTTTGTGTTGCGGTTGATGTATTCATCGAACCTACCCCCTTCACCGATTTCCTCAAAATATTTCAAGGCACTTTCTTGTGCGACAGAAGCTTGCTTTTTCAGGACATCCGAAGTGGCTTGTCTTTGTATTTTATATTCACGGAGCCAATCCAGCTTGACTGAGGGCAACTGCTCGTCGTCCTCAGGCTTATTAAAAGTGTGGAGGCATAGATCCTTGTGCTCATCTGTCTCCGCAAGGACAGTCATCAAATTCATGTTGAAAAAATCCATCTTGCCACTCCAAGGATGGCCGATGTAGTTAAGAAAGCGACCAATGCCGGGAGGCGCGTCACCAAGGGCGAGGGACGTTGTGGTCACTATGCCGATACGCTTGAGCGTCCGGGCCTTTGCGTACACGAGTTCGACAGCTTCGATCGCTCTTCCTACTACTTCTGGCAGCAATTCAGTGTAAGGACGCGGAGTCGTGATCAGTTGGGCGGTAGGCGGACCGCCGCTTTGTGCCTTTACGCGTAGCCGATGCTTGAATTCCACAACTACCTTACTGGCATCGAAGAAGTATTGAAAGCCTTCTTCCATGACGAATTGGACTCGGAACGATTCGTGGACTTCAATCGTGAAACGTTGCTTCAGCCCCTTATGCTGTTTATCAAACAGCGGTCCGAGTGCATGAAGGATTGAATCGCCAGATTGGTAGTGCGGGGTGAATTGGAAGCCAATCGCTGGCGTGGATGCCAATTTGTCACACCAACTCACAGGCCCCCCTCAATGCGAAATGAAACAGACTTCGTAGGCTACCAGTGTCCTTCTGTCGTTTAAACAGAAAAGAATACTAATACTGTAAGCCCCTGATTATATATATGAAAATAGTAAACTGCAAACCGTCAAACTCTAGCGGCTCGGTGTAAGTCTTCGGCTCATGCGGATGGAATCGATGATTTTCACTGCTCCAACCCCACCATCCGATCAATATGCCGCCGCACCAGCTTCATCAGAAAATGCACCAGCACCAAGCAGACAATCAGTCCGCCGACAAGCAGCCACCCGAATAAATAGGCTCAGTGTAAGTTTTAGAATCAACGGCACAAAACCACCACATGACAAAACTTACGCTGAGCCTATATTTATTCTTACCGCGCAGGCAGCTTGTCCGTTCTCCCCAGAGTTAGATGCCTTGGTCTTTCTCAAGGGCGTCTCCCTCTGCGTTCTTTAACGTGGAGTAACTCATAAACAGAACCATGAGCGCTCCTACGACAAAGACAAATGAGGCAAACGCACCACTAACGAGCACTTTGCCGAAAAGCGAGATGTTGTTGTAGAACAACCAAAGCCCGAGAAGGCACAGCCCAAAGGATTCGGTGCTGTATAGCGCAACTTTGAGCAATGACTTACGTTGGACTTGGATATGGGTAACGAGCGGCGCGCGCATTGGTATCGGTTGACGTTTTGCGCTGATCGGGTGCCCCATGATAGGCCGTAATTTTGTGCGCAGTAAAGAATCATCGGGTAGTCAGATCTGTTTGGGGTTTTCCTGATCGATGTTCGTATGCAATTTTTCAATCACAAAGAAGAATGCAAAATATATAAATAAAATCAAATGGTTATTATTTGTTCTCTGCATCATTGCCAATCAGCTCGTCTTGACCCATGCCCAAACTGAACTCTGAAAGCCCCCTCCGCACCCTGATGGAAACCTTCCATCGCACAGGCAAGCTCGAATGGATCGGCCTGCGTCCCGCACGTCGCGCACCGCTGCAATCCTTCAACCACGCCGAGGTGATCGCCGACCACGGCCTCGCCGGCGACCACAAGGCGAGCCGCGCTGGCGGCAAGCGCCAGGTCACGCTGATCCAGCGCGAGCATCTCGACGTGGTGGCGCAACTGCTCGGACGCGACGCGGTCGACCCCGCGCTGCTCCGCCGCAACCTCGTGGTCTCGGGCATCAACCTGCTGGCGCTGCACGATGAACGTTTCCGCGTCGGCGGCGTGCTGTTCGAGGGTACGGGGCTGTGCGAGCCCTGTTCGCGGATGGAGGAGGTGCTTGGTGTTGGCGGCTACAACGCGATGCGCGGGCATGGCGGCATCATCGCGCGCGTGCTCGACAGCGGGGTCATCCACGTCGGCGACGCGGTGGTGTACGAAAAAATCCCCGCCTGAACGGCGGGGATCGGTGGCGGCAAGCTGCCGCAGTCTACTTGATGGCGAGGATTTTCATCGCCTTCGCCAGCGTGTCGACCGAGGCCTGGTGTTTGCCGGCCTTGTGCAGGGCTTCGCCTTCGCTGCGGAATTTCTTCACTTCGGCCGTCTGCTCGGCGGAGAGCTTCGGGTTCTTCGATATCGCTTCGTCGATTTTTTTCATGTCCGCCGGGCAGTGAAAGGCCAGCGCGGTGCCGCTGGCCAACAGCGTTGCGGCGGCAAAGACCGTTGCAATCAGCTTTTTCATCTCGGTTCTCCTTCGGGTCGGGTTCGGGCAATCGGTGATCGGTCGTCCTGCGGCCGCAGTGTGGCACGAAACCGGGCCGCCGGTTGCGGGCAGAATTTCCTTCACACCATGAACGACCTTCCGCGAACAGTGCCGGTGCCGGGATTATTCCCGCCGGTCTTGCCGTCGCTTAACTGGGCTCCACGCCGGCGTCCTTGATGACCTTGCGCCACTTCTCGAAATCTTCGCGCAGGAATTTCTCGCAGTCGGCGGCACTGCCGCCGACCGGCTCGGCCGCATCCGCCGCGAGACGCTTGCGCACGTCGGCCATGGTCAGGGCCTGCTGCAGCACGCCGTTCAGCTTGCCGATCACTTCGGGGGGCATGCCCGCGGGACCGAACATGCCCCACCATTGGTTCGATTCGAATCCCGGCAGCGTTTCGGCGATGCTCGGCAGATCGGGCGCGATCGACGCGCGTTTGAGGCTGGTCACCGCCAGCGCCCGCAGGCGCCTGCTCTGGACTTGCGTGGAAACCGTGGGATAGGCCGAGAACAGCAGGGAGACGTTGCCCGCCATGGTGTCGGTCACCGCCGGGGGGCCGCCCCTGTAGGGGACGTGCATCATCTTGACGCCGGCGCGCTGGTTGAACAGTTCGCCGGTGAGGTGGCTCAGCGTTCCGGCGCCGTTCGACGCGTAGTTGAACACGCCGGGGCGCTGCCGGGCCAGCGTGATGAGCTCGCGGACATTTTTCGCCGGCACCGACGGGTGGATGACCAGGACGTTCGGCGCGGAGCTGATGATCATGACCGGGGAGAAGCTCCGCAGCGGATCGTATGGCGCCTTCTTCATCAGGCTGGGGCCGATGACCAGCGCGCTCGAGGAGGTGACGAGCAGGGTGTATCCGTCGGGCGCGGCCTTGGCGGCGAGATCGGAGCCCAGCGTGCCGCCGGCGCCCGTGCGGTTGTCCACCAGGGTCTGCTGCCCCAGCGCGGCGCTGATTTTGTCGCCCATCGTCCTGGCCATCAGGTCGGTGCCGCCTGCTGCCGGGAACGGGACGATGATGCGGATGGGTTTTGCCGGATAGCCCTGGGCGGCGGCAGCGGCTGAACCAAAGAGAACGAATCCGGCGACAAGCATTCTGAAACCGTTCGGGATCATTGCCATTTCTCCTCCATTGAACCGTCGTGAAGACGTGTGGTTTTGGCCAGATTTTCTGGTCGACTGTTAGCGGCGTTGCGAAAGTTTCCGGATGAGTTTTTCGTCCACCGTGAGGCCCAGGCCCGGCGCGGACGGCATGACGAAACGGCCGTCCCTGTCCTGTGTGACGCCGCCTTCCTTCACGGGTCTGTCTTCGATGCGCAACTGATAGTCCATGCCGGGATCGCAGCCGACGATGCGCACCGCGGCGTGCAGGTGGCCGGTCGCGGTGTCGAGCAGGTGGCTGCCCTGGGTCCAGTCGATGCGCACGGGCAGTCCGGCCGCCTCCGCGATGCGCATCATCTGCACCGACTTCCAGAAGCCGCCGCATTTGCCGAGCTTTAGGCTGACCATGTCCGCGTAGCGCCCCGAGGCGATGCGGACCATCGTGGAAAGGTTCTGGATCGCCTCGTCGGCGACGATCCTGTGCGGCACGGCCTGCGTGATCGACGCCAGTCCGTTGAGATCGTGGCCCCACACCGGCTGCTCGATGGCGAGGTTGCCGGCGCCGCGGAACCGCCGGTCCAGCAGGTTGATCGTGTCCTTGGCGGTGCCCCACATCTGGTTGGGGTCGGCGATCACGGGACAGGACTTCGGCACCGCGTCGAGTATGGCTTCGAGCCGGTCGGCGTCGGCGTCCAGCGATTCGAGGTGGCCGGTCATCTTGGGCTCGAACGCGGTGTAGCCGCGCCTGAGCAGCGCGCGCGCATGATCGGCCATGCGTTTCGGATCGGAGCGCGGGGTCGTCGCGAGCTTGCCGAAACGGGTCTGGTACGCGCCGCCGAGCAGGTTGTAGACCGGCTGCCCCGAGGCCTTGCCCATGATGTCGTAGAGGGCGATGTCGATGGCGCTGCGCGCGCCGTTGTTGCCCTGCAGGAACAGGTTGTCGAGCGCTTCGTGGATGGCGCCGATCGCGAACGGGTCGCGGCCCTGGATCAGGCGCCCGAACAGTTCCACGGTGGCGAGGATGCCGGCCTGCGTCTCGCTGGTGACGGGATGGGCGCAGGCCTCGCCCCAGCCGGTGATGCCTTCGTCGGTGGTGATCTTGACGAAGACGTTCTCCTTGTATTCGATGTTCGCGAACCAGGTTTCCCGGGCGTGGACCATCGTTCCCTTTTTCTTGTTCGAGCCGAACAGCGCGTGGTACTCGCCGCTCGGCTTGAACCAGACTGGAATCGCCTCGACCCTGCTGATCTTCATCCGGGGCTCCGTCCGCCGCCGTCAGTAGCTGGTCGGCCAGTTGGCGAGCCTGTGCTGGCCGATGCCGCCCGACAGGCGCAGGGCATGCACGTCGAGCGCCTCCTTCAGGTATTCGCGCGTGTCGCGGGGGTCGAGCACTTCCTTGACGCCGTAGACCGCCGCCAGGTCGTAGGCGCTTCCGTTGCGCGCCATTTTCCCGAGCAGGTCGTTGAAGCGCTCCGGGTCGTCCTCTTCCTTGATGCCGTGCACCACGGACACGGCGGTGCGCGGGTTCATGAAACTCACTTCCGCGGTCCACCATGCCGCGATCTCGTCGGCCGTGCCGGCGCCGCCCATGTTGATGAAGCCGCGGCCGTAGCTTTTGCGCAGGATGATGCTGATGCGCGGCACGGTGACCTGCAGCAGGGCGTTCATCCAGTTGATGACCTTGCCGATGACGCCCCTTTTCTCGGAGTCGGGCCCGATCAGGAAGCCGGGCTGGTCGTGCAGGAACACCAGCGGAATGTTGAACGAATCGCACAGCACGATGAAATCCGTCGCCTTGCTGCAGGCTTCGGCATCCATCGAGCCGCCCTTGAACAGCGGATTGTTGGCGACGATCCCGACGGTGCGGCCGTCGAGCCGGGCGAGCCCCGTGGTGATGCTGCGGCCGAAGCGGTCCTTCACCTCGAAGAAGCTGTCCCTGTCCACGAAGGCGGCAATGATTTTCCGCACGTCGTAGACCTGCGCGGGTGATTCCGGAATGAGTTCGAGGATGCCCTTGGCCGGATCGTCGGAGCCGGGCGGCACTTCGGCGACCGGTGGCGCTTCGCGGTTGTTGGTGGGCAGGTAGGACAGGAACCGCTTGATGGTGTCGATGACCTGTTCGTCCGTGTCCACCACTCTGTCGGCGAAGCCGGAGTGTTCGGCCAGCACCTGCCAGCCGCCGAGTTCCTCCGGCGTGACCTGGCGTCCGAGCGCCATCGAAACCACGCCCGGGCTTGCCACGGCCATGACGGAGTTCTTGCGCATGACGCAGAAGTCCGCGCAGCAGGCATGCCAGGCGGAGGATCCGAACGCATTGCCCATGATGGCCGCGACCCACGGCGCCTCGCGTATGCGCAGGAAGCGCGGGCCCTCGAAATTCATGCCCATGCCTTCGCCCATGATGTCGGGCATGCGCACGCCGGTGGATTCGCCGAGAAACACCACCGGGAAGCCGCGCTTGCCGCCGATTTCCTTGACGTGCGCCATTTTGCGGTTGTTGGTGTAGCTGGACGACGAGCCCTTGACGGTGAAGTCGTAGCCGACCACGCCGACGCGTCTTCCGGAGACCCTGCCGAAGCCCGTCACCTTGCCGTCGCAGGGTGTGGATTCGCGCATCTCCGGCAGGTACGAGACGCCGAAAAGCCCCGATTCCCGGAAGCTGCCGGGATCGAGCAGCCGGTCGATGCGCTCGCGCACGTTGAGAATCCCGGATTGCTTGCGCTTGTCCAGCTTTGCCGGCCCGCCCATCGCCATCGCGCGCTCCGCGCGGGCGGCGTATTCCTGGATCTGTCGCTCGAATTTCATCCTGTTCCCTTTCAGGCGTCCCGGGCCGCGGCCTTGCGGCCGGGCAGGGGGACGAACGGCCGCGGCGCCGGCCCCGTGTAGCGCGAACTCGGATGGATGATCCGGTTGTTCGCGCGCTGCTCGGCGATGTGGGCGACGAGGCCGCTCACGCGCGCGAGCAGGAACATCGGCGGAAACAGCGCGACCGGCAGGCCGCAGTCCTTGTAGATCAGCGCGGTGTAGTAGTCGAGGTTGGCGAACATGCCGCGCTCGCGCAGCAGAGTGCCTTCAACCCGCTCGGCGATGTCGTAGAGCCTGCCGCTGCCGTTTCCGGCCGCCAGCTTTTTCGCCCATTCGCGGTTGATCGCGTTGCGCGGATCGGATTTGGAGTAGGCGCGTTGCCCGAACCCCGGGATGCGTTTTTTCTGGGCCAGCATTTCCAGCGCCGTCTTTTCGGCGGCGTCGGGCGATTCGAATTTTTCCAGGAAGCGCAGCACCGCGGCGTTGGCGCTGCCGTGCAGCGCGCCGCGCAGCGTCCCGATGGCGGCGACGAAGGCCGAGTGTGCGTCCGTCAGCGTTGAGGCGGCCACGCGGGCGGCGAAGGTCGAGGCGTTGAAATCGTGCTCGGCGTAGACGACCAGGTTGGCTTCCATCGCCCGGCGGGCCAGCTCCGACGGAGACCGCCCGTGCAGCAGGTGCAGGATGTGCGCCGCGAGGCCGGACTCGCCGGTGTCGGTGTCGATGCGCTTGCCCGAGGCGTGAAAGTGGTGCCAGTAGAACAGCATCGAGGGCAGGCAGGCGGAGAGCCGGACGCCGACGGCGGCGAGGTCATTGTCCTTGGTCTCGGGCTCGAGGTTGCCGAGCATGGAGCACCCGGTCCGCAGCACGTCCATCGGATGGCAGTCCCGGGGCACGCGTTCGAGCATTTCCGCGAGCGCCGCCGGCAGCGCCCTGGCCTGCTGCAGCTTCTCGCGCTGGGCGGCAAGCTGACGCTCGTCCGGCAGTTCTCCGGCGGTCACGAGATGGAAAACTTCTTCGTAACCGGCATGCGCCGCCAGTTCCTCGATGGCGTAGCCGCGGTAGTAGAGGCGGTCGGTCTGTTTGTCGGCGAGACAAACCGCGGTCTCGTCGACGACGACGCCGTCCAGGCCGCGCGGAACGGATGGGGTGGTCATGGTGCGCTGGGCTCCTCGGTGAATGGTCCGGCGATGACGGACCCGATGCCCGGATTTTTTGTCGCCCCCATCGGCGGAGTCTGTCGCCTGGATTACAATCGACTCAAAAGGATTCCCCGATGGCCGGGCGGTCCGCCGACGGTTGGAGGAGAAGGAATATGGTGGCCACGACCGATTTCCTTGGCAGGCTCGACGAAACGACGCGGGCGGCGCTGATGGCGCAGGCGACGCGGTATCGGCTGGGCAAGGGCGCTTTTGTGTATTGCGTCAGCGATCCGGGGGATACCGTCCATTTTCTGCTCTCCGGACGCACCAAGACGTGCAAGTTCACGCCTGACGGGCGTGAAATCATCCTGTGGTTCGGATTTCCCGGCGAGGTTTTCGGCCTGCTCGAGTCGCCGCAGCGCAAGGGACGCATGGTCAGCGTCGAAACCTGCGAGCCCTGCGAGATCGCCAGGATGTCGAGCGGCAGCTTCCGGAATTTCCTCGGCTCGCGGCCGGAGGTATCCCAGTTGCTGGTGCAGATCGTGGCGTTCCGGCTGGGCATGCTGGCGAACCGGCTCGTCTATTTCGCGGCCGATGACGCCGAGACGCGCATCGCGAAACTGCTGGTCAATCTTGCGGCCCGTTATCACGGTTCCGGAGACGGTCCGGAGCCATCCATCGGGCTGACCCACCAGGAAATCGCCGATCTGACCGGCGTCCAGCGCCAGACGGCCACGCGCATTCTGGGCCGCATGGCGAAATGCGGCGCGTTATCGATGCGCTACCGCCGGATCAGCATCCGGAACCACGATCTTCTGTCGCGTTTCACGGCCGGTCCTCGCTGAGGGGCCGTTTGTCCGGTTTGTTCAGGTTGCGGCGCGGGAGACGCGGCACAGCAGCGACTTGAGATTGGTCTGGTCCGAGACCGGGTCCCGCTGGGTCTTGTCGGTGAGGAAGTTCACCGAACGCCAAGGATGGTAGGGCTGGCGCTCGCCCCAGCCGATGGGAACGAACACGGCGTCCGGACGGATGCCGGTGCTCACCCAGGCCACGGCGTCGATCGCGCCGTGACCGGTTTCGATGTGCACTTTTTCCCCGTCCGCGATGCCGAGGGCCGCCGCCTTGTCCGGATGGATCTGGCAGAACAGGTCCGGCCACATTTCCTCGGCCTGCCAGAAATAATGCGTCCAGCTGTGGAAATGC
>JAHCLD010000058.1 GCA_026125585.1 Burkholderiales bacterium
TCCCCCCGATAACCCAGCTCCCTTGAAATGCGCAGCGCCACGTCGCGGAGCATCGTGGTGAACCGCTTCATGGCCTGCTTGCCGGCCCTTTCCTTCAACGTGGTGATGCCGATGGCGGCCACGCCCAACTGGTGCGCATTGTGAATGGGGGCCGCGACGCCGCACACCCCCTCGCGCCATTCACCGTCGTTGATCGAATAACCCGCCTGGCGGATCGATTCCAGCCGGCGCTTCACTTCCGGCAGCCGCACAAGGGTTTTCACCGTATATTTTTCCAGCGCCTTTTCGAGATATTTCTCCGCGAATGCCGGATTGTAGGCCAGCAGCAGCCTGCCGCTTGCACTGGCATGCGGCGGCGCCGTGCCGCCGATCGCCGCGTTGATGCGGATCGGAAACTTGCTGTCGAGCACGTCCAGATAGACGACTTCCGAACCGTTCAGGGTGGCCAGATAGATCGATTCGCCGGTCAGCTGGTTAAGCGCCCGCAGATGGGGCTTGGCGACCTGCAGGAAATCCTGACGGCTCACAATCAGCGTGCCCAACTCCCAGACCTTCAGCGTCGGGCGGTAGAGTCCGCTGTCCAGCTGCTCGACGTAATCGAGGCTCACAAGCGTCCGCAGGATGCGATGGACGTTGCTTTTGGTCAGATGCATTTTGCCGGCGATCGTGCTCACGCCCAGCGGCGAGTCCTGCCCGCACATGTATTCGAACACCCGCAATACCTTGACTGCCGTCTTGTCCAATATAGTCCTCGCGAACGAACATCCTGCGCACCGGGGAAGCCCGCTCCCGCCGGATATCGCGTGAGAATACCGAACCGCGCCGGATCGCGGAAGACATCCCTCCACGATCGGTCGCTGCCACCGGTCCGGACTGCATGCAGCGTGTCACCATCGGCACGGCCGCGCGATGCACGCATCCGCGGCGCGCTCCGCGCAACCAGTCCACATATCGCACGCCGCCTGTCCCGGCCCCCGCACGCGGTATAGTGCGGCTGGCTCCCGGTCGCGATAATCATCAGTCCCGGCCCGGACTTCGATCACCCTCATCTCATATACGGACGACACCATGCTCATTCTTTACGGCTCCGCAAATTCTCGCGGCCTCCGCGTCATCTGGATGGCCGCCGAACTCGGCCTGAAATACGAACACAGGGACTGGCTGCCGCGCTCGCCGGAAACCAAAACCGCGGATTACCGCGCGCTCAACGCCGGCGGCCGGGTGCCGACCATCGACGACGACGGCTTCATCCTGTCGGAATCGATGGCGATCAACATGTACCTTGCGAAGAAACACAAGAGCGCGCTCTACCCGTCCGACCCGAAACTCGAGGCGCTGTGCTGGCAGTGGAGTCTGTGGGAAACCGACCTGCTCGACCGCCAGATCGTCAATTACGTTCGCCACACCGTGGCTATGCCCGAAGCCGAGCGCAAACCCGCGGTTGCGGAAAAAGCCTGGCTGGAAGTCGCACCGGCCTTCGACGTGCTCGATGCCGCGCTGGGCAAGGCTCCCTGGCTCGCCGGGCCGGCTTTCTCGGTCGGCGATCTCAACGTCGCCAGCGCGCTTTACCGCGCATTGTCGATCGACATCAGCAAATGGGCCAACCTCCACGCCTGGCTGCAGAAATGCTGGGACCGGCCGGCGGCAAAACATGCGCGCGCCCTGCGCGAAAAATAGGCGGGAATCTGTGGAGAAATCCGGGAGTAGATCTCCCGGATTTTTAATTAATTGTTTTTATTGATATTTTTTGACTGCACCGCAGTCTCACTGCTGGCAGCATCACCCAACACCGCAACAATCCGTTCGGCAACCGCAAAATCGCCGCAGGTATTGAACATCCCTTCGCAGGTTCTGCCCGCCTTGCGTGCTGCCAGCGCCCGCGTGTAATAGGTTTTCGCGACCTCGTGGAACCCGAGCCCGGTCGCCGCCTCGCCGAGCAGGAAGTACGACAGGTCGTTGAAGTAGCCGACCTTGATCACGGCCACCGCCAATTCGCGCCACTGCCCCTTCTCATGCAGTATTTTCCAGCCGCCGCGATGGTAGCCGTAGGCGAACACGCATTCCGTGGTGCAGTTGAACACCGCCTCGCCCTTGCGGAAACGCTCGAACTCTTCCGCGACAAAAGTCATCACTTCGGGCTCCGCGGCGACCCGCGCCACATACTCCTCGCGCGACACGCCACCGACCGGGCGCTCGTTGACCATGCCGAGGAAATCCGGCAACGGCCCCGCGACCCTGCCGGATCTTGCCGCCTGATACAACGGATCAACCTTCGCCACCAGCGCCTGCAACCGCTGCGCGCGATTCTCCGGCGACGGGTGCGTCGAGAAAAACTCCGCGGAACTGCCGCCCTCCTTGGCCATCTTTTCCCACAGGGTGACTGCCGCGCGCGGATCGAAACCCGCGCGCGCCGCGAGTTCGATGCCGATCTGGTCGGCCTCGGTCTCGGCCTCCCGGCTGTTGGGCAGCGTGATCGCCAGCGCCGCAGCCATCGCCATGGTGTTCTGGGTGCGCTGATAGGCGGCGGGGTCATTCGAATTGCGCGAGCTCGCCAGCACCGACAGCAGCGCGGTGCTGACGCCCACGGTCATCGCCATCGACATCTTTTCGCGGGTGTGGCTCGCCAGCGCATGGCCGATTTCGTGGCCCATCACGTTCGCGATCTCGTCGTCGGTCGCCTTCAGCTTTTCCCAGAAGCCGGTATAGATGCCCATCTTGCCGCCGGCCATGCAGAAGGCATTGACCGTCTTCGGCTCGTCGATGACCTGCACCTCCCAGCCCCAGTTCGCGGAATCCGGACGGAAGCGCACCGCCTCCGCGATCAGGCGGTTGGTGATCTCGCGCACGCGGGTGACGCGCGGCGAGGCGACCTCCACCCGGTTCTTCTTCGAGAACTCCCCGATCATGCTCGAATAGGCCGACACCGCGCCCTGGATGGCCGAATCTTCGGACATCAGCATCAGTTGGCTGCGTCCGGTGATGGTGTTGGTGGCGCAGCCGGAGGCCAGCGCGACCAGTGCGATCAGCAGTCCGCGTGAAAAGCCCCGAAGACGATCCATGATTCCCCCGTGCCGGCGCGCCCGACATGCATTCACCGCCGCCGTGAGCACGCACCGGTCCGCGCATTGTAACCATTCCGGACGGCAGGCCGGCCTGCCGAAAACCGGCCAATGCCTTGTTCACATTGGCATTTTTCGCTTTCTTCCATCCGCGCGGATTTACAGATGCCACATCTGCGACATTGGCACTAGAATCTGCCTGAACCGCGACGCACTTCAACCACAGCGGTGGAGGAGATCCGATGAACGTGACACGATGGACCTGCGTGCCATTGGCATGCGCACTGCTCCTGCTCCCGGCCACGCAGGCCGCCACAGCGGATTGGCCCCTCAGGCCCGTCCGCATCATCGTGCCCTATCCGCCGGGCGGCACCACCGACCCCACGGCGCGCGCATTCGCCGGCTGGTTCGGTGAAAAATTCAACACCACCATCGTCATCGACAACCGCCCCGGCGCGGGATCGACCCTCGGCCACGGACTCGCAGCCAAGGCGACGCCTGACGGCTACACGCTGGTGCTCGGCACTTCCGGCGGACTGGTGGTCAGCGCCGCCTTCGGCAGCAAACTCGCCTACGACCCGGTCAAGGACTTCACGCCGATCGGCGTCGGCGTCTACGTCCCCTTCCTGATCGTCGTGCATCCCTCGGTGCCGGCAAAAAGCGTGAAGGAACTGGTCGATCTCGCCAAGGCGCAGCCGGGCAAGATCAATTTCGCCTCGCCCGGCACCGGCACGCCCAACCACCTTGGCATGGAACTGCTGACTGCGCTGACCGGTGCGAAATTCACCCATGTGCCGTACAAGGGCGGCGGCGCGGCGACGGCCGACCTGCTGGCCGGCCGCGTGCAGGCGATCTTCGGCGGCGGCGCGCCCTGGCAGCCGCACATGGCTGCCGGCCGCGCGCGCGCCATCGCCATCGGCCACCCCGAGCGGCTGAAAACCCTGCCCGACATCCCGGCTATCGCCGAAACCTATCCCGGCTTCAACAACACCACCTGGTACGGCTTCCTCGGACCGGCCGGCACGCCGACGCATGTCGTGAAAAAGGTCAACGCCGAAATGAAGCGCGCCGTCGAGGATCCCGGCGTGGTGAAGCACCTCGAAAGCATCGGCATGGTGCCGACCTGGACCACGCCGCAGCAGATGGGCGGCATGATCCGCAGCGAACTGGCGCGCTGGAAAAAAGTGGTTGCCGACGCCGGCATCAAGCCGGACTGACTTCACGCCGCATCCGCGGCAATTCCGGCCGGGCGCGGCAGGGCGTTGTGCCGCCCGATGATGACCATGCCTAAAATATGGTTTTATTCAAATTTGGAGAATGAGTCCATATCACGCAAGAAGCCATTGATAATAAAAGGAAATACGTCAGAATAATGACATTAACTTTACCAATGGACAGCGCAGTATTTACCGGTACTGCTCTTTGCCCTGTCTGGAGTCGGAAACCTCTGGACCGGCATCCCGTGCAACCACAGTCGGGAGGAACAGATGGGAAGCATTGCTGGCATTCGCGCACGCCTGCTGTTGCTCGCAGTCGCCTGCATGTTGCCAGTAGCCGGACTGGTGGTATACGACGCTTGGCATTCCAGCGAGGAGCAGATCGCCCGGACGCGTAACGAACTGCGCGCCCAGGCCCAGGCGGAAGCCCTGGATATCGACCGCGAAATCCGCGGCGCGACACTGCTGCTGAAGTCAATGGCGCTCACGCCTCCCGTCGCCAGCCTTCAAGCCCCGCGCTGCTCCGAACAACTGGCCGTACTCGCCGCCGCGCATACCCAGGTCGGCAATGCCTTCGGCATCACGCTGGCCGGTAACATCGTCTGCCGGGCCATTCCCGGCCCGACAGACGTGAACGTGGTGAACCGGGACTACTTCGCCCGGGCCCTTGCCGCCAGGGACGTAATCCTCGGGCAGCCGGTCACGGCGCTCACTTCGGGCAACCACATCCTGCCCGTGGCGCTGGCCGTCCGCGATGCCGGCGGCAACCCCACTGCCGTGCTTTCGGCGACGGTCAATCTCAGCCGCATCTCAAAAAACACCATCGCCGCATGGATCGATGAAGGCACCACAATCACCTGGTGGGACCGGGATGCCCGCGTCGTGTTTCGCTGGCCGGACCCCGAAAGCCTGACCGGCAGGATTTTCGGCAACACGCCACTCGGACAGGCCCTGTCGTCCGGAACCGGGCATTTCGAGGCACCGGGCACGGACAATGTGCAGCGGGTGCACGGCTTTGCGCCGATCGGAAAGACCGGACTGACGCTCAGCATCAGCGTCCCCCGCGATACGCTGACTGCGCCTTCCATCCAGGCGCTGAAACGCAACCTGTTGCTGCTCGCCGCCATCGCTCTGGTCGCGCTGGGGCTGGCGTGGGCGCTCGGCGACCTGCTGGTCCGGCGCCCGCTGCTCCGCCTGGCGCGAACCGCCGGCCGGATGCAGGCGGGCGACCTCGGCGCGCGCTGCGGCAGGCCGTATGCGCGCGACGAGATCGGCGCCGTCTCCGAATCCTTCGATGCCATGGCGGACGCGCTGGTGTCGAAAATCACCGATCTGCACGAAAGCGAAAAACAGCTGCGCAGCAACCTAGAGCGCGCCGAACAGGCGGAAAACCGCGTCCGCCAGCAGCTCGAGCACATGAACCTACTCGACCAGATTACGCGTTCCATCGGCGAGCGCCTTGACCTCAACAGCATCTTCCAGGTGGTCGTGCGCACGCTGGAGGACAGCCTGCCGGTCGACTTCTGCTGCATCGCGCTGCACGATCCGCAGGCCGACGCGCTGCGGGTCGAGCGCATCGGCCTCAAAAGCGAACCGCTGGCGCAGGCGATGGCGCTGAACGAACAAACCGCCTTCGGCGTCGACAACAACGGGCTCTCCCGCTGCATGCGCGGCGATCTGGTCTACGAACCGGACATCGGCGGCGTGCGCTTTCCCTTCCCCGAACGGCTCGCCGGCGCCGGGTTGCGCGCGCTGGTGCTGGCGCCGCTGCGCTCGGAAAGCCGCGTCTTCGGAATCCTGGTCACCGCCCGGCGCGGCGACCGCGGCTTCACCAGCATCGAGTGCGAATTCCTGCGCCAGTTGAGCGAACATGTCGCGCTCGGCGCGGGCCAGGCCCGGCTGTACGGGGCGCTGCAGCAGGCCTATGACGACCTGCGCCAGACCCAGCAGGCGGTAATGCAGGAGGAACGCCTGCGTGCGCTGGGCCAGATGGCGAGCGGCATTGCCCACGACATCAACAACGCCCTGTCGCCGGTGTCGCTCTATACCGAGTCGCTGCTGGAGACCGAAAAAAACCTCAGCGACCGCGCCCGCGGCTACCTCGAAACCATCCTGCGCGCGGTCGACGACGTCGCGCAGACGGTGGCGCGCATGCGCGAGTTCTACCGCAAGCGCGAGACGCAGCTCACGTTGAGCCCGGTGCACCTGAACCAGATCGTGCCGCAAGTGCTCGATCTCACGCGCGCGCGCTGGATGGACATGCCGATGCAGAAAGGCGTCGTCGTTCGCGCCACCGCCGAGCTGGGCAGCGGCCTGCCGCCGGTGATGGGCGTGGAAAGCGAAATCCGCGAGGCGCTGACCAACCTGGTGTTCAACGCGGTCGACGCAATGCCCGATGGCGGAACGCTGACGGTGCGCACCCGCCGCGCCGACATCGCCGGCATCGAGAATGGCGCCGTCGCCGTCGAAGTCATCGACCAGGGACTCGGCATGGACGAGGAGACCCGCCGGCGCTGCCTTGAGCCCTTTTTCACGACCAAGGGGGAACGCGGCACCGGCCTCGGCCTCGCCATGGTCTTCGGCATGGTGCAGCGGCACAGCGCGGAACTGGAAATCGAGAGCGCGCCGGGCAGCGGCACCACCGTCCGCATCATGTTCGCACTGCCTTCGGCCGTGCCCGACGCGCCGGCGCCGGCTTCAGCCGCCGGCATGCCGGAACACATGCGCCTGCTGCTGGTCGACGATGATCCGGTGCTGCTCAAGTCGCTGCGCGACGCGCTTGAAACCGACGGCCATTCGGTTTTCGCGGCCACCGGCGGCGAAGAAGGCATCGCCGCGTTCCGCGCTTCCGTCGCCGCGGGCGAACCGTTCGCCGCGGTCATCACCGACCTCGGCATGCCGTACGTCGACGGACGCAAGGTGGCGGCCGCGATCAAGGAAGCCTCGGCATCGACGCCGGTCATCCTGCTCACCGGCTGGGGACAGCGCCTGATCGCCGAAAACGACATCCCGCCCGGCGTGGACCGCGTGCTGCCGAAACCGCCCAGGCTGCGCGAAGTCAGGGAAGCCCTCGCTGCGCTCTGCGGCACGGCCTCCTGAACGGCCATGGAGCCCGCCCCCGCCCGGCTGCTGATCGTCGACGACGAAGTGGCGTCGATGCGCGCCCTGCGCGACACGCTGCGCCTGCAGGGGTACGACACCATCGGCGTCACCAGCGGCCAGGACGCGCTGGCCACGCTGCGCCAGACGTCCTTCGATGTGCTGCTGACCGACCTGATGATGCCGGGCATGGACGGCGTGGAGCTGCTCACCGCCGCCCGGGAGATCGATTCGCAGATCGTCGGCGTGCTGATGACCGGCCGCGGCACCATAGAAACCGCCGTGGACGCCATGAAGGCCGGGGCGCTCGACTACGTGCTGAAGCCGATACGGCTCTCGGCGATCCAGCCGGTGCTCGCGCGCGCGATCGGCGTGCGCCGGCTGCGCATGGAAAACCTCGACCTGCGCAACACGGTGGCCATCCATGAGCTGAACCAAGCGATGGCCTACACGCTCGACTCCAGCGTGCTGCTCGAGAAAATCATCGATGCCACGGTGGCGCAGTTCCAAGCGGACGAGGCCTCGATCATGCTCTGCGACGAAAAGGATCTCCAGATCGCGGCGGTGCGCGGCGAGAACCGCGAACATCTGCTCGGCACGCGCATCCCCCTGGATGCCGGCATTGCCGGCTGGGTCGCCGCCAGCCGCGAGCCGCTGAACATCGACGGCAGTGCCATCGAGGCGCCATGGTCGCCGCTGTACCCCAGGCCCGACATCCAGTCGGCGCTGTCGCTGCCGATGATCAGCCGCCACCGGCTGATCGGCGTGATCAACGTCGCATGCACAAGCCAGCGGCGGATCTTCACGCCCGGACAGATCAAGGCGCTCAGCATATTCACCGCCGCCGCTGCCTCGGGCATCGAAGCCGCGAGGCTGCACGATGCGCAGCGCAAGGCCGATGCGCGTTACCGCGAAGTGCTGCAGATGGCCGCCGACGCCATCATTTCGGTGGACGAATTCCAGCGCATCGTCGTCTTCAACACCGCCGCGGAACGCATTTTCGGCCATCACGCGGCCGACGTGATGGGCCTGCCGCTCGACATCCTGATCCCGCCCGATGCCGTCGAGGCGCACCAGATCCACGTGCAGTCATTCGGCAGGACCGAGAACCACATCCGCCCGATGGCGCCGAGCCGGCGGCTGCAGGGACGGCGCAGCGACGGCACGCTGTTCAACGCCGAGATCGACATCTCGAAACGGTCCGAACACGGCGAGACCCTGTATACCGCGGTGGTGCGCGACATCACGCTGCGCATCCACCAGGAAGAGCGCATCGAAAGGCTGACCCGGCTCTACGCGATGCTTTCCGGCGTCAACTCGGCGATCGTCCGCATCCTCGATGAAGCGGAGCTGTACGCGGAAATCTGCCGCATCGCCACCGAAACCGGCGGCTTCACCGTCGCCTACGTCGGCACCCTCGCCGGGGACCGGCAATCGCTGACGATCGCCGCCAGCACCGGCATGGCGCTGACCGGAAGGCAGACCGTGCTGCGCCGGAACGCGGGTGCGGCACAGGGCCCGCTGGAACTGGCGATCCGCGAGAAAAAGGTGCAATGGGAAAACAACCTTTCGCTGCGCTCCGACCCCGGCCCGGTGCACAGCGACGCCGTGGATTTCGGCGCCTGCGCCGTGGCCACGCTGCCGTTCACGCTGGACGGGGACGTCCACGCGGTGATGCTGATCTATGCGGACACGGCTGGCGCCTTCGGCGAGGACGAGCTGCGCCTGCTGCGCGAAGCCGCCGGCGACGTGTCCTTCGCGCTGGACCACATCGCCAAGACGCAGCGGGTCAGCTACCTCGCCACCCACGACCCGCTGACCGATCTGCCGAACCGCGCGCTGTTCCGGGACCGGCTCGCGCAGGCCATGGCACAGGCCAGTTACGGCCACGGGACGCTCGGGGTCGTGCTCGCCGACATCGAGCGTTTCCGCCACGTCAACGACACCTTCGGCCGCCAGGCCGGCGACGCGGTGCTGCGCCAGTTCGCCGACCGCCTGCGGAAAGTGCTGGGCGAACGCACCAGCCCGGCGCGGATCGGCCCCGACATTTTTGCAATGATCTATACGGACATCGTCGAAGCCACCGAAATCGCCGGCCGGATCCGCGAGTGGACCGAACGGATCATGGGCGAGCCGTTCACCGCCGACGGCAAGCCGCTGCATCTCGCGGCCCGCGCCGGGGTTGCGTTCTTTCCGGCCGACGGCACGGCGCCCGAAACGCTGATGCAGAATGCCGAGGCCGCGCTGAAGCGGGCCAAGGGGCAATACGAACGCGTGGTCTGCTACACCCCCGACCTCAACGCCAGGGTTGCGGCGCAACTGGCGCTCGAAAGCAAGCTGCGCCGCGCGCTCGAGCGCAACCAGTTCATCCTGCATTACCAGCCGAAAATCGATCTGCTGCACGGCGGCATTGCCGGCGTCGAGGCGCTGATCCGCTGGCACGACCCCGAAAACGGGCTGGTGCCGCCGGACCGCTTCATTCCCCTGCTCGAGGAAACCGGCCTGATCCTGCCGGTGGGGCGCTGGGCGATCCAGGAGGCGGTCCGCATGGCTGCACGGCTGCGCAGGCACAGCCCTGCCCCGATGCGCATCGCCGTGAATGTCTCGCCGATCCAGCTCAACCAGAACGATTTCGTCGAAGCGGTGCGCGAAGCCATCGGCACGGCCGGCACCACGGACCACGGCCTCGACCTCGAGATCACGGAAAGCGTGATCATGCAGGACATCGAAACCAATGTCCGCAAGCTGGCCGATCTGCAAGACATGGACATCAAGGTCGCCATTGACGATTTCGGTACCGGCTACTCCTCGCTGGCCTACATGGCGAAACTGCCCGTCGCAATCATCAAGATCGACCGCGCGTTCATCCGGGACCTGCAGAAAAACAGCGACAGTCTGTCGATCACGACCTCGATCATTTCGCTCGCCCACGCGCTGAACAGGATCGTCGTCGCCGAAGGCGTCGAAACCGCCGAACAGGCGAAGCTGCTGCGGCAGTACGGCTGCGAACAGGCCCAAGGCTACCTGTTCAGCAAACCCCTGCCCGCCGACGACATCGAGCGGCTGGTCATCGCCTCGGCCGAAAAAGGCCGCGCCGGGCGCTGAACAGG
This sequence comes from Burkholderiales bacterium, assembly GCA_026125585.1. GTDB lineage: Bacteria > Pseudomonadota > Gammaproteobacteria > Burkholderiales > SG8-41. The sequence goes on from JAHCLD010000058.1 coordinate 10,486, forward strand.
GTTCCCGGCCCCCTGGCTGCGCGCAGATGAGCGAAACCCCGCGCCACGAAGCCGCCGATGCCGGTAGCGCACGCGCCGCGATCGACGCCATCTACCGCAGCGAATCGCGCCGCGTGTTCGCCACGCTGGTGCGCCTGCTCGGTGACTTCGACGCGGCGGAGGAAGCGCTGCACGAAGCCTTCCGCGCCGCGCTGGAACAGTGGCCGCGCGACGGCGTGCCGGCCAACCCGCGCGCCTGGCTGGTCTCCGCCGGACGCTTCAGAGCCATCGACCGGATCCGCCGTGATGCGCGCGTCGACGCGCTCGACGATAAAACCGCGGAAAACATCCCTGCGCCCGAAGCGGCGGAAACCGAGGACATCGAGGACGACCGGCTGCGGCTGATCTTCACCTGCTGCCACCCGGCGCTGGCCCCCGACGCGCAGGTCGCGCTGACGCTGCGCGAGGTCTGCGGCCTGACCACCGAGGAAATCGCCCGCGCCTTCCTCACCGCGCCGCCGACGCTGGCGCAGCGCATCGTGCGCGCCAAGAACAAGATCCGCGACGCGAAGATTCCCTACCAGGTACCGGCGCCCGGCGAACTGCCGCAGCGGCTCGACAGCGTGCTGCGCGTGATCTACCTGGTGTTCAACGAAGGCTACGCGGCGTCTTCGGGCGATACGCTGACGCGGCACGACCTGTCCGGCGAGGCCATACGCCTGGCGCGGCTGGTGGTGGAACTGCTGCCGGAACCGGAAGTCATGGGGCTGCTGGCGCTGATGCTGCTGCATGAATCGCGCCGCACCGCACGCGTGCAGCCCTCGGGCGACCTGATCCTGCTCGAAGACCAGGACCGCGGATTGTGGAACCGCGCGCTGATCGGGGAAGGCGTCGCGCTGGTGGAACGCGCGCTGGCCGCGCGGCAGGTCGGACCCTACGCGCTGCAGGCGGCGATTTCGGCGGTGCACGCCGAGGCCCCCGACGCCGCCGCGACCGACTGGGCGCAGATCGTCGGCCTCTACGATGTGTTGGCGCGGCTGGAGCCCTCGCCGGTCGTCGCCCTCAACCGCGCGGTGGCGGTGGCGATGCGCGACGGCCCCGCGGCCGGACTGGCATTGATCGAAGCGATCCTGGCGGGCGGCGAGCTGGCGGATTACCGCCTCGCCCACGCGGCGCGCGCCGACCTGTGCCGGCGTCTCGGCAGAACCGCGGAAGCGCGCGCGTCCTACCGGCGGGCGCTGGAACTCACGCAACAAGCGCCGGAGCGGCGGTTTCTGGAGCGGCGGCTGGCCGAACTGGCGGGCAGGCCGGCGCAGTGAGCGGCGAAATGAGCGGCGCACTTTTCCGGCGCATCCGCTGTCTGTAGCCTGTACTGTCTGTAATAACATCCCGCCTCATCCAAACTCATCCCGCCTCCATCGCAACCGGGCAATCCATGCCGCCGATCATCGCCATCTCCAATCTGACCAAGACCTACGCCTCGGGTTTCCGCGCACTGAACGACGTCAGCCTCGACATCCACCGGGGCGAAATCTTCGCGCTGCTCGGCCCCAACGGCGCCGGCAAGACCACGCTGATCAGCATCATCTGCGGCATCGTCACCGCGACGCGGGGCACGGTACTGGCGGACGGCCTCGACATCGTGCGCGACTACCGCGCGGCGCGATCGCGGATCGGCCTGGTGCCGCAGGAACTGTCGACCGACGCGTTCGAAACGGTGTGGGCCACGGTCAGCTTCAGCCGCGGGCTGTTCGGGCGCCCTCCCGACCCGCGGCACATCGAGAAGGTGCTGCGCGACCTGTCGTTGTGGGACAAGCGCAAAAACAAAATCATGACGCTGTCCGGCGGCATGAAGCGGCGGGTGATGATCGCCAAGGCGCTGGCGCACGAACCGGACATCCTGTTCCTCGACGAGCCGACGGCCGGCGTCGACGTGGAGCTGCGCCGCGACATGTGGCAACTGGTGCGCGGCCTGCGCGAACGCGGCGTGACCATCATCCTCACCACGCACTACATCGAAGAGGCAGAGGAAATGGCCGACCGCATCGGCGTGATCAACGGAGGCGAGCTGATCGTGGTCGAGGAAAAAGCCGCGCTGATGAAGAAACTGGGCAAAAAGCAGCTCACCGTGCACCTGCAACAGCCGATGGCCGCCATCCCGGCGGAACTGGCCGGATGGGCGCTGACGCTGGATGCCGGCGGCAGGGAACTCGAATATGCCTTCGACGCGAACCGGGAGCATACGGGGGTGCCCGAACTGCTCCGCCGCATCGGCGATCTCGGCATCGAATTCAACGACATCAACACCCGGCAGAGTTCGCTGGAGGATATTTTCGTCAGCCTGGTGCACGAGAAAAACACGGGAAAAAAAGCATGAACCGGCCTGAGCCCGCGACAGTGAAAGCCGGCGGCATCCCCGCCTTCAACCGCCACGGCGTGTGGGCGATCTTCCGCTTCGAGATGGCCCGCTTCTGGCGCACCGCGGCGCAGAGCATCGTCGCGCCGGTGATCACCACGTCGCTGTATTTCGTGGTGTTCGGCGCCGCCATCGGCTCGCGCATGGCCGGCGTGGAAGGCGTGTCCTACGGCGCGTTCATCGTGCCGGGCCTGATCATGCTGTCGCTGTTCACCGCCAGCCTGTCCAACGCCTCGTTCGGCATCTACTTCCCCAAGTTCACCGGCACCATTTATGAACTGCTGTCGGCGCCGGTGTCGCCGTCGGAGATCGTGCTCGCCTATGTCGGCGCGGCGACGGCCAAGTCCGTGCTGCTGGGCCT
>JAHCLD010000059.1 GCA_026125585.1 Burkholderiales bacterium
CCGGATGAGCGGATCGGCGCGGCCCGCCCCATCCGGCGCAGCCCGGCCCGGCCGCTTACGATCCGGGCTGGCGCTTCTTCAGCGCGTCCTTGCGGAAACTGATCGTCACCTCCGGATCGACCTTGACGTGGATGATCGCCGGCTTGCCTGCCTTCAGCGCGTCGCGCAGCGCGTCAGCCGTCTCGCCCGGGGCGGTCGGGTGATAGCCGTTGCCGCCGGTGAGCTTCATCACCTCGTCGAAGCGCGGGCTGTGGACATGGGCGCCGATGTAGCGCTCGTTGTAGAAATCGCGCTGGTAGGCGATTTCCGAACCCCAGGTGCCGTTGTCCATCACGATGCCGACGGCGGGGATGTTGCTCGCCACCGCCGTGGTCATCTCGCCCATGGTCATGCCGAAGCCGCCGTCGCCCATCAGCGAAATCGCCCGGCGATGGGGTGCCGCGACTTGGGCGCCGAGCGCCGCCGAATACGAAAAGCCGACCATGCCGCAGTCGAGCGGCGTCAGCAGCGCCGGCGCCTCGTAGCAGGGCAGCTGGTCAGTGGCCTGGAAACCGGTGGTGCCGGCGTCCAGCGTGAAAATCGCGTTGCGCGGCGCCGCCTTGCGCACCTCGGCGTAGATCACGTCGGGATGCATCGGCGTGCCGTCGCGCGCGCCGGAAGCCTCGCGCTCCGCCCACAGCGCCGCGCGCGCCTTGAAGTACTGCTCGTTGCGCGCATGCCACGGCGCCGCACCGGGCGCGACCGGCGCCATCAGCCCGAGCAGGCCGTCGATCACCGCGCCGGCATCGGCCGCCGCCGCCAGCGCCACCGGGAAATAACGCCCCAGCGCCAGCGGATCGATGTCGATCTGGATGATTTTCGCGGTCGGTGAAATGTCGGTGTGCTTGTAGAAGGTGGTGTTGAAGCCGAGCCGCGTGCCGAGCGCGATGATCAGGTCGGCCTCGCGCGTGAGCTGGCTCGCCACCGGGTTGCCGCGCGGGCCGACGCCGGCGGCATGGAACCTGAAGTCCATCGGCAGGATGTCGGCGTGGCCGGCAGAGCTGGTGACCGGGATCTGCAGCTTCTCGGCCAGCGCGGCGAGTTTCGCGCTGGCGCGCGACCACTTGATGCCGGCGCCGGCATGGATCACCGGCTTCTTCGCCGCGAGAATCAGCTTCTGGATTTCGGCCAGCACCGCGGCATCGGCTGCCGGCGGCCGGATTTCCGGCAGGCTTTGCGGCAGGTCGACCTCGATGTCGTGATTGAAGATGTCGCGCGGAATGTTGACCACCACCGGGCCGCGGCGGCCGGCGTTGGCGATGCGGAAGGCTTCGAGGATAAACTCGGGAATGCGGTCGGGCCGCGGCACCGTCATCACGCGCTTGGTCACCGGCAGGAACAGCGTGTTCTGGTCGATTTCCTGGAAGGCATCGCGGCCGAGGTGCTCGGTCGCGGCCAGACCCGTGATCGCCACCACCGGCGAATAGGCGAACTTCGCCTGCGCGAGGCCCAGCACCATGTTCGCCGAGCCGGGACCGGCCTGGCCGCAGATGAACACACCCGGCGTCTGGGTCACGCGGCCGTAGGCGTCGGCCATGTGCGTGCCGCAGTTCTCGTGGCGCACGCCGATGTATTCGATCTCGTCCTTCAGGTCGTACAGCGCGTCGTACATCTCCAGCGTGCTCGAACCCATCAGGCCGAACACCTTCTTCACGCCCGCGACGCGCAGCGCCTCCACCGCGGCGACGCCGCAGCGCATTTTCTTCATGGCCATGCTTTTTCTCCTCTCCTGCGTTATTTCTTCAGCACTTCCGGGTTGGCGACGTTGATCGGCTGCCCGGCGGCGAAAGCCAGGATCTGCTCGACCGCCGCGCCGTAGTACGCCTCGTAGGTACGCTCCTCGACGTAGCCCAGGTGCGGCGTGCACACCACGTTGTCCATGCCGATCAGCGGATGCGCGGCGTTCAGCATCGGCTCATCCTCGTAGACGTCGATCGCGGCGCGGCCGGGGCGGCCTGCCTTCAGCGCGTCGACCAGCGCGCCCTTCGCGATGATCGGCGCGCGGCTGGTGTTGACGATCAGCGCTGTGGTTTTCATGCGCGCGAGATCCTCCGCGGTGACGATGCCGCGGGTGCCGTCGTTCAGCGGCAGGTGCAGCGAGATGACGTCGGATTCCGCGAAAAAGGCTTCACGGGACGGCGCCACCTCGTAGCCGGCCGCCTTCGCCTTGGCCGTCGAGCCCTCGCGCCCCCAGCACCAGACGCGCATGCCGAAGGCCTTGCCGACCTGCGCGACGAGGCTGCCGATGCGGCCGTAGGCGTAGACGCCCAGCGTCCTGCCGGAGAGCCCGCTGCCCACCGAGTTCTGCCACTGCCCGCTTTTCAGGCGCTGCGCTTCCTGCGGAATGCGCCGCAGCGCGGCAAGGATCAGTCCCCAGGCCAGTTCCGCCGTCGGATTGGGATTACCGGCGCCGCCGGCCGAAACCACGATGCCCTTTTCGGTGCAGGCGGCGAGGTCGATGTGGTTGGCGTTGCGCCCGGTCTGGCTGATCAGCTTCAGCTTCGGCAGCTTCCCGATCACCGCGCGCGGCATTTTCGAGCGCTGCTGCGTCAGCACCAGGATTTCCGCGTCCTTCAGCCGCGCCGCGAGTTTTTCCTGATCCTTCTCGGTATCGGTGTAGGCGACCAGCTCGTGGCCGGCCAGCTTCTTCACGCAATCGAGCTTGCGGAAAGCGTCCTGGTAGTCGTCGATGATGGCGATTTTCATGGCAGATCTCCTTTAAAAAACCGGGCGTGCCCTTCAGCGCCGCCGGCTGAGCACGCCGCCGGCCCCCAGCATGGCGGCATTGGCAAGAAATACCGGCGCCACCCCGAACGCGGTGCCGATGGCGCCGAAGAACAGGGGCACGACGATATGGGTCAGGTTGTTGATGCTCATGCGCAGGCCCAGCGCCTCGCCGGAACGCCCCTCGGGCGCGCGCGCGTAGATCATCATCAGCGTCAGCGGCTGCCCGCAGCCGGTGCCGAGTCCGAGCAGGAAGGCGATCGCCGCCAGCAGCACGCCGCTCTCGACCAGCGGAAACAGCAGGTAGGTGCCGGCGGCGATGAAAATGGAGGCCACCAGCACCGGCTCCTCGCCGAAGCGGGACACGATCTGCGGCAGGACGATGCGCACGAGGAAGGCCGCCGCGGCGAACATCGCCAGCACCACGCCGATCGCCGAGGCGGATAGCCCGATCGCATGGCCGTAGATCGGCATGTAGAACTGGAAGAGATCGATGGCGGTCAGGATGATGCCGCTGGTGATCAGCGTGCGCCGCAGCGGCGCGTTGCCGAGCAGCCCCACTGCGTAGCCGCCGGCCTCGTCGTTCTTCGACTTGCCGCCGCCCAACGCCGCCAGCCTGCGGCCATTGCCGAACAGGATCAAGGCCGAAACCGCCGGAAGCGCGGCGATGCACAGATAGCCGGCGGCATAACCGAAGCTGTCGATGGCGAAGCCTGCGATCAGCGGGCCGACGAAACCGCCGGAGGCGATCATCATGCTCAGGTTGCTGAAGTTGCGCGTGCGCGCCTCCACGCTGCTCAGCATGCCGACCAGGTTCTGTATCGACACGTTGTAGAACACGAAGGAAAAGCCGATCAGCAGGGCCGACAGGTACAGCATGTGCAGCGACGGCAGCAGGCCGGGCAGCAGCAGGGACAGCGCAATGCCGAGATTGCCCAGCGTCAGCAGCCAGCGCACGCCGAAGCGGTCGGACAGCCTGCCCGCATACAGCGCCAGCAGCATCGGGCACAGCGCGTAGAGCGCGACGATCACGCCAAGCATGATCTGCGGCGCGCCGAGCTCCAGCGCGAACAGGGACACCAGCACCTTGCTGCCGCGGAAGGCGCTCATGTTGACCAGCACCACCAGCAGAACCAGGGCAATCGGCATGCGGCGTCCTCTTTCAGCCCTGCCGCTTGCGGGAGTACCAGTTGCCCGCGGCGATCACGCCGGCACTGACCCAGAACACCGGCGCGAGGCCGAAGGCCGAGCCCACGGCGCCGAACAGGGCCGGCACCGCGACGTGCATCGAATTGTTGATCGCGATGCGCAGGCCCAGCGATTCGCCGCCGCGTCCCGCCGGCGAATACTCGTAGCAGAGCATCACCGTCAGCGGCTGGCCCAGCCCCATGCCGAGGCCGAGCACGAAGCAGATGAGGCCCAGCACGATCGCATCCGTGAAAAACGGAATCAGCGTGAACATCGCCGCCACGAGAAACAGCGAATGCAGCAGCGTCGTTTCCTTGCCGTAATGGACGGCCAGCAGCGGCAGCAGCGCCCGGGACACGAAAGTCGCCGCGGCGGCGGCGCCGAGCACCATGCCGATCGCGGAGGCCGACAATCCGGCCTGGTGGCCGTAGAGCGGCATGTACAGCTGGAACAGGTCGATGCCGGTCATCACCACCGCACTGGCGATCAGCACGCGGCGCATTTCCGTGTTGCGCAGCAGGTCGAGCATGCTCTGCCCGGCCGGTCTCGGCGCCGGCTTGCGGTGACGCGGAATGCGCCGCGCCAGCGCCAGGATCACCACGATCGAGGACGCGCCCAGAAGCCCGAGCAGCGGAAAGGAAGCCACATGACCGAAATGATCGATCGAGAAGCCGGCCAGCACCGGGCCGACGAAATCGGCCACCGCAACGATCAGCGCATAGTTGTTGAAATTGCGGGTGCGCGCCTCGCCCTCGCCCAGCGTGCCGACCAGGGACTGGAAGGCCACCTGGCCGAAGATGAAACCCAGGCCGGTGATGGCGGCGCTGGCGAAAAGCAGCGCGAGACTGGGCGCGAACCACGGCAGCACCACGCCGGCCGTGCAGATCACCATGCCCGCGATCACCGGCATTCGCGAGCCGTAGCGGTCGGCAATGCGCCCGGCGGCCACGGCCAGCAGCAGCGGAAACACGCCGTAGGTTGCCAGCAGAAAACCAATGTGCAGCGGCGTCGCGCCGAGCTCCAGCGCGTACAGCGTGTTGAGCACGCGGACCCCTTTGAAGGCGCCGTTCCACAACACCACCACCGCCATGATCTGGTAGATGGTGATGAGTCGGTTCTGGGACGCGTTGGAAGGGGTGGGCATGGAAGGAGGCCATTTTACCGCAGCGCGGCACGGAGCCCCGTGCCAAGTCCATGAAGTAGAATGCGTTCCTTTATCCGCAAGCCATGCCCCTGCCCGCCCTGCGCGCTCTGCGCCACCGCAATTTCCGGCTGTTCCTGACCGGCCAGGTTTTTGCGCTGATCGGCTACTGGATCCAGATGGTGGCCCAGAGCTGGCTGCTCTACCGGCTCACGGAATCGGCGACCCTGCTCGGCCTGCTCGCCTTCGCCGGCAGCCTGCCGATCCTGCTGCTGTCGCCGGTCGCCGGCTGGTGGGCCGACCGCTGCAACCTGCACCGCACGATGTTCGCGACGCAGATCCTCGAACTGCTGCAGGCGGCGACGCTCGCCGGCCTCGCGCTGGCCGGCATCATCGCGCCCTGGCACATCATCACGCTGGCGATGCTGATGGGCATCCTGGTCGCGATCGAGCTGCCGATCCGCCACGCCTACCTGCTGGAACTGGTCGACGGCAAGGAGGACCTGCCCAATGCCATCGCGCTGACCTCGCTGATGGCCAACAGCGGCCGCATGGTCGGACCGGCGCTGGCCGGCGTGCTGATCGGCGTCTTCTCCGAGGCCCACTGCTTCCTGATCAACGCGCTGACCTACATCACCGTCGTCGCCTCCTTCCTGATGATCCGCGTGCGCCCGCAGCCGCGCGCGCCCTCGAAGCAGCCGCTGCTGGCGGGACTGCGCGAAGGTTTCGCCTACGCCTGGAACCTGCTGCCGATCCGCGCGCTGCTGCTGACGCTGGCGGTGGTGGCGCTGCTCGCCACGCCCTATTCGACGCTGATGCCGGTGATGGTACGCGAGGTGTTCCGCGGCGATGCCGACCTGATGGGCTTCCTGATGAGCGCCTCCGGCGGCGGCGCCATCTGCGGCACGCTGTACCTCGCCTCGCGCAGGAACGCGCGCGGGCTCATCCGCCTGATCATCGGCGCCGTGCTGGCCGCGGGCGCGGCGCTGGCGCTGTTCGCCAACGCCCCCTCGGTGTGGCTCGCGCTACCGCTCTTGTCGGTGGCCGGCTTCGGCATCCTGGTGACCTCGGTCTCGGTCAACACCATCCTGCAGACCATCGTCGACGATGACAAACGCGGGCGGGTGATGAGCCTCTACACCGCGTCCTTCCTCGGCATCATGCCCTTCGGCGCGCTGCTCGCGGGCGCAGTGGCCGACGTGGCCGGACCGCGGCTAACGCTGACGCTGGGGGGATTGTGCTGCGTGGCGGCGGCGCTGGTGCTGGCCCGACAGCGCCACGCCATTCGCGCCGGGGTGCGGCCGATTTACGAGAGGCTGGGGATCGCGCGGCGGTAGGTCGGGGGGAAGCTCTGTAGGCGCATCAGCCTGTAGTCAAGCCAGCGCTGCGCCTCTAAAGTCTAGCTTATCGTTGCCATGCGCGGATGCGCCGCTGCATATCCTCATTGGAAACGACCCGCTTCGCGTCCGAATCGGTCAGACCGCGCTCGATCATCAGATTAAAAGCCAGTTCGCGGACGATCTCCTCGTGGGTGCTGTCATCAGGTTGCCCCTGGATCAGGCGGGCAAGCTCTTCTTTCACGGTAGACATCAGGCGGACCTCCAGGCTCCTTGACTCTGCCATAGCTGCCGGCCGCAAGCGCGGCCGGCAAGGAACATCATGCGGGTATCACATCAGTCTGGCTTTGCCCCCGAAGCCTTCACCACCTTCGCCCATTTCTTGATCTCGGACTTGATGTAGTTGGTGAATTCCTCCGGCGTGCCGTAGGTGATCTCGAAGCCGACGCCGGCAAGGCGTTTGGCCACCGCCGGGTCCTGCAGCGACTTGTGGATGTCGGCGTTGAGGCGCGCGATGATCGGCTTCGGCGTGCCCGCCGGCGCCAGCACGCCGAACCAGGAGCTCGACTCGAAACCGGGATAGGTCTCGGCGATGGTCGGGATGTCGGGCGTCGCCGGCGTGCGCTTCAGGCCGGTGGTCACGATGCCGACCAGCTTGCCCGAACGCACGTGCGGCAGCGTCGAGGCCATGCCGCTGATCATCGCCTTGATGTGACCGCCGACGAGATCGGTGATCGCCTGGCCGCTGCCCTTGTACGGGATGTGCTGCATGTCGATGCCGGCCATCTCGTTGAGCAGCTCGCCGGTCAGGTGGCCGACGCTGGCGACGCCGGCGGAGGCGAAGCTCACCTTCTTCGGGTTGGCCTTGGTGTAGGCGATGAACTCCTTGAAGGTTTTCGCCGGCAGCGAGGGATGGATCACGAAGATGTTCGAGGCGCCGGCGACCTGGGTGATCGACGCGAAATCCTTGATCGGATCATAGGGCATCTTCTCGTAGAGGCTGGGCCCGATGCCGAGGTTGGCGATGTAGCCGAGCACGATGCTGTAGCCGTCGGCCGGCGCCCGGGCGACGATGGTCATGCCGATGTCGCCGTTGGCGCCGGGGCGGTTGTCGACCACCACCTGCTGGCCGAGCAGTTCCGACATTTTGTTGCCCATGGAGCGGGCCAGCGTGTCGGTGCTGCCGCCGGGCGCGTAGGGCACGACGAAACGCACGGGGCGCTGCGGGTAGTTCTGCGCGGCGGCCACGGTGGTCGCGGCCAGCAGCGCCGCGCCGAGGATCAGGTTGCGGGTCATGGTTATTTTCATTTCAGGGCCTCCGGGTCATTGCGCCAGCGCTCCCATGCGCGGCGCTGGTCTTCACGTATGGTGTCTTCTTCGAGCAAGCGGCGGATCAGCGCCGTCGCATCGGATTCGTATAGGCCTTCGCGCTTCCTGGAATCCCACTGTTTCTGCGGAAACACGGGTGAAGGCAGCGGCGACTGCAGGTCTTTCTGGTTGCTCATGGACTGGCCCGGTCGGTTGGGATGGAAAAACGTTCGATGCTCACTGTGGCGCCTGCGCCGGCGCCGCCTCGGGGCGCCAGCCGTAACACGAACAGGTTTGCGAAATCGGCTCCCCGGACAGGCGTTCCGCCCGCGCCGCCGCGGGGGAACGGAACCAGGTGCCGATTTCGTCGACCGCGCCGGCAATCAGCACACCGAGCACCAGCACCGCCGATGCCCCGCGCGAGAAGCTGACCTGCCCGCCTGCGGCGTTCGCCGGCGGCGGCGCGCCGAAGGAACCGCCGACACGCGCATTGCCGATGCGCGCGCCACCCTGCACGCTGCTGCCCGTCGTTGTTGCCGATTGGCCGCCGCCCGTCGCCTGCTGGCCATGCAGCGTCACCGCACAACCGTGCAGCAGGAGCAGCAGGAGCAGCAGGGCAAGGCGAAACATGTGTGCAGTATATAATATAATGCCCGCCTTTTTACAAAATTATCAATAAAATCAAATACTTATGATATTGCACCCAGAGAGACCCGCCCGATGCCCCGCTCCACCGCGCCGTGCCGCATCGCGCAACCGCCGGGTTGCGCTGCTTCGGATCTAACGGCCGAGCTGTTCGCGGCCGGCAAGCAGCGGCACCAGCTGTTTGGCCGGCACGACATAAGCCCACTGCGAACGCGCCTGCTCCAGCATGACCCTGGCTTCCAGCCGCTGCCGGTTCTCGGCGAACTCCTTGTCGAGCTTCTCCGCGTCTTCGGGTTTTTCCTTCGCTTCCGGCTTGCGCGTTTTCGGCGGTTCGCCGGACACCTTGAAGCGCAGCACGAAGTCGCCGTCGGCCTGCGGCGCCAGTCCGATGACGTAAGTCAGGTTGTCGAAGGTTTCGGCGGTCACCGTCACCGTGGCCTTCGCGCCGGTCTGGTCGTCGGTGATCACGTCGCTGAACGACAGGCCCGACAGCGCGTTGTTCGCGCTCACCGCGGCGCTGGGATCGAGCCGGCCGCCGCCCGCGGCGAATTTCCACTGGCCCCACTCCTCGTCGCGGGCGATTTTCCAGCTGCCGCGCTCACCCGATACCTGCAGCGCACGGATGCGTTCGACTTTGAAGAAATCGCGCGCCACCCAGGCGCCGGGGCGCGCCACCGCCTTTTCCAGCGGATCGGAGACGACGACCACATTGTCCTCCTTGCCCGAAACCAGGATGTGCCGGCCGGCCGGTACGCCGTCGCGCGCGTTCGGCAGTGGATTCAGCGGGTCCTTCTTCAGCGACACCTTGCCGAGCACCAGGCTCGCCAGCGTCTTGCCCGAAGCGTCGCCGAGTTCGACCAGCGTGCCCGAGCCCTCCTTCACATCCTTGCCCGGCGCCAGCAAGTCCAGACGCCCGTGCAGGCTCTTGCCGACGGTCTCGGACTGCACCACCTTGGCCTCGAGCAGCTTCAGGATCAGGCCGCTGATCTCGGAAAAATCCGCCGGGTAGCCGCCGCGCTGGGCGACGCGCCAGACCTTGTCCTTCAGTTCCAGCGTCACTTCATTCGACGCATCCTGCAGGCGCAGCTTCGCAACGTCGCCGGCCTTGAGCCCCGGCAGCAGCGGCGCGCCGATGCTGGCACCGCTGTCGCGGTACGCGGTGAGATCCTTCCAGAACATCGCGAGGCCGGCGCCGCCGAGCAGCAGCACGGCAAGCATCAGCCAGAGGAACTGTTTGCGGTTCATGATGCACGCATCCCGCTTTGAATTCTCATGTTGGCCTTGCGGCGCTTGATGACCGCCAGCGTGATGCCCAGCGCCATCACCAGCAGCGGCACCAGGCCGATGTTGATGATCTTGGTCCACAGCTGCAGCGTTTCGGTCTCCTCGCGCAGGTTCCTGCGCACGTCCTTCAGTTCCTTGCGCGTCTCGATCGTTTTCTTGCGGAAGTTTTCCATCTCCGCCTGCTGCTCCGGCGTCAGGATCGCGCCGCCGGTCGCCGCGGAGGATTTGCCGCCGCGCTGCAGCGCCTGCAGCTTCTCGGTGGTCTGGTTCAGATCGTCCTCGAGCGCCTTGATCTTGCCGAGGTAGGCCTGCTGGGCGCGTGCTTCCATCTGCTTGATCACCGTCAGCGGCCGGCTGAAGGCCGCCCGGCTGCGCAGGTTGATCAGCGCGCTGTCACCGGCCATCTGCTCGACCAGCCCCTGGGCGAAGGCGAGGTTGCCGTTGCGCGGCACCGCCACGCGCTGGCCGAAGATTTCCTGGATCTCGACCGCGGCGCCGTCGGTCAGCATGTCGACGTCGCCGACGATCACGACGGTGTTCTCGTCCGCCGCCTCGCGCAGATGCGCCTTGCGGTCGGCCTCGAACTGCGCCGGATCCACCGGCTTGCCGCGCGCGAACGGATCAGCGGGCTTGCCGTTGGGGAAGGCGGTCTTGAACTTGCCACTCAGGCGGAACGCCAGCGGCTCCTCCTGGCCCGAAGGCTGGAAACCGCGGGTCGAGGGTTCGCCCGAAAGCGTCGCGACGATGAGATCGGTCAGCATCGAATTTTTCGAGGTGTGCACCAGCGTGGTCTGCTTCAGGTGCTCCGGCAGCTTCAGCGTGAAGCTGCCGCCGAAGGGGATCAGCAGCGTGCCGACCTGGCTGGTCACCACGTCGTCCATGTTCAGCGCCTCGGTGTTCATCGACAGCAGCGTCGGCAGCAGCCGCGGGCCTTCACCGCTGGCGAAGGTCAGGTCGGCGACGACCTTGCCGGCGCTGGGCTCGACGCCCCAGCCCTTGAACAGGTTGTACAGCGTCGACTGCCCCGCCGCGTTGCCGCCGAGCGGATTCTGCAGGTCCGGCTGCTGGTCGAAATAGGCGTAGGTGTCGACGAAGGCGATCAGCTTGCCGCCGCGCAGCACGAACTGGTCGAGCGCGTATTCCGTGGGTTCGAGGATGTCGCGCGGATGGATGACCAGCAGCACCTTGATGTCGTCGTCGATCTTCGTCGCCGTCAACGGCACTTCACGCACGTCGAAAATGCGCTTCAGCTCCGAGGCCAGCACCCAGGGCTCCAGCGGCTGCTGTTTTTTCAACGGATCCAGCGGACGGCCGAGCACCGGCAGGCCGCTCATGACGCCGACCACCGGCTTTTTCGCCTGGGCGACCTGCGAAATCGAGCGCGTGATGTCGTACTCGAGCAGGCGCTCGCGGTCCGGCGTCAGCACCGGGATCGAGGATTTCTGGTCGAGGAAGGACACCGCGAGGCCGAGGTAGAACTTCTCGCCGGTGTTGGTCATCTGCCCCTCGACGTTGTCGAGCGCCGCCGATTCCTCGGCATCCGAATCCGGCTCCGGATTGAATTTCTCGATGACGACCTTGCCGTTCGACGCGGCCTTGTACTCGTTGAGCAGGTCCTCGACGCGGCTGGCGAAGGTTTTCAGCCCTGGCGGCACCGCGGTGCTGCCCTGGGTGTAGTAGAGGCGGATCTTCACCGGCGCCTCGAGCCTCGACAGGATGGAGCGCGTGCCGTCGGACAGCGTGTAGACGCGGCCGTCGGTGAGGTCGACGCGGGCGTTGAAGGCGCTGAAAATGAAATTCGCCGCGATCAGGATCAGCGCCAGCGCGACGATGCCGCCGGCGGAGTACATCAGGGTTTCGAGGTTCTTGTTTTTCATGGCCATGTTTTCCCTAACATCAGCCCGCGCGCTGGTTGCGGATGATCACGCCGGTGACGAACAGCATGAAGCCGATCACCGAGGCAAAAAACACCAGGTCGCGGGTATCGAGCACGCCGCGCTGGAAGCCCTCGAAATGCGTCATCACCGAAAACGCGGCGACGACGTCGACCACCACCGGGCTCGCGAAACGCGACAGCAGGTCGGTGACCGGCGTGTAGCCGGCGAGGATCAGGAACAGGCAGATCATCACCGACAGGATGAAGCTGATAACCTGGTTGCGGGTCATCGCCGAGGTCATGCAGCTCACCGCGAGGTACGACCCGGCCAGCATCAGGCTGCCGACGTAGCCGGCGAAGATCACGCCGTTGTCGGGGTCGCCGAAGTAGTTGACAGTGATCGCCACCGGGAAGGTCAGCGCCAGCGCCAGCGCGAGGAACAGCCAGGAGGCGAGGAACTTGCCGACGATGGCCTGCCAGTTGGTCACCGGCATCGTCAGCAGCAATTCCATCGTGCCCAGCCGCCGCTCCTCCGACCACAGCCGCATGCCGGCCGCGGGCACCAGGAACAGGTACAGCCACGGATGCCAGGTGAAGAACGACACCAGCGAGGCCTCGCCGCGCTCGAAGAAGTTGCCGATGGTGAAAGTAAAAAAGCCTGTGAGCAGCAGGAAGATGACCAGGAACACGTAGGCGATCGGCGAGGTGAAATAGCCCGCCAGTTCGCGTTTCATGATGGTGCGGATGTTGGCCCAGGCGTTCATGCGCGCACCTCGTGATGAGTCTCGTGCTTGACGGTGTCGGGCAGCGTGATCGCGCGGAATACTTCGTCGAGCTTGCCTTCCGGCGAGCGCGCCTTCAATTCCGCCGGGGTGCCGCTGGCGACGATGCGGCCGCGGTCGATGATGATCACCCGCGAGCAGGCCGCCTCGACTTCTTCGAGGATGTGGGTCGAGAAAATGACCACCTTGTTTTCGCCGAGGCGCTTGATCAGGCCGCGCACCTCGTGCTTCTGGTTGGGATCGAGGCCGTCGGTCGGCTCGTCGAGGATCAGCACCTCGGGATCGTGGATCAGCGACTGCGCGAGGCAGGTGCGGTGCTTGTAGCCCTTCGACAGCGTGTCGATCGACTGGTAGAGCACGTTCTCGAGGAAGCACAGCTCGACCGCCCGGTGCACCGCGCGCTTGCGCGCGTCGCCCTGCAGGCCGCGCAGTTCGGCGCAGAAGTTGAGGAAGCCGTGCACGGTCATGTCGGCGTAACCGGGCGCGTTCTCGGGAAGGTAGCCGATCAGGCGCTTCGCCGCGATCGGATTCTCGACCATGTCGTGGCCGCCGACGGTGATCCAGCCCGAGGTGGGCGGGTAATAGCCGGTAATCATGCGCATCGTGGTTGATTTACCGGCGCCATTGGGGCCCAGAAACCCCAGCACTTCGCCGCGCTCGACGCTGAATGACACATCATTCACCGCCAGCTTCGGGCCGAAGGCCTTCACCAGGTGTTCGACGTTGATCAATGCCTCTCTCCGTTCCGATGCGCGTCCGTCCCGCGGCCGCGCGTTTTTTGTGGCCTGTTAGATGGTGCGGGCACGAAAAAATTCAAACCTTCGCGCCGCAAAGCCGCACCACACCCCCGTCGCCGGGAGATACATTGTAACTCATTGATTATATTGAAAATATTACAACACCGCCAAACAT
>JAHCLD010000006.1 GCA_026125585.1 Burkholderiales bacterium
TTCCGCGAGGTGCTGACGGCGATGACCGAGGAAATGGAGGCGGGCAGCGTGCTGTCGCAGTGCATGGCCTCGCACTCCGACGTGTTCGACAAGGTCTTCGTCAGCCTGATCCGCGCCGGCGAGCAGTCCGGCCAGCTGCCGGAAGTGTTCAAGAACCTCGCCGACACCATACGCTGGCAGGACGAGTTGATCTCGCAGACGCGGCGGCTGCTGATGTATCCCGCGCTGACGCTGGTGGTGGTTCTGGGCGTGATGGCGGCCCTGCTGATTTTCCTGGTGCCGCAGATCGCCCAGCTGTTCAAGTCGATGGGCATGGATCTGCCGGCGCAGACCCGTGCCCTGCTCGCCGTATCGGGCTTCGCCAGGGATTTCTGGCTGCCGATCCTGCTCGCGCCGGTGATCGCCATCGTCACGCTGACGGTCACCGTGCGCCGTTCCGGCAAGGCCGCGTACCTGTGGGACTACACCAAGCTGCGCCTGCCGGTGATCGGCCCGATCCTGCAGAAAATCATCCTGTCCCGCTTCGCCAACGTGTTCGGCCTGATGTACCGCTCGGGCATCACCGTGCTCGAAGGCATCCGCATCAGCGAGGAAGTCGTCGGCAACCGCGTGGTCGCCGACGGCCTGAACCGGGCGGTACAGCAGATCGCCGCCGGCGACGGCATGACGGAGTCATTCAACAACCTCGGCCTGTTCCCGCCGCTGGTCATCCGCATGCTGCGGGTGGGCGAGAACACCGGCGCGCTCGACGTGGCGCTGGCCAACGTCACCTACTTCTACAATCGCGACGTCAAGGATTCGGTGGACAAGGGCATGAAAATGCTCGGCCCGGCGTTGACCCTGATCCTCGGCGGCATGATCGCCTTCGTGATCTGGGCGGTGCTCGGACCCGTCTATGATATTCTCGGCAAACTGCAATTTTAGCCGCGGGGCGTCCTTCCCCACCATGGCCAGCAAACTCCTGATCTGCATTTCGGCGAACCACGCGACAGTGGCGCGCTGGCGCGGCGGCCGTCTCGTCGATTGCGAAGTGTTTGCCGCCGACGAAGCCGGCATCGCGGAATTCAGAAACTACGCCGCCGCCTGCGGCAACATCCCGGCCTTCATGATCGTCGATGCAGTGGAGGAGGATTACCGCTTCGAAACCCTGCCTCATGCCTCGGGCTCGGACCGCGCGCAGATGGTCGAGCGCAAGCTGCGGCAGTATTACCGCGCCTCCCCCTACTGCGCGGCTTCGCTGATCGGCAGGGACGGCGGCAAGCGCCGCGACGACCGTTTCCTGTTCGCGGCGCTGACCAACCCGGAAATCGTCGCCCCTTGGCTCGGCGTGCTGGTCGAATGCCAGCTGCCGGTCGGCGGCATTTTCCTGCTGCCGATGGTGACCTCCGGCATTCTCGGCATGCTCGACGGCAAGGCCGACAACCTGCTGCTGGTGGCCGCGCATCCCGCCGGCCTCCGGCTGACGTTTTTCCGTGAAGGCGCGTTCCGCCTGAGCCGCCTGAGCCGTGGCGATGCCGCCGCGGCCGTGCAGGGCCGCACCATCATCGACGAAATCTCCAACACGCGGCTCTACCTGCACGCGCTGCGCGCGGCGACGCTCGACGAACCGGTCAGCGTCGTCTTTCTCGACCACGGCGACCAGCTCGGCGACATCCCGCGCCAGATCAGCGAGGAAAACGCCAGCCTGCAATGCAGCGCACTGGGAAGCGGCGAGATTGCGAAACGCCTCAGGCTCGATCCCGCGCTGCTCGGCATCTCGCCGGCGGTCATCTACCTGCAGCTTCTGGGCGGCAGCACGCCGGAAAACAACCTGGCGTCGTCCGCAATCACCGCGGGTTATCGCCGCTACCGGGCGCGCCGCCAGCTGTTCGCCGCCAGCGCGGCGGCAGCCTGCATCGGACTGGCCTGGTCGGGCGCCAACCTCTGGCAGCAGTTCTCGACGCAGGAAAATATCGACAACACCGCGCGCAGGACCGCGCAGGTCAACATCGAATACCGGACGGCCACGCTGCAGTTCCCCGCGGCCCCGACCTCGGCCGACAACCTCAAGCGCGCCACCGAACTCGCCGAAAAACTGCGCGATTCGGCGGTTTCCCCGGAGCCGCTCCTGCAGGTCGTCGGCCGCGCGCTGGCGCCCAGCCCCGAAATCGTGCTGACCGAACTCGGCTGGCAGTACCGGCCCGGCGAATTCGATGCCGGCGGGACGGCCGGCGCGGCGCCGCGCCAGACCCCGCCACCGGGCGGGCCGGCGCCGGCCCTGCGGCGGCACAGCGGACTGCTGGCGGGGCAGGTGCGCGATTTCAGGGGCGATTTCCGCCAGGCCATCCTGTCGATCAACACGCTCGCCGAGCGCCTGCGCGGCGACCCCGCGGTCGAAAATGTGCGTGTCGTGCAGTTGCCGCTCAATGTCAGTCCAGGGCTGGCGCTGTCGGGCAACACCTCGGATGCGCCGGCGCAGGGCGGCAGCGCCGATTTCCGCATCGTCGTGACGCTGAAGCAGCCCTCATGAACGGCGAAGAACTCAAGGCCCTGCGCGCGCCGCTGATCCTGCTGGCCGTGATCATCGCGGCGGCGGCCGGTGCGGTCTACTACACCGACCTGCTGCGCAAGCAGGCGCAGGGTACGCTGGTCCGGCAGGAAGCCCAGCTGCGCGAGGCGCAGGCCCGGATGCAGCGCTCCGGCGACGAAAAGGGAATCATCGTCCAGTACGTCGACCGGTACCGCCAGCTCCAGGCGGCCGGCTTCATCGGCGAGGAGCAGCGCATCAACTGGATCGACGCCCTGCGCAACGCAAACGCCGGCGTCGACCTCTTCGGTGTCAGCTACGACATCGGCGCCCAGCAGCCCTATGCCCATGCCGCCGAACTGGCGCCGGGGTCGATCGCGCTGCACCAGTCACGCATGAAGCTGAACGTCAGCCTGGTGCACGAAGCCGACCTGCTGCGCTTCTTCGACGCGCTGCGCGAACAGGGCGCGGGCCTGTTCCACCTCGACCAGTGCACGCTGCGGCGAACGACTCCGGGCGGCGCCCTCCGCTACCAGCCGAACATCGCCGCGAACTGCGAACTCGTCTGGATCACCGCGACGCCGGATTCCGCGCCCGGGGGAAAACCATGAGAGCCATGCTCGCGATCCTGCTGATGGCCGTGCTGCCCGCCGCCCATGCCGCGGAGCTCGCGGGCCGCCTGTTTTTCACGCCGGAGCAGCGCGCGCAGCTCGACCAGTTGCGCAGACAGAAGATGGTTGCATCACAGGTCAGCGAACAGCCGCTTCCGGAAACGGTGTCCTACAACGGCATCATCCGCCGCAGCGACGGCAAGACGACCATCTGGATGAACAACCAGCCGATGTCGGCAGCCGAACTGCGCAGCGGCCAGTCAGTGACCGGCACCGTCAGCCGCGATGGCCGGATCGTGCTGCAGAACCCGCAGTCGGGCAGCGGCGCGAGGCTGGAGCTCAAGGTGGGGCAGAGCGCGACGCTGCTGTCGGGCAAGGTGGACGAGTCGTTTTCGTCACAGCGCGCCCCGGCGTCCGCGAAAAACAAACCCACTGACACAAAAGCCGCAACGGAAACTCCGAAACTCCCGCAGGCTGCGGACGGTGGACCCGAGCGTCCGGCCGGCAGAACACCGGAGCCGGGCTCCCGCTAGGACGCAGATCCATGACCCGGCAAGTCCGCAGGGCGTCCGGAACCGGCCGCCAGACACAGAAAGGCGCTGCATTCCTGATCCTGATCTTCATGCTGGGCGTTGCCGCCGCGTCCGTCATCGTTGCCGCGGGACCGGCCGCGAACACACAGCTCGCCGCCGCCGAAAAAACGGCCTCGGCCCTTGCGACTGCGCGCGAAGCCCTGATGGCCTATGCCGCGAGTGTCCCGGACAGTGAACGGCCGGGTGACCTGCCCTGCCCGGCCACGAGTTACGCCAACGGGCAAACAGCGACCTCCTGCAACACGGCAGCCTCGCGCATCGGCTATTTGCCCTGGAAAACACTGGGCTTGCCCGATCTCCGGGACGGCTCGGGATCGCCGTTGCTGTACGCGGTTTCCAACGGATTCAAATACAACCCCCGCACCGGCACCCTGAATTCCGACACGGCCGGCGAATTTTCGGTGTCCGGTGAAAACGCCATCGCGATCATATTCGCGCCCGGACCCTCCCTGCCCGCCCAGGACCGGAATGCCGCGACGTTCAACGTGGCGAACTTTCTGGAACTGGAAAACGCCAACGGCGACACGACATTCACCGCGGCCCTGGAAACCGGCAACTTCAACGACCGGCTGCTATGGATCACGCCACGGGCATTTTTCCCCGCACTGGAAATGCGCGCGATGCGCGTCGCGCAGGAACGGCTGAATCATTACATGTCGGTCACCAGGCGCTATCCGCGATCCAACCGTTACATGAACGACTACGAATGCTGGACCAACGGTGGCCGCCTGCCCTATCCCGTCGGCAGCGCCAATCCCTGCCTGCCGGGCGGCAACGGCGCCACCGCCGGGCAATGGACCATGGCGTGGCCAAACTGGTTTTTCACGAACTACTGGGACTATGTGATGCACTACGCGGTATCGCCGAAGTGCACCACGACCTCCGGCGCTCCATGCGACGGTGCCGGCAGTTTCCTGACCGTGGACAGCCAGAACAACGTGCGCGCGCTGCTGATCCGCCAGGGCATCCCCAACGGTCAGACCCGGCCTTGCAGCACCGTGACTCAATGCCTGGACGATGCAGAGAACCGCGACAGCGATCTCGTCTACGTCACGCCCTCGGCGGGCAACGACCGGATGACCATAATCTCGCCCTGAACCATGCGACAACGACAGCGCGGCTTTTCCTTCCTCGAACTGGCTGTGGCCATGTTCATCCTGACGCTGCTGCTGGGCAGCATCCTGGTGCCCCTGGCCACACAGGTCGAGCAGCGGCAAATCTCGGAAACCCAGCGCACGATGGATCAGGCGAAGGACGCCCTGCTCGGCCACGCCATCGCATTTGGATACCTGCCCTGCGCGGACACCGACAATGACGGCTTGGAGGATGTGACCGGCAGCCTATGCACCGGCCTCTCCGGCGGCATTGCGCAGGGCAACCTGCCGTGGCGGACCCTGGGACTCGCCGCTTCCGACAACTGGGGCAACCGCTTCCGCTACGCCGTTCATGGCGACTATGCGCGCCGCACCAGCCTGTTCACGCTGGGCACCAATACCTCCAACCTGCGGGTCTGCGAAGCGGCCGGGTGCGCGTCCGATCTGACTTCAACGGCAGTGGCCGTGCTGATTTCCCACGGGAAAAACGGTTACGGCGCCACCAACAGCATAGCCGGAGCAGTCAATGCCGCGCCGGCCGGCGCAGATGAATTGGAAAATACCGACAACGATCGCGATTTCGTCAGCCGCGTGGCCACGGCCACCGGCGCCGCCGCCGGCGAATTCGACGACATCCTGATCTGGCTGCCGCGCTATATCCTGTTCAACCGCATGGTGGCAGCGGGCAAGCTCCCGTAAAGAGCGGTCAGCCGCTCCGCTTCAGCTCGAAACACACCCGCCCCCGGCGGTTCTCCGCCAGCACCAGCGCATAACCCGACTGCGCGGCGAACTTCGCCGCCTGGAACAGGCCGACGCCCAGCCCGCTCTCCGAGGACACGGGCGCCGACAGCAAGTCGTTCTCGATGGCCGGCGGCACCGGCGCCCCGTCATCGCAGACCGTCAACCGCGGCCCCGCCGACAGTGCGACACTGATGCGCAGCGCGCCGTCCCGGGAAGCCTTGTAGAGGGCGTTTTCGATCAGGGTGTCCGCGGTGCTGTCGAACAGTTCGGCGGGAAGGTGCTCGCCGGCGGGCACCGCCTCCGACAGGAACACGACGCCGCGGCCCGCGTAACGCGCCTGCAGTCCCTGCCACCAGATGCCGGCGTCGACATTGTCCATCTCGATGGCGCCGGGGGACTTGAGCTTTTCCAGCGTCGTTCCGAGACGCTGGGTGATCTGCGGCAACTGCCGCTGCACCAGCGCGCGGAACGCCTGATTGTCGTCGACCCCGCGCATTTCCGCGGCGGCGCAGATCGAACGCAGCGACTGCAGCAGGTTCTTGACGTCGTGGGTCAGCCGGGCGCCGGTCTCGTAAATCGCCTGGGCATAGGCCGACTGCCGGCGGACCTGTTCGCGGCGCAACGCCTCGTGGAAATGGCCGACCATCTGCATCAACAGTTTCAGGTGCAGCAGCACCGCCGGCGAAAAAGGCCGCGCCGCATGCAGCGTGAAGCGCAGGCCGCCGGTTTCATAGTGCTCCGCGTGCGCCGCCGTCCGGCCGACTTCGCCTCCGGAATGGGCGGACTGCCAGCCCAGGCCGGTCACCCAGGGCAGTTCGAGCAGGTAGGTCAGCGCATCGTGCAGGAATCGTTCCGGACGCGGTTCCGTCTGCGCCAATTCGGCCAGCCGGCGCATGCGCAGTTCGAAGGGCAGCCCCAATCCGAGCAGATAACGCGACAGCAGTGTGCCGATGCCGCTGAAACCGGCGCGCGGATTCCACAGCCATGACAGGCCCGCGAGCAGCAGCGCGATCACCATCAGCGCCTGCGCCAGTCCGAGCAGGTACTGCCCGTGCGCGATTTCCTGAATGACGAAACTGCCGAGCGCCAGCGCCACCACCAGCAGGAACAGCATCAGGCTGTAGAACAGGTCGACGATGACCGGAGCCCCGCGGCGGCTCCCGTCGCGGGGGGCAACGAGCATCGCCAACGGCAGCAGCGGCAGCCCGTAACGCACCATGTCCGCCACTTCCGGAGGCACCGCATAACGGGTGAACAGCTGCGGCACCACCCACATCAGCAGCATCGCCACCAAGTAGACGGCGCCGAGGATCGCCACCAGCCGGTCGCCCCTGCCGACCGTGCCGGGCACGCCACCGCCGATCAGTCCGAACAGGACCGCGATCCAAGTAGCGATCAGCCACCAGTTGCCGGCCACCGCAAAAAAGGCGCCGAGGCAGAGCACCAGCAGCGCCAGCGCCAGCGGCACCTGCCGCTCGCCGCGCCACACCGGCTGCCAGATCAGGAACAGTCCGAAATGCGCGAGCAGGAAGCCGCGCTGCCACCATTCGCCGCCGCCCCAGGCAATGGCGCCATGCAGGGTCAGCAGCATGGCCACCAGCAGGAAATTCAGGTGCCGGTTGGGCACATCCGAGGCGCCCAGGGCCGGCAGCGATCTTGCCGGCGACAGCGAAGGATTCGGCAATTCTTCAGACATCCTGATTGGCTATACTGTCCATCGGCAAGAAAGCGAACACAAGTGCATATCACCACCATCGGCCGTTACACCGCGCTGGAAGCCCTGCGCACGCGCGTCCCGGCGACCACGCTGCTGACCCTGTGCGTGCTGCTCGGCGCCAGCCTGTTCATCCGGGAGCTGGCGGTGACCGAAAGCGCGCGTTTCCAGACCGGTTTCTATGCTGCGGCCGCACGACTGTGCGCGGTGTTCATCACCAGCCTGTATGTGCTCGCCAGCATAACCCGGGAATTCAACGACAAGGGCCTGGAAGTGCTGCTCGCGCTCGACTTGCCGCGCTCCCATTATATCTGCGGCAAACTGGGCGGATTCACGCTGACGGCTGCCGGCGTCGCCGTGCTGCTGTCCCTGCCGTTGTGGCTGCTCGCGCCGGCGGCGGCGGCATTGCCGTGGACGGTGTCGCTGGTGGTCGAACTTGCGGTCGTGGTCGCCCTCTCGCTGTTCTGCATCGTCACTTTCAGCCAGCTCCTGCCGGCCGCGGGGTTCGTCGCCGCGTTCTACCTGCTTGCCCGCGGCATCACGGCCATGCGGCTGATGGGCGAAAACCCGGTCGCCGGGCAGGACACGCTCTCGCACCAGTTCACCGGTGCGCTGGTCGAGGGACTCGCCTTCCTGCTGCCTGCGCTGGACGGCTGGACGCAGACCGCCTGGCTGACGGACATGCCGCCTTCGGCGGGGATGCTGCCCGCGATACTGGCGCAGGGGACCATCTACATCACGCTGCTGACCGCGGCGGCCCTGTTCGATTTCCACCGCCGGAGCCTTTAGTTGGCTGCCCTCCTGGCCGCCGAGGAACGCGCACTGGCCGTGGTGCCCCGCGGCACATGGTGGCTGCTCGCCGCGGCGCTGGCGATGCAGCTCTGCTGGCACGCCCTGAGCCCGCCGCCGGACGCGCGCGCGGAAGCCTTGCCCGCGCCGCCCCAGGTCGGCGCCCTGCGGGCCGCCAGCCTCGGCGAGCCGGTCGCCGCGGCACAGCTGCTGCTGCTGTACCTGCAGGCCTTCGACAACCAGCCCGGTGTCAGCATCCCCTTCGCCGAACTCGATTACCGCCGGGTCACGGCCTGGCTGGATGCCGCCTTGCGCCTGGATGCGCACACCGGTTACCCGCTGCTGATGGCTTCCCAGCTGTACGGCCAGGTGCCCGATGCCGGCAAACAGCGCGCCATGTGCGATTTCGTCCAGGCGCGTTTCCTCGAAGCGCCGGATCTGCGATGGCGCTGGCTCGCGCACTGCGCGATCATGGCCAAGCACCGGCTGCACGATCCGGCGCTGGCGCTGCGTTACGCGGCCGACATCACCCGCCACGCCGGCGGCGCCTCCGGCTGGGCACGCCAGATGCAGGTGTTCATCCTCGAAGACCTCGGCGAAACCGACAGCGCCCGGATACTGCTGGGCGGGCTGCTCGCCAATGACGAGATCACGGACCCCGCCGAACTGCACTTCCTGACAGAACGGCTCAAGGCACTGGAAAGCGCCGAAAAACCGTCGAAACCGTCGAAATCCCGACAATGACCGTCAGTTTTCCGTCACCGTCTTTTTACAAGAGTGGCGTGGCGTACACCGTCAGCGCATCGATTTTATAAAAAAACAATAAAAACAAATACTTATTGATGCTCCGGCATGGTGCAAGACCTTCTGCCAGCCCATCTGTTGACATCGTGGCCACCGTCCGATGGCACGATATTTGCGGTAATTCGCACACAATTTCCGCTCATGCGTGGCGAGGAGAAAAAAATGAAACGAGAACAAGGCTTTACGCTGATCGAGATCGCGATCGTGCTGGTCATTATCGGCCTGCTGCTCGGCGGCGTGCTGAAAGGCCAGGAACTGATCACCAGCGCCAGGGTACGCAATATCATTGCCACACAGGACGGGACCAAAGCAGCCTATTTCGGCTTCCTCGACCGTTACCGTGCACTGCCCGGCGACTACCTGACCGCATCGGCTCAAGCAAATATCCCTGGTTGTGGCCCCGCTGTGTGCTTTGGCGGTAACAATGACGGCCAAATCACCGGTGCCGAAGCAATCCATGCATGGGAACATTTGTCCAAAGCTGGCTTTATTACCGGCAGCTACACTTCCGGAACCGCCACACCAACTGCAGACACCAGCAACACCCCTTCGAATCCTTATGGTTCGTTAGTTCAGATCATTTTCGATGGCGTCTATCGCGAGGGCGCAGCAGATACCGGCAATACAAGACACAATTTGAAAACAGGGACCGGCATTCCTTCTGACATTCTTGCAGAAGTAGACCGTAAAGTAGACGACGGCCGCGCCAACACTGGGCAAATGCGTCATTCCACATTTGCCGTTGCCCCAGCAACAGCTGGATCATTTGCAGATTGCGCTGATGCTAATGGATGGAAATCCCAAACGCCATTTGCCAACTGTGGAGCAACTACCTTGTTCTAACGCAATCTGCTCTTAAAAAGCCCGCCTCGGCGGGCTTTTTTGTTGCCCGACACATGTTTTCCCTTGGTGCGGCAGGCACTTCGAGCCTATGACCGGAACAGCAGCAGCGATCTCTTCCCGATGGGGAATACCCCCTGAAATACCGCGTTCCATCAATAAGTTGCGAGCGGCCTTACCCGTGACAAAAAAACGACCTTGCTATAATTTGCGCCGTGAACGACTTCATCGAAAACACCGGTACAGGTCCCGCAATCGCCGCGGCCCGTGAAGTGCTCGCCATCGAAGCCCGGGCGATCACCGATCTGATTCCCCGTGTTGACGCCGCTTTCGAGCAGGCCATCCGCATCATCCTGCAATGCCGCGGCCGCGTCGTCGTCAGTGGCATCGGCAAATCGGGCCATGTCGCGCGCAAGATCGCCTCGACGCTGGCCAGCACCGGCACCCCGGCCTTTTTTGTCCACCCGGCCGAAGCCAGCCACGGCGACCTCGGCATGGTCACCCGCGACGACGTGTTTCTTGCGCTGTCCAATTCCGGGGAAAGCGCGGAGCTGCTGACCATCATTCCCGTGCTCAAGCGCCAGGGCGCGAAGCTGGTCGCGCTGACCGGCAACGCCGGCTCCACGCTCGGCCGCGAAGCCGACGTGCACCTGTACGCCGGCGCCGCGCAGGAAGCCTGTCCGCTGAACCTCGCGCCCACGGCCAGCACGACCGCGGCGCTGGCGCTGGGCGACGCCATCGCCGTCGCGCTGATGCGAGCGCGCGGCTTCACCCAGGACGAATTCGCGCGCTCGCATCCCGGCGGATCGCTGGGCCGCAGGCTGCTGACCCTCGTCCGCGACGTCATGCGCTCCGGCACGGAGGCGCCCAGGGTGACCACCGCGGCCACGCTCACCGACGCGCTGCTGGAAATGTCCCGCGGCCGGATGGGCATGACCGCGGTCGTCGACGAGGCGCAGGTCGTCCGGGGCATATTCACCGACGGCGACCTGCGGCGGGCCATCGAGAAAGGGCAGGATCTGCGCGGAACGATCATCCGCGACATCATGTCGGCCAGCCCGCGAACCATCGGTCCCGACCGGCTGGCCGCCGAAGCGGTCGAAATCATGGAGCGCGGCAAGGTCAACCAGCTGCTGGTCGTCGATGACGGGAAAAGGCTGCTTGGCGCGCTGAACATCCACGACCTGTTCCGCGGCAAAGTGGTCTGACGGCCGGTCCGCCACCGACTCCGTGCCCAGCATCCAGGCATTTCCGGACATCAGGCTCGCCGCGTTCGACGTCGACGGCGTGCTCACCGATGGCGGCCTGCATTATTCCGGCGACGGCGACTTCATGAAGACCTTCGACGTGCGCGATGGCATGGGCATCAGGATGCTGCAGGATTCCGGCATCGAGGTCGCGATCATCACCAGCCGCAAGGCACCGATGGTCGAGCTGCGCGCGGCCGATCTCGGCATCCGCCACCTGCGGCAGGGCGTCCACGACAAGGCCGGCGCGCTCGGGGCGCTGCTCGCGGCACTCGCCGTCCCGCCGGCGGCCGCGGCCTTCATGGGCGACGACCTGGTCGATCTGCCGGCATTCCGGCTGTGCGGCTTCACGGCCACCGTCGCCGGCGCGCCGGCGCTGCTCAAACGCCATGCCCACCATGTCACGCGCGCGAGGGGCGGTCACGGCGCGGTGCGCGAGTTCTGCGAACTGCTGCTCCATCGCCGCGGCATGCTCACCGCGCACACCCGCCGTTTCCTCGGCGCCACGACGGACTGACCGCCATGCCCCGTCTCCCACAGGTGTTTCCGGTGGCGCTGATGACCGCGCTCGCCGGGCTGACGTTCTGGCTCGACCAGGCGATCCTGCAGGATACGGCCGCGCCGGAAACCAAGCGCCATGATCCGGATTACATCGTCGATAACGTGACCGCACACCGGATGGATGCCGAGGGACGGATCAAGCACACGCTGCGCGCGCAGCGGCTGACCCACTATCCGGACGACGACAGCACGCATCTCGTCGCGCCCCATTTCACCAGCAACGCATCGCGCACACCGATGACCATCACCTCGCGCACCGCAAGGATGTCCAGCGGCGGCGAGCACGTCTATTTCGAGACCGACGTGCGTGCGACGCGCGCGGCATACGGAAAGCACAGCGAGATGGTCATGGAGACCAGCTTCCTCCATGTCACGCCGGACGAGAACACCGCCCGCACCGACCGGCCGGTCACCATCACCGACGCCAATACCGTTGCGCACGCGATTGGCTTAGAATTGAACAGTGAAACCCGCATCGTCAAATTCCTGTCCCGGTTCCGCGGCACCTACCATGATCCCGGCCGCGCGTCGTCCCGGTAGTCCGCTCGGCGGAATGGTGCATGTCCTGGTCGCTGCACTGCTGCTGGCAACCGCCTTTCCGGCCACGGCCGAAAAGGCAGACCGCGAAAAGCCGATCAACATCGAGGCCGACCGCGTGACCGTCGATGACGCAAAGCAGATCTCGAATTTCGAAGGGCGCGTGGTGCTCACGCAGGGCACGCTGGTCATCCGCGGCGACCGCATGGAAGTCCGCCAGGACGACCAGGGGTTCAACAGCGGAATCACCTGGGGCAACCTGGCCTACTTCCGCCAGAAACGCGAAGGTTATGACGAATACATCGAGGGCTGGGCCGAGCGCATCGAGTACGACGGCCGGGCCGACAAGCTGCAGATGTTCAACCGGGCATCGATGAAAAAGACCGGCGGCGACGAAGTGCACGGCAACTACATCTCGTACGACGCCAACACCGAATTCTTCCAGGTCATCGGCGGCGGATCGAAAACGGCGGCGGAATCGCCCGACCGCCGCGTGCGCGCGGTCCTGCAGCCCAAACCCAAGACCAAGCCGGCGGCGCAGCCGCCGGTATCGCTGAAGCCCGCGGCAACGATCGCCTCGCCCCGGGACGAGCTATCCTCGCCCCGCTAACGCGCATTGGACTCCGTGCAGCACACGCCCGCCGCAGCAACGCAGGACGCGCCCGCGCAGGGCACATTCCTGCTGAAGGCGGAAGGCCTGAAAAAACGCTACCGCACGCGCACCGTGGTCAAGGACGTGTCCATGGAGGTGCGCAGCGGCGAGGTCATCGGCCTGCTGGGACCCAATGGCGCCGGGAAAACCACCTGCTTCTACATGATGGTGGGGCTGGTCGCGATGGACGGCGGCGAGCTGCACCTCGACGGCACGCGGCTGACGCACATGCCGATGCACCGGCGCGCGCGCCTCGGCCTGAGCTATCTGCCGCAGGAGGCCTCGATATTCCGCCGGCTGTCGGTCGCCGACAACGTGCGCGCGATCCTCGAGCTGTACCATGACAGCGCGGATGCCATCGAATCCCGCCTCGACGCGCTGCTGCAGGACCTGCATGTGGGCCATCTGCGCAACAATCCGGCAATCAGCCTTTCCGGTGGCGAGCGCCGGCGCGTGGAAATCGCGCGCGCGCTGGCCACCGAGCCGCGCTTCATCCTGCTGGACGAACCCTTCGCGGGCGTCGACCCGATCGCGGTCATCGAGATCCAGAAAATCATCGGCTTCCTGAAGGCCAGGGGAATCGGGGTGCTGATCACGGACCACAACGTCCGGGAAACCCTGGGCATCTGCGACCGCGCCTACATCATCAACGACGGCACCGTGCTTGCATACGGCAAGCCCGACGAGATCGTCTATAATGAGAACGTAAGAAAAGTCTACCTCGGCGAGCATTTCCGCCTCTGAGATGGCACGCCGCGCGCAACCGTCTGCGTGCGATCCCGGGAGGCACTCCCCCTGTCCGGACTCCGATGAAACATTCGTTACAACTCAGGCTATCGCAGCACCTCACGTTGACGCCGCAGCTGCAGCAGTCGATCCGGCTGCTGCAGCTGTCCACGCTCGAACTCAACCAGGAGATCGAGCGGCTGCTCCAGGACAACCCGCTGCTTGAGCGGGAAGACGGCGGCGCCGAGCCGCCACCGCTGCTGCATGACGCGCCCCCCGAACCGGCGGCCGCCGAAGTGCCGGCGGCAACGGTGGAATCCGAGCCGGCGACGACGGCGGAGGATGGCGGCACCTTCGACGCGATGGAAGGCGCCTCCTTCGGCAATGGCAACGGCGGCGACGACGAGGACTTCCCGCCGATCGCTGAACAGCCGGCCAATCTCCGGGCGCACCTCGGCGGGCAGCTCGCGCTGCTGCACCTGTCCGACCGCGACCGGCAGCTGGTCGGCCTGCTGATCGACTCCCTCGACGACGGCGGCTACCTGCCGCAATCCCTGGAGGAGATCGCCGCCATGCTGCCCGCGGAACTCGGGGTCGAACCCGAGGAACTGTCGATCGCGCTGCGGCACCTGCAGCACCTCGAACCGACCGGCGTGGGCGCGCGCAGCCTTGCCGAGTGCCTCATGCTGCAGCTCGACGCGCTGCCGGCGGAAACGCCCTGCCGGGAACAGGCCCGGGAGATTGTCCGCGAGCACCTGGATGCCCTCGCCGGGCGCGACTTCGCCCGCCTCAAGCGAGCCCTGAAATGCGACGACGCCTGCCTGCGCGAAGTGCAGAAGCTGATTCTCCGCCTGAATCCGCGCCCCGGCCGCGAGTTTGCCGTGGAGGAAACGCGTTTCGTCGTCGCGGATGTCATCGTGCGCAAGGTCAAGGGCGTCTGGCTCGCCGCGCTCAATCCCGATGCCATGCCAAAACTCAAGGTGAACCGCCTGTATGCGGACATCCTGCAGCGCAACCGGGGCAGCAACTCGCAGCAGATCACCGCGCAGCTGCAGGAGGCGAAATGGCTGATCAAGAACGTGCAGCAGCGCTTCGACACCATACTGCGCGTGTCCCAGGCCATCGTCGACCGCCAGCGCAACTTTCTCGAACACGGCGAAGTGGCGATGCGGCCGCTGGTGCTGCGCGAAATCGCCGATACGCTCGGCCTCCACGAATCCACCGTGTCGCGGGTCACCACGCAGAAGTTCATGCACACGCCGCGCGGCATTTTCGAGCTCAAATACTTCTTCGGCAGCCATGTCGCCACGGAGGCCGGCGGCTCGGCGTCGAGCACCGCGATCCGCGCGCTGATCAAGCAGCTGGTCGGTGCGGAAAACACGCGTTCCCCGCTGAGCGACGGCCAGATCTCGGAATTGCTCGGCCAGCAGGGTATAGTCGTGGCAAGGCGTACTATCGCGAAATACCGGGAATCGCTGCAGATCCTCCCCGTGAACCTCAGAAAGACCCTTTGACAGAGGAGAAAGAACCACCATGAACCTGCACCTCACCGGCCACCACCTCCAGATCACCCCGGCCATCCGCGACCACGTGGCGCACAAGCTCGAAAAGATCACCGCGCATTTCGACCACGTGATCGACATCAACGTGATCATGACGGTCGAGAAACTGCAGCACAAGGTGGAGGCCACCGTGCGCCTCAGCGGCAAGGACATTTTCTGCGAGACCCGCGAGGAGGACATGTATGTGGCGATCGATCACCTGGTCAACAAGCTCGACCGGGCCGTCATCAAGCACAAGGAAAAGCACCTGGGGCACCGCCACGACGGCGATCCGCTGAAACACCGGGTTACGGAATAAACCTCACCGGCTCCGCTTCCATCTATGAACCTGATCGCCAAACTGCTGCCTGAAAGCCACATCCTGCTGGACGCCGATCTCACCAGCAAAAAGCGCGTGTTCGAGCAGGCGGGCCTGCTGTTCGAGAACACCGACAGCATCGGCCGCAACGTCGTCTTCGACAGCCTGTTCGCAAGGGAAAAGCTCGGCTCGACCGGCCTCGGCCAGGGCGTGGCGATTCCCCACGGCCGCATCAAGGGCCTGAAAGCGGCCAGCGGCGCGATGATCCGCCTGCGCAACGCGATTCCCTTCGACGCGCCGGACGGCCAGAACGTGGGCCTCGTGTTCGTGCTGCTGGTGCCCGAGCGCGCCACCGACGAACACCTGCAGATCCTGTCCGAACTCGCGCAGATGTTCTGCGACAAGCCGTTCCGCGAACGGCTGCTCGGCGCCGCGACGCCGGCGGAACTGCTGCAACTGATCACCGCATGGGAACCCGATGCCCAAGGTCAGCATAACCAGGCTGTTTGAAGGCACCCGGGAAAAGCTCCAGCTGACCTGGGTCGCCGGGCAGGCCGGCGCCGGCAAGGGCATCGACAGCGAGCTCACCAAGGATTCGTCCAAGGGGCTGGTCGGCCATCTCAACTTCATCCACCCGAACCTGATCCAGGTGCTCGGCGATTCCGAGGTGGATTATCTGGGCAGCCTCCCCGCCACCGAATGCCGGGCCATGCTTGAAAAGGCGGCGATACGGGAACTCGCCTGCTTTATCGTCGCCGGCGGCAATCCGGTGCCTGCGGCGCTGGCCGAGGTCGCGGAATTCACCCAGACCCCCCTGTTCTCGTCGCCCATCCCCAGCGTGGAGCTGATGTGGATCATGCGCCCCCACCTCGCGCGCGAGCTCGCCGAGTCGTCCACCACGCACGGCGTGTTTCTCGACGTGCTCGGCGTCGGCGTGCTGCTCACCGGGGACTCCGGCGTGGGGAAAAGCGAGCTCGGCCTGGAACTGATCAGCCGCGGCAGCGGCCTGATCGCCGACGACATCGTCGAACTCTACCGGCTGGGACCGGAAAGCATCGAGGGCCGCTGCCCGCTGATGCTGCGCGACTTCCTGGAAGTGCGCGGCCTCGGCGTGCTCAACATCCGCACGATCTTCGGTGAAGCCGCGCTGCGCCCGCGCAAGAACGTCAAGCTGATCGTGCATCTCGAGCGCCCCAGGAGCACCGATCCGACCCACATCGAGCGGCTGCCGCTGAAACCGGGCACCGAGTCGCTGATGGGCGTGGAAATCCGCAAAGTCACCATCCCGGTCGCCGCGGGCCGCAACCTCGCGGTGCTGACGGAAGCCGCGGTGCGCAGCTACGTGCTGCAGATGCGCGGCATGGACAGCACTCGCGAGTTCATCGAACGCCAGGAGCGCGCGATGAACAACACCGATGCCTGAAACACGCCCGGCATGCAGCTGATCCTGATCACCGGCCTGTCCGGATCGGGCAAAAGCGTGGCGCTGGCCGTGCTCGAAGACGCCGGCTTCTATTGCGTCGACAATCTGCCGGTGGCGATGATCGGCGAGCTGGTCGCCAGCCTTCGGGCCGCAGGCCATGAACGCGTGGCGCTGACCGTCGATGCCCGCACCGGCGACGCCGTCGCCGGCCTGCCGGGGGCCGTCGAACGCCTGCGCGCCGGCGGCGCCGACGCGAGGGTGCTGTTCCTCGAGGCCAAATCCGACACGCTGATCAAGCGCTTCTCCGAAACGCGGCGTCGCCATCCGCTGTCGTCCGGTGGACTGACGCTGCCGGAGTGCATCGCCCGCGAACGCGGCATGGTCGAGGGCATCTCCGGAATCGCCCACCGCATCGACACCAGCGACCTCGCCCCGAACACCCTGCGCAACTGGGTCAGGGATTTCGCGGTGCTGCCAGCGGCCGGACTGACGCTGCTGTTCGAATCCTTCGGCTTCAAGCACGGCATCCCGCTGGATGCGGATTTCGTGTTCGACGTGCGCTGCCTGCCCAATCCGCACTACGACCCCGTCCTGCGGCCGCTGACCGGCTGCGATGCCGCGGTGGCGGAATTCATCCGCGCCACGCCCGATGCGATGCGCATGCTCGAAGACATCCACCGCTTCATCAAGGACTGGCTGCCGGCCTTCGAGCGTGACAATCGCAGCTATCTGACCGTCGCCATCGGCTGCACCGGGGGACGCCACCGTTCGGTGTTTTTCGTCGAAACACTGGCCGGACGGTTCCGCGAACGCACGCGCACCCTCGCCCGCCACCGCGAACTCGACGCATGAGCGGCGGCATCCTCGAAATCCCGCTGTTCCCCCTGGGCACCGTGCTGTATCCCGGCGGACAGCTGCCGCTCAAGATCTTCGAACAGCGCTACGTCGACATGACCAAGGCCTGCCTGCGCGACTCGACACCCTTCGGCGTGTGCCTGATCCGGGAAGGACGCGAAGTCGGCGAACCCGCGACGCCGCATGCGGTGGGTTGTCTCGCGCAAATCGAGCAGTGGGACGTGCCCCATCCCAACCTGTTCGCCATCCTCGCGCGCGGCGGCGAACGCTTTCGCATCCTCGGCGCGGCAGTATCGCCCGGCGGGCTGATCACCGGCCGCGTTGAAATCCTTCCCGAACCCTCGCGCCCCGCGACCGTCGATCGCGCCTGCCAGGAAGTGCTGCGGCTCGCCATCGAACGCGCCGGCAGCGACAGCGTCCCCGGACCGATACGGCTGGATGACCCGGTCTGGGTCAGTTACCGCCTCGCCGAAATCCTGCCGATCACGCCCCTGGAGAAACAGGCCATGCTGGAGCTGGACGACACCGGCACAAGGCTGGCACAGCTGCACGAACTGCTGCTCAAGCACGGTATCATAGAAAATATCAATAAAAACAAATAGTTACTGATTCACTGTTTCTGTAGATACTACCCGCGGCGGCAGGCATGCCCGCCCCGGCACCACCCGATCCGCCGGCAGGTCATGCGCCCGCAGATCGCGAACCATCCCGGTGCCCGATCAGTTGCATGATGATGTCGCGAACCGGCGTCGGCAGCGCGGCGCGCAGCGCATCCTCCGGGGAAATCCACAGGCGGCCCGCCTCCTCCGCCCGCGGCGGCCATGATTTCACCGCCGCGGGTTGCGGCAGGATGTCGAGTTTGAAATGGGTGAAGCCGTGCGCGATCACCGGCAACATCGCTCCCGGCACGACCTTCGCGCCGAAACGCCGCGCGCATGCGGCCACCGGGTCGGCACCGGGATCTTCCTCGGGAAAACACCACAGGCCGCCCCAGATCCCCGCCGGCGGGCGTTTTTCGAGAAGGATTTCGCCGGCACGCTGCAGCACCAGCATCATCGTGCGCCGCTGCGGCAGTGCCTTGCGCGGTTTCGGCGTTGGCAGCGCGACAACACGACCGGTTTCGAATGCCGCGCACAGCGACCGCACCGGGCATTCGTCGCACCGCGCATTCCGGCGCGTGCAAACCGTGGCCCCCAGATCCATCAAACCCTGGGTATAGGCCGCCAGGCCGCTTTCCGGCAGCAGGGCCTCGGCATCCCGCCACAGCCGCGCAGCCACCGCCGTCTCCCCCGGGTAACCTTCGATGCCGCGCAGGCGCGCGAGCACGCGCTTGACGTTGCCGTCGAGGATGGCCGCGCGGCCGCCGAAGGCAAACACCAGGATCGCCGCCGCGGTCGAGCGGCCGATGCCCGGCAAGTCCTCCAGCAAGGCCTGCGTTCCGGGAAAGCGGCCGCCGTGCCGCTCGACGACGAGCCGCGCGGCGCGATGCAGGTTCCGCGCCCGCGAGTAATACCCCAGGCCGCTCCACAGCGCGAGCACGTCATCCTCCGCGGCGGCGGCCAGCGCCGCGACCGTCGGAAAACGCTCGAGAAAGCGCCGGTAATAGGGAATCACCGCCGTCACCTGTGTCTGCTGCAGCATGATTTCCGACAGCCATACCGCATAGGGATCGCGGGTGTTCTGCCACGGCAGATCGTGCCGGCCGTGGCGCTCCTGCCAGGCGATCAGCGCCGGTGCAAATGCCGCGACAGCACGGTCGACCGCGGGCCTGCCCGCTGTCGTGGAATCAGCGGCCAAGCAGGCCTTTCAGCGCGTCGCGCGCACTGCCACCTTTCTTTTCGCCATCGGCTGCGGCTCCGCCCGGCAGGTGCTTCTGCAGCTGTTTTTTCACGGCATCTCCGACTTTCTGCTTTGCACTGTCGGTGATCATCGCGCCGAAATCCAGCTTGTACGAGGGCGCGGCCAGCGGACCGCTGATCCGCACCGGCACCGTGACGCCGCGCAGTTCCTCGGTCTCGCGCCCGCCCTGTCCCTTGCCGCTGCCGACGATGCTGGCCTTCACCAGATAATTGACGGTATCGGCGCCGATGTTGACCTCCCCTTCGCCGCCGACCCGCAACAGCGGGGACTTCATCGACAGGTCGTTGTTGCGCGCCACGCCGCCGGCAATCCTGAATGTCGCTGTCAGCTCGGAAAAATCCGTCTTCTGCCGGGCATCCGACTGCTGGGTCTGCTCCCCCTTCAGCGCGCCTAGGCGGGCCTGCGCGGAACGGATCGCTCCGCCGATGTCGATGCCCTTGAGCGCGCCGTCCGCCAGGCGCAGCGCCGCGGTGCCGTCGAGCGCGCGCTTCAGGGTGCCGCCCGTATTGCCCCGGGTGGTCACGTCGACCGACACGGTGCCCCTGCCTTCCAGCGTCTCGTTGTCCGCCAGATCCTTCAGCAGCGGCGCGACGTTGACCGCCGAAAGATTCTGCTTCAGCGAAAACGCCGGAACCGGGGCGGCGGCATTGACGGACGCCGTTCCGCTCAGCGACCCCTGATAAAGATCGGCCGTCAGCGGATTCACGTCGAGGCGCCCGCCGGACGCCCTGAGTCCGGCGCGCACATTCTGCATCCTGAGTTTGTTCACCGTCAGCGCGCCGACGCGGATGCTGCCGTCCATGCGCAGGGTTTTCAGCGCCGAAAGGTCGAACGGCTGCTCGGCTCCCGCGGCAGCCGGCGCTTTCGCGGCGGGCGCAGCCCCGCCTGCCGCCGTGTTTTGCACCGGCAGCAGGCGGTCGACATCCAGCCGGTCGATATCCACGTCGAAATTGAATGCCGGCCGCGAAAAATCCGCGATGCCGACGCGCGCCTTGATCGCGCTGTCCGCGATCCTGCCCGAGGCATTCAGCTGCGCATGCCGCTTCCCGATGTCGAGGTTCGCCGCGCCGGCCAGGTTGCCGCTGATGCTTTTTCCCGGCAGATCGGGCCCGGTCGCGCTGACGTCCGCCTTCCATTGCGGCAGGCTGAACCGCTGCGCCCGCAGATCGCCGTTCAGCGGCGAGGCCAGCCGCAGCTTGATCTCCCGGCCGCCCTGCTTCAGATCGGCCGCCAGCGCCACCGCCGCGGCCTTGAACGCCTGTGTGGAGCCGGCCACCGCCGGTACGTCCAGCTTGACGTCGAAAGCCTCCTTGCCCTGCATGCCGGTGGCCGCCACGGCGAGTTTGTCAGCCGTGAATTCGCTGCCGTCCGTTTTTGCCCGGAGGGTGCCGCCCGCCTTGAGCACCAGCCCGGTCACGTCCGCAACCTGGCCGCGGACTTCCAGTGCCAGCCCTTCCAGCGTGCCCTGTCCCGCGCCGAAGGTGAGCCGCGTCTTGAGATCGACCGCCAGATCGAGCTTCGGCTGGCTGCCCTGCGCGGCCAGCGTCAGCCTGACATCGGTCGGCGCGCCGCCCGCGATGCGCCCGGTCTGCAGGTTGAGCTTTGAAACCGCATATCGCGCACCCGCGGCCTCGTCGCGGAATTCCAGCATCGAATCGGCGATCACCACCCGGTCAATGTCGAAGGCGAACTGCTGCGCTTCGCCGCCGGCCGGCGGCTGCCGCGATTCCGGTCCGCGCGGAGCACCCGCATCGTCCCCCAGCAGATCGTCAAAATTCATGCGGCCGTCCCTGCCGCGCACCAGGCTGATGCGCGCGCCGCGCACCGTCACCTCGTCGACCACCAGACGCTTCGACAGCAGCGGCAGCAGCTTCAGCGAAAACCGGGCACCCTCGACGGCGACGAACGGCTTCTCGCTGTTGCGCTCGGACAGCGACAGCTTGCCGAGCTCGGCGCCGATGCCGGGCCAGAACGCGAGCCTGATGTCGCCCTCCGGCTTCAGCGTGCGCTGCGTGTGCTGCCGCACCAGCTCGACAAGCTGCGGCTTGTAATCGTTGGGATCGAAGGTGGCGGCGACATAGGCCAGCACGCCGCCGGCCACGACCACCAGCGCACCGAAAACAAGAGTGGCAATTTTGAGGATTCTCATCGGTCGACCCGCGGCTGTTGCTGGGGTGGAGCGGGTGAAGGGAATCGAACCCTCGTATGCAGCTTGGGAAGCTGCCGTTCTGCCATTGAACTACACCCGCATGGAGCGACACATTGTACGACATAAGCGACGCCCTGGCGCGAACGTGCATCCGCGGCACCACGCCGCGCCGTCTCATCGCGGAGACAAAGCGCAATCCGGTGCGAACAAGAATTTCCCGCGCGTCGCGTTTCGTTTACGTCCGCCTCTCATCGATTACACGCGCCCCGCCCGCGTAAGCCTGCGGTAAGACCGCGTAAGCATGCCGCAAGTGTCGCGCCGTAGCCTCATCCGTCGCCGGAAAAATCCCGGCCGCTTGCACTCACAAAAACGACACATGCAGACACCGACGACTTCGCACTTCCAGTTGCGACAGCTGGTTTCGCCGCCGTTCCTGCGGGAGTTGCATCATTTCCTGTGGACGGAACCCTGCATGGCCGACGACCGGATCGACGTCGGCTGGAACTGCCGCGATCATGCCTGGACGCTCGCATTCCTGCTGCAGTTCTTCGGCATCGATTCCGCCGTGGCGCATGGCCAGGCTTTTTTCGCATCGGGTCCCACCGTGAAACAGGAAGCCGTCAGCTACACCCAGGCACCGCACAGCTGGCTGGTCGCCAAAAATCTCGGAGCCATCGATCTCAGCATCAAGCCTGCCTTCGTGGCCGCAGGCGACAGATTCAGCGTGCCCATCAAATGGATATTCCTGAACGGCGCCGCCCCCGGAAAATGCGAAACGCTGTTCTTCACGGATGAAAACGCCTACCGGCGCGCAACCCTCCAGCTGCCGGAACGCCGCAACCGGATGGGCGCAGCATACCTGGCCGAAGGATATGAACGCCTGGGACGGGATCATTTCGAATCCGCGGCACGCTGGATGGATTCCAGCCTGACGCGCCAACTGCTCAATCTGCGCGCCGACCCCTCCGGTCTCTATGCCGCGCTGCTCGCACACCTGATCGGTTTTCTTCAGGGGCGGGCGCCCAGCCTCGCCGCCCTGCCTTTCAGGGACGCCTGGTCGGCGCTGGCGTCCGAGCAACCCGCCTTTCGGAATCTCCCCGAGCTGTTGCCGGCGGCCTAGAGCCTGTTATGGACTTGAAAAAGTATTAAGAATCAATAGCTCACTGCACCCTCACCCCCTGCCCCTCTCCCGAAGGGAGAGGGGTTTTAAAGCCCTTCTCCCTCCGGGAGAAGGGTTGGGATGAGGGAAAAGGGGGTCAAGTCCATAACAGACTCTAGACCACCACCCGCGACACCCGGCACAGCAGCACTTTCAGGTTGGTCTGGTCCGACACCGGATCGCGCTGCGTCTTGTCGGTCAGGAAATTCACCGGCCGCCAGGGGTTGTACGGCTGGCGCTCGCCCCAGCCGATGGGAATGAACACCGCGGTCGGCCGGATGCCGGCGTGCACCCAGGCCATCGCCTCGATGCTGCCGTGCGCCGACTCCACCTTGACGCGCTCGCCGTCGCGGATGCCGAGTTGCGCCGCCTTCTCCGGATGGATCTGGCAATAGAGGTCGGGCCACATCTCCTGCGACTGCCAGAAATAATGCGTCCAGCTGTGGAAATGCGCCGCCGGCGGGCGGCCGGTGACGAGCTCGGTATCGAAGCCCTGCGCACGCAGCTTCGCGCCGGGATGATCCGGGCCGGGCGCGACGATGCGGCCGCGCGCGCTGCCGGTGGCCGGAGAGCAGAACGGCGAAATTACGCCTTCCTCGGCATCGGTCTCCAGCAGTTCCATGTACGGCAGGTCGACGAGCTGCTCGCGCTCCGAATAGAACTCCGGCAGCGCCGACAAGCCCAGCGTGTTGAATTTCGCTTCCAGCTCCGGCGTCCAGAATTCGAGCTTGCCCGATTTCGTCGGGAAACGCCGGCCCGGCGCGCCGGTGGGGACGGTCGTGCCTTCGAGGTACAGCGTCTCGATCTCCGGCGCGTCCTCGGTCGGCACGGGAATGCGCACCCAGCGGTGCGGCACCGAATGCAAGCGCTTCTGCGTGCAGCCTTTCATGCTCGGTGTATCGATGCAGACCTCGTCCCAGAACACGGCCGGGTCCTTGTATTCCTCCTTCAGCACGTCGCCGAAACCGAGGCGCTTGCCGAGCTCGACCCAGATCCAGGTGTCGGATTTCGCCTCGCCCGGCGGATCGATCATCTTGTCGATCCACACCACGCGGCGGTCGTCGTTGGAGCGGCCGATCTCGCCCTTCTCGATGCCGCTCGCCGCCGGCAGCAGGTAATCCGCGTACGCCGAAGTCTCGTTGGCAAACAGTTCGATGTGCACCATCAGGTCCAGCGCGGCGAACGCGGCGCGCGCCTTTGCCTGCCCCGGCCACTGCGCCATCGGATTGTTGCAACTGATCAGCGCGCGGATCGGATACGGCTTGCCGTGCAGCATCGCCTCGGTCCAGCCGGCGGGACTGCGGCGCACGCGCTGCTTGTTGATCTTCGGCGCGCGGTGCTCCGGCACCTTCGCCGCCAGCGGCGTGCCGGCGCTCATGTTGAAATAGGCGCCACCGCGCCGGCCCCAGTTGCCGGTGATCGCCGACAGGAACATCAGCACGCGGTTGGTCTGCGTGCTGTTGGTGTGCTGGTTGATGCCGCGGCTGGCGAAGATCACGCAGCCGTCGGCCGCGGCGATCTCCTCCGCAAGCTGGCGGATGTCGTTCGCCGCAAGGCCGGTGATCGGCGCCGCCCATTCCGGCGTATAGTTTTTCTGCAGAATGAAGTCGCGCCACTCGGCGAAACCCAGCAGCCAGTCGGCGCAGAACTGCGCGTCGTGCAGGTCGTTGGCGAGAATATGCTGTGCAAGAGCAAGTGCCAGCGCCATGTCGGTGCCGGGGCGGATCGGCAGCCAGCGGTCGGCCTTCGACGCGGTGGCGGTCAGGCGCGGATCGACGGCGACCATTTTTGCGCCGTGCTTCAGGCGCCAGTCGTTGATCATGCCGAAGTACACTGGCCGCGTTTCGGCCTGGTTGTCGCCGATGTAGACGTAGAGCTGCGCCGAACCGAGGTCGTTCTCGGTATAGCTGTTGCCGCTGCCGATGCTGCCCAGCGTGATCTCGAAGGCGACGTTCTTGCCGCTGGCGCAGAAGGGATCGGTGCCGTCCTTGTTCGGCG
This sequence comes from Burkholderiales bacterium, assembly GCA_026125585.1. Classification (GTDB taxonomy): domain Bacteria; phylum Pseudomonadota; class Gammaproteobacteria; order Burkholderiales; family SG8-41. The sequence continues at coordinate 24,720 of JAHCLD010000006.1, forward strand.
TGCCGAACAGTTTCGCAAACATCGGGGTCGTCGTGCGGTAATCGAGGATGCCGGTGCGCGTGCCGACGAACATCGCCAGCGCCTCGGCGCCGTACTGGTCGCGGATTTTTTTCAGTTTCTCCGCGATTTCATCCAGTGCCTGGTCCCAGGAAATGCGCTCGAAGCGGCCCTCGCCGCGCGCGCCGACGCGTTTCTGCGGATACCGCAGGCGATGCTCGCTGTGGTACATCTGCAGCGTCAATTGCGACTTCGGACAGACGCGCCCTTTCAGCAGCGGATCGTCGTCGTTGCCGGTGATTTTCACTAACTTATTGTTTTTAAAGTGAAATTTAACCGTGCAGCAGTTGAAGCAGATATTGCAGCCGCCGGGCACGACACGGTCCGGCGCAGTGTCGTCCCGCGTTTCGCGGTACGGAAAAGCCGGCGACTGCGCCTGCACCGCGGTCTGCGCCGGCACGCCGTCCATGAACGCGGGACGGCGCGAGGTCGAAGGATGAGCGCGCGCCGGCGTCACCGCGGCCACGGCACCGACCGGCTGCGGCGTCGTGCGCTCCAGATAAATCGTCGCCGGTCCGAGCAGGAAATGGTCCTGATCGCGCGGCGCGCGGCCGGCGGCGCGCGCCTCGGCCAGCAGCTCCTCACGTTTACCAAAGCGGATCGCCTGCGTCGGGCAGACGCTGGCGCAGGCGGTGGTCTGCGCGCCCTCGGCGCGGCGGTCGACGCAGAGATCGCACTTCACCGCATGGTGGCCCTTGGCATCGTAGCCCATCGCGCTGTACGGGCAGGCCATCACGCACTCGCCGCAGCCGGTGCAGCGCGACTCGTCGACGCGCACGATGCCGGTGACCGGATCCTTGGCGATGGCTTTCGGGTTGACCGGGCAGGCGCGCAGGCAGGCCGGACGCTCGCAGTGCTGGCAACTCAGCGTCAGGAAGGCGAGCCCCGCCTGCTTCCAGCTCGCTGGCCCACACCACCTTGTTGCGGTACTCGCCGGGACCGAGCCGGTGCTCGGTCTTGCAGGCCGCCTCGCAGCTCTTGCAGCCAGTGCAGCGCTCGATGTCGATCAGCAGCGCGAGCCGTCCGGAAGGTCCGGCGTTCATCGTGTCCATTTCAGCCTCCCCAGGCCCGCAGATGCCACCAGGTGATCGGCCCGCCGTCGGCGACGTAGCCCGCGAAAAAGGTCACCGTGACCACGTGGATGACGATGCCCAGCACGAACAGCCAGGCCAGCGCCATGTGCAGCGGCCGCCACCAGGCCTGCCGCGCCGGCACCGCGGCGCGCGTGCCGAGCAGCCGCGTTTCCTCCCGCGCCAGCCTGCGGTAGGCCAGCGCGAGCCGCGGGCTGCGGATGAAATGCGGCAGATTGACCGAGAACGTGCCTTCGGTGGCCCGCGGATCGAGCCGCGCCAGCAGGCTGCGCTTCTCCGAGATCAGCGCGCGCAGCCGTTCGCGCGTCGCCACGTCGGGCACCCTGAACGCCGGCGCCTTGGACGCGAAGGTCGCGGCGATGCGCCGCGAGCCGCGCACGCGCGCCCAGATTCCCAGCGCCGCGAGCGCCAGCAGCGCCAGCAGCAGCAGCGCCGGCGGCCGGCGCAGGAAGCCGCCGGAGTGGATCGCGATCAGCACCATGCCGGCCAGCGAACAGGCCACATGCGCGTTGAACCAGTTCACCGGATTGGCACCGCTGCCGCCGCGCTTGGCAACGACGAAGGCCACCGGCACCAGCAGCAGGGCCGCGCCGGCCACGCCGGTCAGATACAGTTCGGGGCTGCCCGGCGTGCGCCAGGCTTCGGGCAGGAAGCCGCGCAGCGCGAACCATGCGGCCATCAGAACAACGGCGGCGGCGGTCAGCTGCAGCAGGCGGGAATCGGCAAGGTCGCGTCGTGGCACGGAACGAAATGGGGCAGTTGCGGAGTGATTACCGGAATCGAAACGCTGGCGAAAACGCAGGTCGATTCTAGCATCAGCATGTGCTTATTCTTCCGCCGAATCCATATCGTAGGCACCGGAAGGAGACTGCCGGCGTTCAGTTCAACGCCAGCGTCACGCGCCTGACCTGCGGATCGTCGGTATCGGCGATCGCAAAACCCAGCTTCCCGCACAGATCGAGCATGGCGCGGTTGCCGGCCAGCACATGCCCGATCATGGTCTGCAGGCCGCGCGCGCGCGCCACGCCGATCAGCGCCGTCATCAGGCGCCGCCCGAGTCCGCGGCATTGCCAGTCATCGGCCACCGCGACCGCGTATTCGCAGCTGACGCCGTCGGGATTCGTGACATAGCGGCAGACGCCGATCTCCCGCTCCCGTCCGTCCTGCGCGACGACCGCGATGAGCGCCATTTCGCGGTCATAATCGATCTGCGTGAAGCGCGCGAGCATCTGCGGCGTCAGTTCGCGCAGCGTGTCCATGAAGCGCGAGCGTTTGCTGACCGGAGACAGCGCGCGCACGAACGCCTGTTCGATCTCCGCATCCTCCGGGCGGATCGGCCGCAGCGTGACCGGGGTTCCGCCTTTGGGCGTCCACGTCGTGACCAAGTCCGAGGGATAGGGATGGATCGCCATGTGCCCGTAGCGCCCGCGCACCGGCACGTGTTCGGCGACGACCACGCGCGCGTCGACGGCGATGGCGCCCTGCTCGTCGGCCACCAGCGGATTGATGTCGAGCTCGGCGATCCACGGCAGTTCGCAGACCATTTCCGACACCCGCAGCAGCACCGATTCCAGCGCCGCCATGTCCACCGGCGGCATGCGCCGGAAGGCGCCGAGCAACTTCGAGACCCGGGTATCGCGGATCAGTTCGGCGGCGAGATAGCCGTTCAGCGGCGGCAGCGCCACCGCGCGGTCCTTGTGCACCTCGATCGCCACGCCACCGGTGCCGAAGGCGATCGCGGGGCCGAACACCGGGTCGCGGATCACGCCGACCATCAGTTCGCGGCCGTTGGCGCGCCGGATCATGGGCTGTACCGCCACGCCGTCGATCCTGGCCTGCGGCTTCATCCGCGCCGCCTGCCCGGTGATCTGCGCGAAGCCGGCGCGCACCGCCGCGGCGTCGCGCAGGTTCAGCAGCACGCCGCCGACGTCGGTCTTGTGGGTGATGTCGGGCGAATCGATTTTCAGCACGACCGGATAGCCGATGCGGTCCGCGGCGGCCACCGCCGCCGCGGCATCGCGGGCGGTGACGGTTTCCGCCACGGGAATGCCGAAGGCCGCCAGCAGCGACTTCGATTCGATTTCGGTCAGCACCGCGCGCCGCGCCACCAGCGCGGCATCGATGATCCGCCGCGCCGCGGCGACGTCCGGCGGCGACTGCTGCGTCAGCGGGCCGGGCGTCTGCAGCAGCGTCCGCTGGTTGCGGTAGAACGACGACAGGTGGCCGAACATCTCGACCGCGGGATCCGGCGTGCGGAACGCCGGAATGCCCGCGTCGGCCAGGCGCTTGCGCGCGGCGGCCACGCCGGCCTCGCCCATCCAGCAGGCCAGCACGGGCTTGCTGCGCCCGCGCGCGGCCTCGATCACCGCGCCGGCCACCTTGCCGGGTTCGGTCATCGCCTGCGGCGTCAGGATCACCAGCGCGGCGTCGACGCCGTCGTCGTCGAGGCAGGCGGTGACCGCCGCGCGGTAACGCGCGGCGTCGGCGTCGCCGATCAGGTCGACCGGATTGCCGTGCGACCAGTTCGCCGGCAGCGCGCCCTGCAGCGCCCCGATGGTGGCCGGCGCGAGTTCGGACAGCGGAATGTCCAGATCGGCGGCGCGGTCCGCGGCCATCACGCCGGGACCGCCGCCGTTGGTGATGACCGCCAGCCGTTCGCCGCGCGGCCGCACGCGCGCGGTCAGCGCCTGCGCCGCCGCGACCAGCTGGCCGATGGTGGTCACGCGGACGGCGCCGGCGCGGCGAACCACCGCGTCGAACACGTCGTCGGCACCGACGATGGCGCCGGTGTGCGATACCGCCGCGCGGGAACCCACCGGATGGCGGCCGACCTTCATCAGGATCACCGGCTTGATGCGCGCCGCGGCGCGCAGGCTCGAGAAGAACCGGCGCGCATCGCGCACGCCCTCGATGTAGAGCAGGATGTGCTCGGTCTGCGGATCGTTCACCAGGTAGTCGATGATTTCGCCGAAATCGATGTCGCGCGAGCCGCCCATCGAAATGACGCTGGAAAAGCCGACCCGGTTGGGCAAGGCCCAGTCCAGCATCGCCGTGCACACCGCGCCCGACTGCGACACCAGGCCCAGCCCGCCGGGAAGCCCGTTGCCGCGGGCGAACGTCGCGTTGAGCCCGAGGCCGGGCCGCATGATGCCCAGGCAGTTGGGGCCGATCACGCGCACGCCGTGGCGGCGCGCGTTGTCGAGCGCCGCGCGTTCCAGCCGGGCCCCGGCCTCGCCGGTCTCGGAAAATCCGGCGGTGATGACGACCGCCGCGCGCACGCCGGCCAGGCCGCACTCGGCCATCAGCTGCGGCACGGTTTGCGGCGGCGTGGCGACGACCGCGAGGTCGACCTGCCGCGGCACCGCGCCGATGTCCGGGAAACAGGGCACGCCCTGCACGCTGCGGTGCTTCGGGTTGACGGCGAACAGTTCGCCGCGGTAACGCGCCGCGCGCATGTTCTCCACCAGCACCGTGCCGATCGCGCCGGCGCGTTCGCTGGCGCCGATGATCGCCACCGAGGCGGGCTCGAACAGCGGGGTCAGGTAGTGGCGGTCGGGCAGCGGCACGGGTGTCATGGTTCGGATTTCCTGGGCGGGAACGGCGGAAGGTTGCACGCAGTATAAAATACCGGTCGACGGATTCCGTCGCCATCGCAGATCCGACCATCGCCGCCATCCGCACCGACATGATTTCCGTGACCATCAACGGCGAACCGCGCACCCTCGACCGGGCGCTGACCTGCGCCGAGCTGGTCGGCGAGCTGGGCCTCGCCGGCAAACGCATCGCCATGGAGCGCAACGGCGAAATCGTGCCGCGCAGCCAGTACGGCCTTTGCGCCCTGCGCAACGGGGACCGGCTGGAAATCGTCGCCGCCGTCGGCGGCGGATGAACCTTCTTGACGCCGGTCATTGCCGCCCGCCGCAGGGGCCGCCACAATGTCCGTTTCCGGCATTCCACACCACGACCGCCCCATGAACACTCCTGAAAATCCAGACCCGCTGGTCATCGGCGGACAGACCTTCCGCTCCCGGCTGCTGATCGGCACCGGCAAATACCGGGATTTCGCCGAGACCCGCGCCGCCATCGACGCCAGCGGCGCCGAGATCGTCACCGTGGCGATCCGCCGCACCAACATCGGCCAGAACGCCGGCGAGCCGAGCCTGCTCGACGCCGTGCCAGCCTCGGCATTCACGATGCTGCCCAACACCGCCGGCTGCTACACCGCCGACGATGCGGTGCGCACACTGCGCCTCGCGCGCGAGCTGCTCGACGGCCACGATCTGGTCAAGCTGGAAGTGCTGGGCGATCCCAGGACCCTCTACCCGAACGTGGTCGAAACCCTCGCCGCGGCGAAAACGCTGGTCAAGGAGGGCTTCCGGGTCATGGTCTACACCTCGGACGACCCGATCGTCGCGAAGCAGCTGGAGGAGACCGGCTGCGTGGCGGTGATGCCGCTGGCTTCGCTGATCGGCTCCGGCATGGGCATTCTCAATCCGTGGAACCTGCAGATCATCATCGAAAACGCGAAGGTGCCGGTCGTCGTCGATGCCGGCGTGGGCACGGCCTCCGACGCCGCGATCGCGATGGAACTGGGCTGCGACGCCGTGCTGATGAATACCGCGATTGCGGCGGCGCGCGATCCCGTGCTGATGGCCGGCGCGATGAAACAGGCGGTTGCCGCGGGACGCGACGCCTGGCGCGCGGGACGGATGCCGAAGAAGCTGTATTCCGCGGCGCCCAGTTCACCGGCCACCGGGCTGATCGGCAAGCCCTGATCCGCACCCGGGCGGGCATTGCCGGCGACCGTTTCCGTTACACTCGGCGGCCATGAATCCGCCGGAACAACAACGATCGATCCGCAGCTACGTGCTGCGCCAGGGCCGCGTGTCGAACGCGCAAAAGCGCGCCTGCGACACCCTGATGCCCCGTTACGGCCTTGAATACCGGGACGCTCCGGTCGACCTCGACCGGGTGTTCGGCCGCAGCGCGCCGCGCATTCTCGAAATCGGCTGCGGCATGGGCGAAACCACGGCGGCCATTGCCGCCGCCCATCCCGGCACCGATTACATCGGCATCGAGGTGCACACGCCGGGCGTGGGCAGCCTGCTCAAGCAGATCGACGCAGCGGGGCTGGACAATATCCGCGTGATCCAGCATGACGCGGTCGCGGTGCTGCGGGACATGATTGCGCCGGCGAGCCTCGACGGCATCCACATTTTTTTCCCGGATCCCTGGCCGAAGAAACGCCACCACAAGCGCCGGCTGATCCAGCCGCCGTTCGCCGCGCTCGCGGCGTCGCGGCTCAAGCCGGGAGGCTATCTGCATGCGGCAACCGACTGGCACGAATACGCCGAACAGATGCTGGCCGTGTTCGGCGCCGAACCGCTGCTCGCCAACACCGCCGCGGCCTATGCCGAACGCCCGGCCTACCGGCCGCAGACCAAGTTCGAGACCCGCGGCCTGAAACTGGGCCACGGCGTCTGGGACCTCGTGTTCCGCCGGAAACCGCAATGAAAAACGGCGGCCCGCGGGCCGCCGTTTCCGGAGTCGGCCGCGCCGACGCTACTGGTTGCCGCTGATCTTCGCCTCGCGGATCACGTCACCCCAGAGCTTGCGTTCGGACTTGATGAAAGCACCGAACTCCTCCGGCGTGCTGTACACGGCTTCGATCGCCATCAGGCCGAGATTCCTTTTGACCTCCTCGTCGCCGAGGGCACGCTTGAGGTCGGTGGAAACCTTGTCGATCATCGCTTTCTGCACGCCGGCCGGGAACATGATGCCCCACCAGTTGGCCGCGTCGAAGCCTTTCAGCCCCTGCTCCGCCATCGTCGGCAGTTCGGGATTGAAGGGGGTGCGCTGGCCGCTGGTCACCGCGAGCGCCTTGAGCTTGCCGGCCTTGATGTTGCCCATCACCGGTGGCGCATCCGAGAACATCAGCATGATGTGTCCACCCTGCACCGCGGCGATGGAATAGACGCCGCCCTGGAAAGGCACCGTGACGATGTCGACCTGCGCGTTGCGCTTGAACATTTCGCCGACCAGATGCGACATGCTGCCCGGGCCGCTGGTGGCGTAGGTCAGGACGCCCGGCTGTTTTTTCGCCAGCGCGATGATGTCCTTGACGCTTTTGACCGGCAGCGTGTTCGGCGTGACCAGGATGTTCGCCGCGCGGGTGATCTGGCTCACCGGCACGAATTCCTTGTCGACGTCGTATTTGACCTTGTTCAGCAGCGGATTGGCCACCACCGGGCCGAAGTTGCCGAGCAGGAAGGTGTAGCCGTCGGGCGCCTGCTTGGCCGCGTACTCCATGCCCACCGCGCCGGCTGCGCCCGGACGCGATTCCAGCAACACGTTCTGACCCCAGTATTCGGTCAGCTTCTTACCGATGATCCGCGCCATGACATCGGAACTGCCGCCGGCGGGATACGTCACCACGAAACGCACCGATTTCGACGGATAGGCCTGGGCCTGCGCCGGCACACCCGCCAGGGTGGCGACGGCCGCTGCCGATGCGATCAAGATCTGCTTGATGTTCACCATGAAAAACCTCCTTTGGATACAACAACTTATGATTTGATTATGGCTCCCGGTCTGCCGTCCCGGAAACACCGGCGCGAAAGACCGCAAACGCTTGCATTCTAGCCGGTGACGACGGAAACGCAACGCCTTCCCACGCCTGGGAGAAAACCGGCCGCCACAGGAAACGGGCGGCGTCGATGCCCTGATATCCGGGGTTCCCGTGCGACACGATCCGGCCGCCGCCGCGCGGCGCTCAGGGCAGAAACAGTTCCAGCAGATCGTTCAGGAAACGGCGTCCGAGCGGAGTCGGCCGGACATGCCGGTGATCGCGCTGCAGCAGGCCGCGGGCTTCGGCCCGATCGAGGACGGGCAGCACGCCGGTCAGATCAAGGCCCGTGCGCTCGACAAACAGGGCCAGTTCGAAACCGTCGTTCAGCCGCAGGGCGTTCATCATGAATTCACCCGGCAATTCCGCGGGCGTCAGCTCGCGCCGCTCGCCGACCGCGGCGCCGGTCGCCGCACGGGCCAGATAAGCTTTCGGCTGCCTCGTACGGGATTCACGTAATATATTGTTTTTAAACAATATTTTTCCTTGCGCCCCGGCGCCGATGCCGAG
>JAHCLD010000060.1 GCA_026125585.1 Burkholderiales bacterium
GAAGGCCAACGTCGCCACGATCGCCCACCAGACCGCCGCCGCGTTCAACGGCGACATCGGCATCACCTCGTCGAAATTCCCGCGCGAAGCCTGCACGCCTGCCCAGGCCGATTGCCTTGCCGCGCCGCGCGGCGGCCGGGGCGCGCAGCCGGAGATCGACGACAAAACGCTGGAAGACGTCGTGTTCTACCAGGCGGTGCTGGCGCCGCCGGCGCGGCGCAACACGCAGGATGCGCAGGTGCGCCGCGGCCAGGCGCTGTTCGCGCAGGCGCAATGCGCGAGCTGTCACCGACCTTCGTACAAGACGGCGGAAGGGCCCTTTCCGCGGCTGACCAGCCGCGTGCTGGCGGGCCAGCAGATCTGGCCCTACACCGACCTGCTGTTGCACGACATGGGCGAGGGGCTTGCCGACGGCCGCCCGGATTTCCGCGCGAACGGCCGGCAGTGGAAGACGCCGCCGCTGTGGGGCATCGGGCTGATCCGCGGCGTCAACGGCCATCTGCGGCTGCTGCACGACGGCCGCGCCGACGGCGTGATGGAGGCGATCCTGTGGCACGGCGGCGAAGCCGAGGCGGCGAAGCAGCAGGTGCTGCGGATGAGCCGCGCCGAACGCGACGCGCTGGCGAAATTCGTGGAGTCGCTGTGAAGCGCCGCCCGGTACTGCTGTTGATGCTGTCGATGCTCGCCGCGGGGCTGGCCGGTCCGGCTTACGTCGCGGCCAGGCAGGGCAAGGCGCCGCGCACCGCGGTGCCGTACTACGGCCCCGCCCAGGTCCTGCAGGGACTGCATCGTCACTGGACCGCGCCGCGCGCGACAGAATTCGCGGCGAAGGCGGCGGCGCTAACGCCGGCGCTGCGTCAACTGTGCGCCGCGCCCGCGGCATCGGCCGCGACGGCGCAGCGCGCGGCGCGCGATGCCTGGCGCGAGGCGATGCTGGCGTGGGAACGACTGTCGGCGGCGCCGCTGGGGCCACTGGTCCAGCGCCGTTCGTTGCGCGCGATTGATTTCACACCCACCCGCCCGGCGTTGATCGAAAAAGCGGTTGCTGCGCTGGAGAAGACCGGCAGCGAACCGGCGCTGGATCGCATCGGCACGCCGGCCAAGGGGCTGCCCGCGCTGGAATGGCTGCTGTGGAGCGGGCCGGCAATGCCCGGCACGGCGGCCTGCCGCTATGCGCTGCTGATTGCCGGCGAAGTCGAGCGCGAGGCCGTGGCCTTGCGGGCGGCGTTTGCGGAACTGGCTGCGCGCGAAGCGGGGGCATGGAGCGAAGAGGCAGTCATCGCCGGCGTGTCGGAACTCGTCAACCAGTGGGTCGGCGGCATCGAGCGCCTGCGCTGGCCGCGCCTGGAAAAGCCGCTGCGCGCGGGGCGTCCGGCGGAATGGCCGCGGGCCGCGAGCGGAGCCACCGGCGCAAGCTGGGCGGCGCAATGGCAGGCCTTGCGCGCGCTGGCGGTCGTGCAGGGCACGGGCGCGCCGCAACCCGGCGCCGGCCTGGTGCCGCTGGAACTGTGGCTGCGTGGCCAGGGCCTGGGCGCGGCGGCGGACCGCCTCGCGCAGGCGGTGCGCAGGACCGATGCGCGGATACGCGGTCTGGCGCCGGGCGGGCGCGTGCAGGACGCGGCGCGCGAACTGGCGGCACTCAAGTACCTCGCCGAATCCGAAATCGCGCCGGCGCTGAACGTGCGCATCGGTTTTTCCGATGCGGACGGGGACTGACGATGGACATCGGCCGGCGCAATGCATTGCGGGGGCTGTCGGCGGGCCTGCTGGCGGGCCTGTTGCCGCCCGGCGCGCGGGCGTCGCCGCAGGGCGGCGGCCCGCGCTTCGCGTCGGCGTGGATGCAGGGCGATGAATTCCGCGCCGGCATCCTGTTGCTCGACCGCGCTGGCGGCCGCCTGCGCGACGGCGGATCGATTGCGGTGCCGACGCGCGCCCACGGACTCGCGTGCGACGCCGCGGGCCGTTTTCTTGCCGTGGCGCGCCGGCCGGGCGACTGGCTGCTGCGCTGGCGCGGCGCCGGCCACGATCCGCACTGGCACTGGATCGAACCGTCGCGCGCGTTCAACGGCCACGTCCTGGCGGATCCGGACGGCCGCCGCATTTACACAACCGAAACCGACCTCGAAACCGGCGCAGGGCTGATCGGCGTCCGCGACGCGGCGACCCTCGAAAAAACCGGCGAATGGCCGACGCAGGGCCGCGATCCGCACGCGCTGGCGGTCGATCCCGCCGCGCCCGGCCGGCTGTTCGTCGCCAACGGCGGCATCCTGACGCTGCCGGAAACCGGCCGCGCCAAGCACCATCTCGACCGCATGGATTCGTCGCTGGCCTGCATCGACACGCGCAACGGCGCCCTGACCGGGCAGTGGCGCCTCGCCGATCCGCGGCTGAGCCTGCGCCATCTGGCCTGGAGCGCCGACCGCGCCGTGCTCGCCGTCGCGCTGCAGGCCGAGCACGATGCGCCTGAGGCGCGCGCGAATGCACCGCTGCTGGCGCTGTTCGACGGCAGGCGGCTGGCCGTTGCCGGCGCGCTGCGGCCGCTCGGCGGTTACGGCGGCGATGTCGCGGCCTGCGCCGGCGGTTTCGCGGTGAGCTGCACGCGGGCGCACGGCGTTGCGCGCTACGGCGGCGACGGGCGCTGGCGCGGCTTCGTGCCGCTGCCCGAGGCCGGCGCTCTGGCGGAGGACGCGGGCATCCTCTGGGCGGGCGGGCGGATGCGGGCGGCTGCCTTGGGCGGCGACGGTCCGCCGCGTCGGACCGTCCTGTCCGGCCCGCGCCGCGACAATCACAGGCTGGTGCTGCGCGGGCCGGGCGCCGCGGGCGGTATCTGATAGTTTTTTACTAACTATTTTATTTAAACAATCAATTTTACTGATTCCGGGGTGGCGGTTATCTTCGACATCTCGGATTTTTCAACACGACAGGAGCACGAAACCATGAAGACCATAGGCGACAAACTCGAAGCATTCAGCGTGACCGGCGTGAAGCCCGGCTTCAACCAGCACGAAGAGAAGGGCGAATCGGCGTTCGAAACGCTCACCGAAAAATCCTTCCCCGGCAAATGGAAGATCATCTATTTCTGGCCGAAGGACTTCACCTTCGTCTGCCCGACCGAGATCACCGGCTTCGCCGCGCTGGCGCGGGATTTCGCCGACCGTGACGCGGTGCTGCTGGGCGGCTCGACCGACAACGAGTTCTGCAAGCTCGGCTGGCGGCGCGACCACAAGGACCTGAAGGGGCTGAACCACTGGTCCTTCGCCGACGTCACCGGTTCGCTGGTGGATCAGCTGGGCGTGCGGGAGAAGGCGGCCGGCGTTGCACTGCGGGCAACGTTCATCGTCGATCCGGACAACGTGATCCAGCACGTGTCGGTGAACAACCTGAACGTCGGGCGCAATCCGCAGGAGGTGCTGCGCATCCTCGACGGCCTGCAGACCGACGAGCTGTGCCCCTGCAACCGCGCCGTCGGCGGTGACGTGCTGAAGGCGGCCTGATACGGAAACGATGCGGTGGAGCGGTACCGGCAGCGGCCGGTGCCGCCCGATGCAGGGAATACGCAGGGAACAACGCAAGGAATAACACGGGGAAGACAAGGAACGGACATGGAATTTCTGAACGACATCAAGGCGCGCATTCCGGATTACGCGAAGGACGTGCGCCTGAACCTCGATGCGACGATCGCACGCTCCAGCCTCGAGCCGGCGGATGCGCTGGGCGCGGCGCTGGCCGCGGCCTATGCGGCGAAGTCCGCCTCTATCGTCGACGCCATCCGCGGCTCCGGCGCGCTGGGCGAGGCCGACGCGACCGCCGCGCTGACCGCGGCGGCGCTGATGGGCATGAACAACGTCTGGTATCCGTACGTCGAAATGGCCGGCGACGAGGATCTGAAGACGCAGCGCGCGGAACTGCGGATGAATGCCTACGCCACGCACGGCGGCGTCGACAAACGGCGCTTCGAGCTTTTCGCGCTGGCGGCGAGCATCGTGGGCAAATGCCATTTCTGCGTCGGCTCGCACTACCGGCTGCTGAAAGACATCGGCATGACCGTCACCCAGTTGCGCGACGTCGGCCGCATTGCCGCCTCGGTTGCCGCCGCGGCGAACGTACTGGCCATGGAGCAGGAGCGGGCCGCGGCCTGAACCGCTGCCTTCGCCGCGGCCCGGCGCAGGCTCCGGCGCGGCCTGCCTTCGCCCGCACGGCTGCGGCCGGATCAGTCGGCCAGCGCGGTGGCCGCGGGCGCGGCCTTGCGGAAGCCGATGTCGCCGTAATAGGCGTGGATGCTGCTGCCGGTGTTGTCGGTGTCGGTCATGATGCCCACCGCGGTGATGTGGCCCGGTTCCTCGCCGAAGGCGCGGCGGTAGTCTTCGAGCACGTTGCGCGTCACCGGCTGCCATTCGCCGAGCCGCTCGCTGCCGGAGTCGACGACGATCATGCGCACGCGCGAGGTGTGGCGGTTGTGGATCAGCGATTCGCGCGGCGCGCGGTTGCCCCAGATGTACATCAATGTCGCGTACGGCATCTGCCGGCCGGTGAGCAGCCGTACGTTGTCGAAAAACATGCGATCCTGCAGCGGCAGCCTGTCCATGTCGCCGTCGAAGCTCACCACCAGCCGCGCCGGCGCGTCTTCCAGGTGTTTCTGCGCGTTGTCAGCCTTGTCCACCAGCGCGTCGACCTTCCACTGCCACTGCAGCAGCGGGTAGCGGGCGGGATCGAGCCGCAGCGGATGCACCAGGCCGGAGGCCGAGGCGTCGGCGCGTGCATGGATCACGGTGCGGCCCCGGTAATCGACCAGCCGGTATTCGGTGGGGCGCTTGAAGCGGGACAGCGTCCATGGCTGCCAGCCCTGCGGCAGCGTCTCGCCCGGGGACTGCCCGGAGAAACTCCGGACATGGGACGGCGCCATCGTGTCCGGCGCGCCGTGGTCAGGCGTGGCGGCGCAGGCCGCAAGCAGTACCAGCGCCGCCACGGCGGCGGCACGCAGGACAATCCCCATGTTTCTCCTCCAGCCCGTGCGCATGGTTGCGCATCTGTGGGGCCTTATTCTAGTGCAATGCCGGGATGCCGCCGGTTGTTCAGGGCGTGGCGGCGACCTGGGCCGGCGCCAGCGGCGGGTTTTTCGCGAAATAACGCTTGATGCCGGTGAAAATCGCGTCCGCCATTTTGTTCTGGTAGGCCGGGTTCCTCAGCTTGAGTTCCTCGTCAGGATTGCTGATGAAGGCGGTCTCGATCAGGATCGACGGGATGTCCGGCGCCTTCAGCACCGCGAAGCCGGCCTGCTCGACGTAGTTCTTGTGCAGGCGGTTGATGCCGCCCATCTCCTGCAGCACCGCCTTGCCGAGCTTCAGGCTGTCGTTGATCGACGCGGTCTGCGACAGGTCGAGCAGGGTCTGCTTCAGGTAGGGGTCCTGGATGCCGAGGTTGACGCCGCCGATCAGGTCGGCGTCGTTTTCCTGCTTGGCCAGCCAGCGCGCGGCGGCGGAGGTCGCGCCGCGTTCCGACAGCGCGAACACCGAGGAGCCGTTGGCCGAGGGCTTGACGAAGGCGTCGGCATGGATCGACACGAACAGGTCGGCGCGCACCCGCCGCGCCTTGGCGACACGCATGTGCAGCGGAATGAAGTAGTCGCCGTCGCGGGTCAGCACCGCGCGCATGTTGGGCTCGTTGTCGATGCGTTCCTTCAGCTTCTGCGAGATGGCCAGCGTCACGTGTTTTTCCAGGGTGCCGCGGCGGCCGCGGGCGCCCGGATCCTCGCCGCCGTGGCCGGCGTCGATGACGATGGTGATCAGCCGCTCCGACGGCGGGCGGGGTGCGCGCGGGGCGGGTTTGGCGGTGGCTGGCGGCTTGCTTCCGGCAACCGGCGGCACCGGGGCATCCGGTGCCGGCACCGCCGCGGGGGCTTCGGCGTGACGGTGTTCGCGGTTCCGGAGAAAAGCGAGCAGGGGGTCCGGAGGTTCCAGCGGATAGACGTCGAGCACCAGACGGTGGCCGTATTCGCCGATCGGCGCCAGCGAGAACACTTCCGGCTTGATTTTTGCCTTCAGGTCGAACACCAGGCGCACCGTGCCCGGCTTGAAGCGGCCGACGCGCACGCCCTTGATGTAGGGATCTTCGGCGCTGATCTTGCCGGCGATGTCGTTCAGCGTCGCGCCCAGCGCGACATCCTCGAGGTCGAGCACCAGGCGGTCGGGGTTGTCGAGGCTGAACAGCGTGTGTTTGACCGGCTGTTGCGATTCGATCGTGACACGGGTGTAGTCCGGGGCCGGCCAGACCCGGGTCGAGGTCACCAGCGTTTCGGCGGCCCACGAGGGCGCGGCCATCAGCAGGCCGGCGATGCAGGCTTTGAGGAATTGCAGCAGCGTGCGGAAAAAACGGAGGGCGTGCGGCCGGAATGCCGCGCGGCGGATGACAGGTCTCAGTATGTCAGCTTGTCGAGACAACGCCTGCCAGCCTCCGTGTGCGCCGTGATCTCAATCGCGCGTCCCTGTTGCTCGGGACGCAGGCTGATTTCCAGGTCGGCGGCAGGCAGGTCCGGCGCTTTTTCCGGCCACTCGACCAAGCATACGGATTCAGGATTGAAGTATTCCCGAAAACCGCTGTCCTCCAGTTCCTCGGAATCAAGGAACCGATAAAAATCAAAGTGATACAAGTATAACCTAGAAAATTGGTAAGGTTCAACCAGGGTATAGGTCGGGCTTTTGACGCGGCCTTCGTGGCCCAGCCCGCGCAGGATGCCCCGCGCCAGCGTGGTTTTGCCGGCGCCGAGGTCGCCGTGCAGATGCAGCACCATGCCCGGCTCGAGCAGCGGCGCCAGCGCGCGGCCCAGCGCCAGCGTGTCCTCTTCGGCGGCGAGAAAGCGGTTAACCTTGGTCATGGTGAATGAGAAACGAAAAGCGAAAAGCGTTGGCCACAGAGGTCACAGAGAACACAGAGGAAGTCGAAACCACTGTCTGTGCAATGCCGTATTCTCCGCACGCGTTTGGGGTCACACCGTGGTTTTCTCTGTGCTCTCTGTGCTCTCTGTGATCTCTGTGGCTGGTTTTTGAATCGAATCCCGCAATGATCGATTACAAGGCACTGCGCGACGACATCCGTCGCTGGGGCGCGGAACTCGGGTTCCGGCAGGTCGCGGTGGCCGACTGCGACCTGTCGCACGCGGAACCGCGGCTCGCCGAGTGGCTGGCCCGCGGCTGGCACGGCGACATGGATTATATGGCACGCCACGGCGTCAAGCGCAGCCGTCCCGCCGAGCTGGTGCCGGGCACGCTGCGGGTGATCGTCGCGCGGCTCGACTACACGCCGCCGTCGGCGCGCGAGAGCTGGGCGGTGATCCGCGACGATGTGCGCGCCTTCATTTCCCGTTACGCGACCGGGCGCGACTACCACAAGGTGCTGCGCGGCAGGCTGCAGAAACTGGCCTCGCACATCGAGGCCGCTGTCGGTGAATACCGTTACCGTGTATTCACCGACAGCGCGCCGGTGATGGAGGTGGCGCTTGCCGAAAAGGCCGGCCTCGGCTGGCGCGGCAAACACACGCTGCTGCTCAACCGCGAGGGCGGTTCGGCCTTTTTTCTCGGTGAGATCTACACCGACCTGCCGTTGCCGGCGGATGCGCCGCAGGCGGAGCATTGCGGCAGTTGCCGCCGGTGCATCGACATCTGCCCGACGCAGGCCATCGTCGCACCGTACCGGCTCGATGCGCGGCGCTGTATTTCCTACCTGACCATCGAGCTGAAGGGCAGCATTCCCGAGGAATTCCGGCCGCTGATCGGCAACCGCGTCTACGGCTGCGACGACTGCCAGCTGGTCTGCCCGTGGAACCGTTTCGCGCAGGTCAGCGCCGAGGACGACTTCGTGGTGCGCAACGGGCTGGACGATGTCGCGCTGGCCGAGCTGTTCGCCTGGGACGAGGCGGCGTTCGCATCGCGGCTCGCTGGCAGCGCCATCCACCGCATCGGCCACGAGCGCTGGCTGCGCAACATCGCGGTGGGGCTGGGCAATGCGCGGACCACGCCGGAGGTGCTGGCCGCGCTGCATTCACGCGCCAGCCATCCCTCGGCGCTGGTACGTGAGCATGTGGGCTGGGCGCTGGCGCGCCACGCCGCCGCAGCCTAGGCGCCGAGCGCCGTCGCCAGTTCGCCGAAGTCCTTCGCGACGACGTCCCAGTCTTCCGCGGCCTTGAGATTGGTCTGCTGCGCCGGCCCGTATTCGGTCGGGCGCAGCACGAAGCCGGTGCGCATGCCGTGGCTGCGCGCGTGTTTCAGGTCGTCGTTGTGCGCGGCGACCATCATCACTTCATGGGGCTTGCAGCCGAGCATCTCGATCGCGCCGAGATAGATTTCGGGATCAGGCTTGAAATGGCGGAACACCTGGCCGCAGAGGATCGCGTCCCAGGGCAGGCCGCCGTGCTTCGCCATGTTGGCGAGCATGTCGACGTCGCCGTTGGACAGCGTCGAGATCAGGAATTTTTTCTTCAGGCGCTGCAGGCCGGCGACCGAATCCGGCCAGGGCAGCAGGCGGTGCCAGGCGCGGTTGATGTGGTGCAGCGCGGCTTCGTCCAGCCTGTCGAGACCGTAACGCGGCGCCATCGCATCGAGCGCCCTGCGGTAGATGCCGTCGATCGTGGTCCACGGCCATTCGCCCCTGCGCACCTTGTCCATGCCGGGTTTGTAGGCGGTTTTCCATTCGTCGACGAATGCCGTCCAGTCGGTGTCCAGTCCGCGCGTTTTTCCCCAGGCGGACAGGTCGTTGATGATGCTGCTGCGCCAGTCGACCACGGTGCCGAAGGTGTCGAAAGTCAGCGCTTTGATCCCGGACATCATACAAGTTGTTGATTTTAAACAGTTTTATTTGATTCTCTTGCAGCGGCTTGCTGCTGCAGGTCGCGCCGCATGCGGATCGCCGGCTCGACGTTCTGGTAGTAGCCGGCGATGTACTGCTGCTGCCTGAAGCCTAGGGCCTCGTAAAAACTGCGCGCCGCGAAATTGTTGGCGCGCATTTCGACGGTGAAGTGATCGATGCCGGCCGTGAGCGTGGATTCGACCAGCCATTCGATCATTGCCATGCCGATGCCGCGGCGCTGGTATACGGGCTTGACCGCAAACAGCGACAGGTGAGCCCGGGTGTCGCCGAACTCGGTGATCGCGAAGCCGGCAATCCGGCCACGGACGTCCGCGACCAGCACGCAGGTTTCGCGGGCGCGCAACGCGCGCGCGACCCGTGCCGGATGCCAGGTCCAGCCGCGCAGGCCGACTTCGATCAGGCAGCGCGACATCACGGCGATCTCCTGGATGTCGCCGGTGTCGGCCGGTCTCAAACGGTACGGGGTGGCGGGCATGCTGTGTCGGCTCCTGCGCCGCAGTGTAGCGCAATCGCCGGGGGGATATTGACTGTTCCGGCGCGCCATTCAATCCATGGCTAGGCGATCCACTCCGGCGCATGTGTTCCATAAGGCGCGCTGGCATGCGTCCAGCGTGCGGGGGTTTCCGACAGTTTGGCTACCGGAGCAAGATGCCGAACCAGGCCGAACGGCCCCTGATCGTCAATCAACGCGTCCTGCAGGTCCTCATATTCCGGCAGGCGGCAATTCTGAATGGCGGTTTTCCCGTCGTTCAGGCCAAGGTTGTATATCCAGTGGCCGGTTTGGCACAAAGACAGCTTTACCAGGAAGCTGCCGCCCTCGGTTGCGCGCCTGGCGAGGGCGGCCATCGTGGCGAAGCCTATGAGGTAGCCGGTGCAATAATCCAGCGCCGGCAGGGGCAGGTGTCGCGGGTTGAGGCTGTTCGAGCTGATGGTCTCCTCGTCAACCATGCCGCTGACGGATTGAACGAGGCTGTCAAATCCGCGCTTGTGCCGCCATGGCCCCTGATGGCCATAGGCACTCAGGTCAACGCAAATGATTCCCGGGCGGCTGGCGGCCAATGTTTCCGGCGAAAAACCCCGGGTCGCAATTGCATGGGGACGATAGCCCTGCAGGAATACGTCGGCGTTTTCAATCAGGGCATTCAGCTGGGCGATTCCCCCGGCATCATGCAGGTCGACATGCGACGAGCGTTTGCCGTGGCCGAAATCAACCAGTTGTTGCCTGTGCAGATGCCGATGCGGGGCGTTTATGCGGAGTACGTCCGCGCCATGTTCGGCCAGGGTGCGGCCGCCCACGGGCCCGGCAATCACGTGCGTCAGGTCGAGTACGCGAATTCCCGACAAGGGCCGGTCCGCCTTGGGTAACGGCTCGGGCGGGCTGTCGCCGATCCGGATGATCTCGAAGAGCGGCAGTTTTGCCACGGCTCTGGCGTGGGCATGTTGCATCCATTCTTCGCGCCTGCGGACAACGCCGGCGCAAAGCTGCGCCTCGGTCAGGGCGTTCTCGAGATCGAATGCGTTCCACGACTTTGCGATGGACTGTTCGATGGCCGCCCGGCTGTCCATGCCGCTGAAAAACCGGATGATGCCGTCGCGATGGTGTGGCTGGGTGCAATGGATCTGTATCCACCGGCCATCCCGGGTGGAATAAAACCCGTGTATCGGATTCCGGTGATCCGGGAGTTTTTTCCCGTCCACCCGGCAGTAATAATCACTGCGCAGTGCCGCGATTGCGCTTTGCATGTCCACGCTGACCCGTTGCCGGCTGCCGCTTCGCAGGAACCACAGATGGGCGGCGGCGGCGCCCACCGCCGAGATGATTGCGGCGCCGGCATGGCCGAGTAAAAACCTGGTGGGCAGCGGCGGGACGGGGCCGGAAAACGAGACATGGTCGCGTGTCGGCGATGTCAACTTTGCCAGATCAAAAAGACCGGTCAGCACGTCATGCGGTTCAATCAAGGACTCCCCTTCACTGCTCGTCGCCTTTGGGCCCTTCGAAGGTTTCTGCGCGGCCTACTTGCCGGCGGATTCCCTCGCTCTTTTCGAAAGCCCCAGGGCGGTCAGCGTTTCCTCCAGTTCAACATACTGCCGATCCAGGTAATTCCGCGTGGCCGACGGGCTCATGTGGCTGTCAACGCGGTAGTTCTTTTCCACGTCGTCTTTCCATTCCGCGCTCCGGCTCATCTGCAAAAATGCGTTTTCCCAGAATTTCAACTGCTCCTCTGAAATGTCCTTTGCGCCGAGCATGCCGCGCCAGGTTTCAAAGGTTGCATTCGCGCCCTGCTCCTTCCATGTGGGAACCCCCGCGAGCGGCCCCGGCAGGCGTTGCGATGCGCTCATTCCGATGATGCGCAGGCGGCCGGCGCTGACATGCGGCAGCAGTGCCGCCGCCGTGGAGGCGGTTATGTCTATGTGGCCGCCCAGCAATGCCGTAATTGATTCCCCCGATGATTTGAAGGTGACAATCTTCATTCGCCTGATGTCGACACCGGCTGCCTTCATCGGCAGCGCGATGCCCATGTGAATCTGGTTGCCGAGCGCCGAGGCTATGCCGACACTCAGGGCATCCGGCGTTTTGACGAGGCGGGTGATAAGGTCCCTGCCTGTTCCGATCGGCGAATCGGACCGCACGCTGATGAATATCGACTCATTCAGAAGCATTGTTACCGGAGTAAAGTCGTTGTGATGGGCTTTCCCCGAGCCAAGTATGTGGTTGGTCAGCAATCCGGGGGTGATCATCAGCAGGTGATGCGGATCCCGCGCGTGTTGCGCCAGGTAAGAGGCGGCAATTGCGCCGCCGCCTCCGGGTTTGTTGAGCACGAGGACGGGGGAGGCGATCATTTTCCGGTCCTGCCATATTTTCTGTATCGTGCGCGCGGTAATGTCGGTATTCCCTCCGGGGGAAACAGAGGTAATCAGCTCGACGGGTCGCTCGGGTTTCCATTGCGCGCCGGCATCGCCGCACAGAATCAAGGCCGGTATTCCCAGGGCGGTGGCGAGCTTCCTGTATTCAAAAGCGCTTTTCATTGTCTCCTCCGTTTTGTCCGGTAGTGGCGGAAATGCTGGTGCGGGTCTGTGTCATGCGGTATTGGCGGGCCATGTCAACGGCCGGTGCCGCCCTTGCCGGCGCGCGACCGGCGATAACCCTGCCAATCTCCGGCAACGTGCTCCAGTTCGGGCGGCGTTTGTGCCGAAGCCATTCCGGATGGATTTTTCGATGATTTGGGTTCAATCGAGACGCTGGCAACCGTGCTGATGTGATGGCCGGTTTTGCTTGTGATTGTCGGCTTGGATCGCGTCTGATTCTGTCATGCAATGGTTTAATGAAAAACTTATACTTTCTTATCATTTGATAAGGAAATCGGGGGTCAGAATCATGGGGGATTTGCGGCCCGTTTTCGGCAATCTGCGCTTGCGGCATCTGCGCATGCTGGAACTGCTGGGCGATACCGGCACGGTCAGAAAAACCGCCGAACTGTTGCATTTGTCGGAGCCTGCCGTGAGCCAGATGCTGAAGAATGTTGAAGAGGCTTTTGGCGGTCCGTTGTTCAGCCGGACACGACGAAGGCTCGTTCCCAATTCGCGTTTTGGCGTGCTTCTGCGCCGTATTCGAAGTGCATTGGGTGAGTTGCGCGCGGTCGGCTCGGAGCTCGCTCAATCCGGTGTCGCCCAGCCGAGGCTGCGTTTCGGCGCAAGCCTGCATCTTCTGACGCATCTGTTTGCTCCGGCCGTCGGCCGCTTGAGACTGGATCACCCGAACTGGCGGTTTAACCTTCAGGAGGGATCGATGCACGTGCTACTGAACGATCTTGCCGAAGGAAAACTGGATTGCGTGGGCGGAAGGATGCTGCCGCGGAAATCCACGGCCTTCAAAATGTCCGAGTTCGATTTCTGGCCGGTATACAGCGGCGAACTTTGCCTGGTGGTCAGCGCCGACCATCCACTTGCGCGCCGCCGGCGGGTGGCCCTGGCCGAGCTCCTGCGGGAGGACTGGGCTTTGTCCATAGCGGACGGCC
>JAHCLD010000061.1 GCA_026125585.1 Burkholderiales bacterium
GAATCAGAATCATCGCGGCCCGGACGTTCAGGGCATAGACATGATCCATGTCGTCAACGGTGGCCTGCTCCAGCGACCCCGGCCGGTTGGCGCCGGCATTGTTGACCAGATATCGCACGGGATACCGGGCGGCGACTTCGCGGGCAATTCCGCTGGCGGAATCCGCGTCGGCAAGATCAACCTCGTGAAACAGGATCTTCGGGTGCCTGATGCGCGGCGGCCGGCGCTGCAGGGTCACCACGGTACGTCCCTGATCCAGCAGATCCTGCGCGATCGCCTCGCCGATGCCCGAACTCGCCCCCGTCACCACCGCCACGCCATCCATTGCAGTTCCTCCGAAATTGCGTTTCACGTCCCGATTATAGAAGCTGGAAGCGCATCGCACCGCGGCCGCCCGCGACACGATGTTATCCTCCAAGTCCTCCCATGAATCCAGCGGCTTCCACACTGCGGGCCCTGCTGAACCCGCGCAGCGTCGCCGTATACGGCGCCTCCAGCGACCCCGGAAAATTCGGCGGACGCGTCATGCGCTTCCTGCTGCAGCATGGCTACCGCGGACGCATCGTGCCGGTGCACCCGGGCGCAGCGGAGGTTCTCGGCATTCCTGCGGTATCACGGCTCGACACCTCGGGAATACCCGTCGATGCCTGCCTGCTGGCGCTGCCGTCCGCCCACCTTGCAGCCGCGCTCGAGGACTGCGGGCGCGCCGGCGCGCGCGGCGCGGTGATCATCACCGCCGACTTCGCCGAAACCGGCCCCGAAGGCGCGGCCCGGCAGGAGGAACTGCTGCAAATCGCGCGCCGCCACGGCCTGCGCCTGATCGGCCCCAACTGCCTCGGCTTCATCAATCCGCAGTTGAGCCTCGCGCTGACTTCGTCGGTCGCGCTGGCGACCGGGCCGATGCCCCGCGGCGCCATCGGTCTCGCCTGCCAGAGCGGTTCGCTGATGGCTTCGCTGATTTCCCATGCCCAGGACACCGGCGCCGGCTTCAGCGTCGCCGCGAGCCTCGGCAACCAGGCCGACATCGAACTCTGCGATCTGGTCGAATACTTCATCGAAGACGAGGCCACCCGCGCAATCTGCCTCTACGTCGAGGGTCTGAAGGACGGACGGCGTTTCCTAGAACTGGCGCGCCGCGCCCATGCCGCCGGCAAACCCGTTCTTGCCGTAAAAGCCGGACGCAGCGAAGCCGGGCAGAAACTCGCCCAGTCCCACACCGCCAGTCTTGCCGGCTCCTACGCCGTGTGGGCCGCCGCCTGCCGCGACCACGCGGTGATCCTGCTCGACGATCCCGAGGCGCTGATCTACTGCGCCGATTTCCTAGTCCGTTGCGGCGTGCCGGCCTGCTCCACCGTCGCAGTGATTTCCCCCTCCGGCGGAACCGTCGCCGTGACCGGCGACCGTGTCGCGGCGGCGGGCCTCGCACTGGCCGATCCCGGCGCCGCGACGCAGGATGCCCTGCGCGCGCTGCTGCCGCCGGGACGGCTCGTCAACCCGCTCGACGTCGGCGGCCTGCCGCGGGCAAGCGGCCTCGACAGCGCGCTCACGGCCTACGAACTCCTCGCCCGGGACCCGGCGGTCGGCGCGATCCTGATCGCCGTCGCCACCACGCCGCAACTTGAAGACAAGGTGCGGCAGTGGGGCCGGGCGGCGCTCGCGTCCGGAAAGCCGACAGCCATCCTGCTGACGCCGGGCACACTGGTCGACGGCGCGCGCCACGCCCTGAAGGAAATCGGCTGCCCGCACACCAACCGTCTCGACGACGCGCTGCGCGTGCTGCGCGCCGCCATCGACTACGGCGCCGCGCTGCGCGATTCCCCGCCGCGGACCGCCGCGGAAGGCAATCCGGCCGGGACCGCGCGGGAATACGCGGCGCGGCTGCCGGCGGGCCGCCTCAACGAGCCTGACACCAAGGCGCTGCTGCGCGCCTGCGGCATCCGCACGACGGAGGATGTCGTCGCCGCAACGGTCGAAGCGGCGCTCGCGCAGGCGCGGCGCATCGGCTACCCGGTCGTGCTGAAGGGCGTCAGCCGCGAACTCGTGCACAAGAGCGAGGCCGGCGCGGTGCGGCTGGACATCCCGGATGAGGCGGCGCTGCGCGCAGCCTGGCAGGCCATCGCCGCCGGCCTCGAGCGACACCGGCCCGGCGCTGCGCTCGACGGCTGCGTCGTGCAGCCGATGCTGAAAGGCGGCATTGAGCTCATCGTAGGCTGCCGCTGGGATGCGCAGTTCGGCGCCGTGGTGCTGGCCGGCAGCGGCGGCGTTCTGGTGGAAATTCTCGACGACGTGCAGATGGCCGTGGCCCCCGTATCGGTCGAAGGCGCGAAGCGCATGATCGGGCGCCTGCGCATTGCGCCCGTGCTGGCCGGCGCGCGCGGACGCAGGCCCGCCGACGTCGACGCGCTGGCCGGAACCGTCGCGCGCCTGAGCGAACTCGCCGCCGCGCTGGGCCCGCGGCTCGTCGAACTGGACATCAACCCCCTGCTGGTACTGGACGCGGGCCACGGCGCGATCGCGCTCGACGGCCGCGCCACGCTGACCGGCTGATCCCATCGAAGGAAAAACATGACCGCACCGGTAGTCACCTACGAATCCCGCGACGGCGTCGCCGTCATCACGCTGAACCGCCCGGAGAAACGCAACGCCATCAACAACGAAGTCGCGCTGCAGCTGCGCGCGGCGCTGGAACGGCTCAACGACGGCGACGACCGCGCCGGCGTGCTGACCCACGCCGGTGCGCATTTCACCGGCGGCGCCGACATCAAGGGTCCGCCCGAGGATTTCCCGGCCTGCGTGCCCAATGTCGGCATCGCCATGCAGAAGCCGCTGGTCGCCGCGGTCGGCGGCTGGGTGGTCGGCGGCGGCGTGGTCATCGTGCAGATGTGCGACCTCTGCGTCGCGGCGAGCGACGCGAAATTCATGTTCCCCGAGGCCAAGGTCGGCTTCACCGGCGCCGCGATCGCCGGACTCGCCGCGCGCATCCCGCACAAGGTCGCGATGGAACTGATGCTGGTCGGCAACGAAATCTCCGCGGAACGCATGTACCAGGTCGGTCTCGTCAACCGGCTGGCCGAGCCCGGAAAACAGCTCGATGCCGCGATGGATTACGCGCGCCAGCTCGCCGACAACGCGCCGCTGGTGATCGCGGTGCTGCGCGATTACGTCGGCCGCGTCATCCCCAAAGGTCCCTCGGAACTCGCGGCCCAGGGCCGCGCGGCGATCCAGCGCATCCGCCAGAGCGCCGATGCGAAGGAAGGCATCGCCGGCTTCAAGGAAAAGCGCAAGCCCCGTTTCTCCGGAAAATAATCAATAAAAACAAATACTTATATAATACACGTGGCGCTGCCCGCGCAGGCCGCCGCCATGCCGTCGGGCTGGCTGATCGTCAGCCTGATCGTGCTGGGACTGATCGTCGACCAGCACGTGGCGGTGTGGGGACAAATCGCGGTGAGCATGACAGCCTGGGCATTGCTGCTGTACTGGATCGCGCGTTCAGCGCCGCCGGACCGCATCAATCTCGCGGTTTGCGTGCTCTACGCCACCGCCGGCGAAATTTTCCTGTCGCTGGTGTGGGGCCTCTACGACTACCGCCTCGGCAACATCCCGCTGTTCGTGCCGCCGGGCCATGCACTGCTGTTCGCGCTGGGGGTCATGCTCGCCGCGCGACTGCCCGACTGGATCACCGTGGCAGTGCCGGCCGCATCGGCGCCGCTGGTCGCGGCGCTGGCCTGGAGCGGCAACGACACGCTGGGACCGCCGCTGTTCGCGCTGCTGCTCGCCTGCATGGCCCTGAGCCGCGCACGCAAGCTGTATGCGGTGATGTTCCTGCTGGCGCTGGCCATGGAAATCTACGGCACGGCCCTGGGCAACTGGCGCTGGCATGCGGAAGTGCCCTGGCTGGGCCTGCACACGCTCAACCCGCCGCTGGCCGCCGGCGCCTTCTACTGCGTGCTCGATCTGCTGGTGGTCGGCACCGCGACGCTGCTGCGCAGGCGCGCCGCCCCGGCAGGCTGACGCTAACGCGCCTTCGCCGCGCGCGCGGTCTTTTTCACCTTGCCGGTCTGCGGCCGGTCGCGCGACTGCGGCGCGGGCGGCAACCCCGTGTGCTGGGTGCGGAACTGCTGGTACTTGACCGGCTTGCGCGCGCCTTCGGGCTTCAGTCCCGTGCCCGCCGGCTGGAAGGACGGAACCAGCTGGCGCTTGCCGGAGCCGATCAGGTCGGCGCGGCCCATGCGCCGCAGCGCTTCGCGCAGCATCGGCCAGTTCTCGGGATCGTGATAACGCAGGAAAGCCTTGTGCAGGCGGCGCACCCGGAGACCCTTCGGAATGACCACGTCCTCGCTGCCGCGGGTCACCTTGCGCAACGGGTTCTTGCCCGAGTGGTACATCGCCGTCGCGGTGGCCATCGGCGACGGCAGGAAGGCCTGCACCTGGTCCGCGCGGAAGCCGTTCTGCTTCAGCCATAGCGCCAGTTCCAGCATGTCCTGGTCGGTGGTGCCGGGATGCGCGGCGATGAAGTACGGAATCAGGTACTGCTCCTTGCCGGCCTCCCTCGAATACCTGTCGAACAGTTCCTTGAACCGGTAATAGCTGCCGACCCCCGGCTTCATCATCTTCGACAGCGGTCCCTCGGCCAGCGCTTCCGGCGCGATCTTCAAATAGCCGCCGACATGGTGCTGCGCCAGTTCCTTCACGTATTCCGGCGATTCCACCGCGAGGTCGTAGCGCACGCCGGAACCGATCAGGATCTTCTTGATGCCGGGCAGCGCGCGGGCGCGGCGGTACAGCCGGATCAACGGCGAATGGTCGGTGTTCAGGTTCGGGCAGATGCCCGGATAGACGCAGGACGGCTTGCGGCAGGACGCCTCGATCTCGCGGCTCCTGCAGGCGAGCCGGTACATGTTCGCCGTCGGCCCGCCGAGATCGGAGATCACGCCGGTGAAACCCGGCACCGCGTCGCGGATGTGCTCGACCTCGCGGATGATCGAATCCTCGGAACGGTTCTGGATGACGCGCCCCTCGTGCTCGGTGATCGAGCAGAAGGTGCAGCCGCCGAAACAGCCGCGCTGGATCGTCACCGAAAAGCGGATCATCTCGTAGGCCGGGATTTTCGCCTTGCCGTACGACGGATGCGGCACGCGCGCGTAGGGCAGCTCGTACAGCGCATCCATCTCCTTCGTCGTCAGCGGAGCCGGCGGCGGGTTGATCCACAGCTCCCGTGCGTTCCCGCCCTCGCCGTGGCGCTGCACCAGCGCGCGCGCATTGCCGGAGTTCGACTCGACGTGCAGGATGCGCGAGGCATGCGCGTACAGCACCGGGTCATCCGCGACCGCCTCGTACGCAGGCATGCGGATCACGCTGCGCGCGCGGTCGGCGTTTTTCACCTCGCGGATGAACCGCACCACCTGCGCCCCCGTCCGGATCGCCGGCGCCGGCGCTTCCGGGGCGGCGCCCTCCATCGCATAGGGGTCGACCGGCGGATTCAGCGGTCCCGGCATGTCGATGCGCGTCGAATCGATCTCGATCCAGCCCGCCGGCACCGCATGACGCAGGAAGGCCGTGCCGCGGACGTCGGTGATGTCCGACGGTTTCTGCCGCGCCGCCAGCCGGTGCGCGATGTCGACGATCGCGCGCTCGGCGTTGCCGTAGACCAGCAGATCGGCCTTGGCATCGACCAGCACCGAGCGCCGGACCTTTTCCGACCAGTAGTCGAAATGCGCGATGCGGCGCAGGCTCGCCTCGATGCCGCCGATGACGATCGGCACGCCGGGATACGCTTCGCGCGCGCGCTGGCTGTAGACGATCACCGAACGGTCGGGACGTTTGCCGCCCTCCGCGTTCGGCGTGTAGGCGTCGTCGCTGCGCAGCCGCCGGTCCGCGGTATAGCGGTTGACCATCGAATCCATGTTGCCCGCGGCGACGCCGAAAAACAGCCGGGGCCGCCCCAGTGCGCGGAAGGCGTCCACCGAATGCCAGTCCGGCTGCGCGATGATGCCGACGCGGAAGCCCTGCGCCTCGAGCAGCCGGCCGACGATGGCCATGCCGAAGCTCGGATGGTCGACGTAGGCGTCGCCGGTGACGAGGATGATGTCGCATTCCTCCCAGCCGAGTTTGTCCATCTCGGCCCGCGACATCGGCAGGAACGGCGCCGCGCCGAAGCGCGCCGCCCAGTGCTTGCGGTAACTGAAAATGTCCTTCGGGCTGGCGGAGACGGCTTGCATGGGGCGCATTATAAGTCGCGCCGCCCCGCGACCACGGCAATTCCCGCCCTGGGTGCGCCCTAGGCAATCCCGCCCGGCGTCCGTCCCAGGGGCCACAGCTTCGGCGCCGCGCGTTCGTACTGCGGCGGGTACGCCGCCTCCGCCCCCAATGCGACGGCCGCGTGCTGCGGCCAGCGCGGATTGAACAGCATCGCCCGCGCCAGCGAAATGAAGTCGGCCTGTCCGCCGGCGACGATCGCCTCGGCCTGCCGCGGATCGCTGATCAGGCCCACCGCGCCGGTGACGATGCCGGTTTCCTTTTTCACGCGCCCGGCGAAAGGCACTTGGTAACCGGGACCGACCGGAATCTTCGCGTCGGGAACGACGCCGCCGCCGGACACCGTGACGTAGGCGCAGCCCTCGGCCTTCAGCGCGCGTGCGTAGGCCACCGCCTCGTCCGGCGTCCAGCCGCCGTCGACAAAATCGCTGCCCGAAATCTTGGCGCCGACGACACGGTCGGCCGGGAACGCCGCCCGGATGGCCCGGAACACCTCCAGCGGATAACGCATGCGGTTCTCGAGGCTGCCGCCGTATTCGTCGCCGCGCCGGTTCGCCAGCGGCGACAGGAATTCCGACAGCAGGTAGCCGTGGGTCGAATGCAGCTCGACGAAATCGAGGCCGATGCGTGAGGCGCGTTTCGCCGCCGCGGCGAAAGCCGCCGTCACCCGGCGCATCTCGGTCCTGCCCATCTCATGCGGCGCCGGCCAGCCCGCGGCGAGCGGCAACGCGGACGGCGCCAGCGTCTGCCAGGCGCCCTCTTCGGCCTTCAGCGGACCGTGTCCCTGCCAGGGCCGGTGGCTCGACGCCTTGCGGCCGGCATGCGCGAGCTGCACGCCGAGCGCGATCGGCGAAATGCCGCGCACGAAATCGGCGACGCGTTTCATCGCGGATTCGCTGGCATCCGAATAAAGACCCGGGCAATGCGGCGTGATGCGCCCTTCCGGCGTCACGCCGGTGGCTTCCATCACCAGCATCGATGCGCCGGAAATTGCCAGCGCGCCGAGATGCATGATGTGCCAGTCGCCCATCGCGCCGTCGACGGCGCTGTACTGGCACATCGGCGCCACGGTGATCCGGTTCGGCAGTTCGATCCCGCCAATCCGCAGCGGCGTGAACAATTGCGATGCCATGTCAGTGCTCCCCGGCCGGCATCCGGCTCAGTTACCGCTCAGTTGCCGCTCAATTGCCAAAGTAGCCGATCACCCGCCACCACAGGTAATGCAGCGGAATCAGCACGAAAATGCTGATCAGCGCCAGCGGCACCGTCAGCCGCAGCGCGTCGCGCAGCCTCAAGCTCGCCATCTGCATCCCGACGACCACCGGCGGGGCCTGGTAGGGCAGCAGCAGCGTGGAGAATCCGACGGCCATGGTCATCAATGCCGCCTGCAGCGGCCAGCCGGCGGCCTGGGCGAAATCCCCGGCCAGCGGCGACAGCAACGCCGGCTGCGCGGGGTTGGTCACGATCATCGAAACCACCGTCGACAGCACGCTCAGGATGATGAAGTTCGCTGCGTCCGCGCCGGATTCCAGCCGCACGACGCCGAGCAGCGCGTCGCCGATCACCTTGCTCAGGCCGGCGTCGAACATCACCGCGCCCAGCCCCAGCACCGCGGCGATGTAGAAAAAGCTGCCGAACTTGATCCGCTCCTGGAACATCGTCGCTGGCACCACGCCCACGCGCGGCAGCATGGCCACCACCGCCGCGGCAAGCGCGACCCAGCCCGGACGGATGCCATGCAGGAAGTCGGTGGCCCACAGGGCCAGCGACACCAGCACGATGGCCGCCAGGCGTTTCTCGTTGCCGCTCATCGGCCGCAGCGCCGCCGCCGTCCCCGACATGCGGGTTTGCGCCGGAAACATCCAGCAGACGATGGCGACGATCAGCGCGCCCTTGACGATGCCCATCACCGGAAACTGCGCCCACAGGTATTCGGCGTAGATCAACTGCACGCCGTAGAGCGTCTCCGCGGCGCCGGCCAGCACCAGGTTCGGCGCGTTGGCCGGCAGGATCGCGGTGCCGCACTGGAAAGAGGCCACGATGGTCGCGAACAGCACGCCGGCATGGCCGGGCGTGCCCGGCGCCAGGCCATGGCGCTCCGCGACCGCGGCGAGTATCGGCACCAGCAGCAGGATGCGTCCGACGGTGGCCGGCATCAGGAAGGCCAGAACCACCGCGACCAGCACGGCCGCCGTGACCAGTTGCGGATACGTCCAGACGCGGGTGCCCAGCGCAGCGCGCGCGACGCGTTCGCCCAGCCCCGTCATGCGCACCGCTTCCGCGATCACCAGTCCGCCCAGCACCAGCCACAGGGTGGCCGAGGTGAAGCCCGAAAAAATGACTTCGGGTTTCGCCACGCCGAACAACACCGCCAGCGCGAAAAAGAGCAGCGCGGTCAGCGCCTCGGGCAGGAGGCCGGTGGCCCACAAACCCATCACCAGCACCAGCAGCCCGCCGGTATGCATCACGTTGACCGACACGTCGGCAGGCGGCGGCATGAAAAAGATCGCCGCCGCGACACCCGCAATCAGTGCCGCCGGCAACGCAGCGGATCTCGGCATCGCCATGGTTGTGTGGCGATTACGCCGGATTATTCATAAATATTTGTTTTTATTGATATTTTATTATTTCCTGAACTTCGCAACCAGCGCCTCGCTGCCGCGCGCCAGCATCACGAGGTCCGAACCCACCGCGACGAACAGATAGCCGAGATCGAGGCAGCGCTGGCCGTCGGCTTCACCGACGAGGATGCCCGGCGCCTTGCCCGCCCTGGTGATGCGTTTCGCCGCGTCTTCCATGACTTTCCACACTTCCGGGTGCTGCCAGTTGCCGAGGTGACCCATGTCGGCGGCAAGGTCGTTGGGCCCGATGAACACGCCGTCGACGCCGTCGATTGCCGCGATGGCCTCGATGTGCTTCATCGCGCTCATGGTCTCGACCTGCACCAGCACGCACAGCTCGTCGTGCACACGCTTGAAATAATCCTTGACCCGCCCGTAGCGGTTGGCGCGCGTGCAGCCCGAGACGCCGCGCACGCCCTGCGGCGGATAACGCGTCGCCGCCACCGCGCGTTTCGCCTCCTCGACGTTCTGCACGTACGGGATCAGCAGCGTGCGCGCGCCAACGTCAAGGTAACGTTTGATCAGCACCGTGTCGTTCCAGGCCGGGCGCACGATGGGCTCGGTGCTGCCGGCGAGCATCGCATCGAGCTGGTTCTGCACGACCGGCAGTTCGTTCGGCGAGTGTTCGGTATCGAGCAGCACCCAGTCGAAGCCGGCGTCGGCCAGCACTTCGGCGGATATCGCACTGCACAGGCTCGACCAGATGCCGATCTGCGGCTTGCCGGCCTTGATCGCCTGCTTGAACGGATTGACGGGTAAATCCATTTTTATGCTCCCTGTAACTTGTTGAATTCAATCACCTGAAACAACCACTCGTCATTCCGGACGCGCGAAGCGCACCCCGAAGAAAGTCCTCTTGGGGGGCGATCCGGAATCCAGAGGCAAACCGCTGGATTCCGGCTTACGCCGGAATGACGGCCAAACATATTTCTCAAGAAATCATTAATCAATGAACCACTTCAGGGTCAGGCGTCGGATCGCCATGGTGCAGCACGTCGAGGTCGCAACCCTTGTCGGCCTGCGTGATGTGCCGCACGTAGATGGCGCCGTAGCCGCGTGTGTAATGCGGCGCCGGCTGCTTCCATTCGCGCTTCCGTTTCGCCAGATCCTCCGCGCCGACCTTCAGCTCCAGTTTCCGCGCCGCGACGTCGAGCTCGATCAGGTCGCCGTCGCGCACCAGCGCCAGCGGCCCGCCGACGTGCGCCTCCGGCGCCACGTGCAGCACGCAGGCGCCGTACGACGTGCCGCTCATCCGCGCATCCGAGATGCGCACCATGTCGCGCACCCCTTTCTGCAGCAGCTTTTTCGGGATCGGCAACTGCCCCCATTCCGGCATGCCCGGCCCGCCCTGCGGGCCCGCGTTCTGTAGCACCAGCACCGAGTTCTCGTCGACCTGCAGGTTCTCGTCGTCGACGCGGGCATACATGTCATCGTAATTTTTGAAGACCACCGCGGGACCGGTGTGTTTCAGCAGATGCGGCTCGGCCGCGGTCGGCTTGATCACCGCGCCGTCCGGCGCGAGGTTGCCGCGCAGCACCGCGAGACCGCCGTTCGGCGACAGCGGATTGTCCCGCCGGCGGATCACGTCGTCGTTGTAGATCTTCGCGCCGTCGAGATTTCCGCCCAGCGTGCGGCCGTTGGCCGTCAGGCAGTCGAGGTTCAGCAGATCGCGGATTTCCGACATCATCGCGCGCAGCCCCCCGGCATAGTAGAAGTCCTCCATCAGGTACTTCTGCCCGGCGGGCCGGATGTTGGCGAGCACCGGCGTGCGCTGCGACAGTTCGTCAAAGCGATCGAGCTTCAGGTCGACGCCGGCGCGGCCGGCCATCGCCACCAGATGGATCAGCGCATTGGTCGAACCCGACAGCGCATGCACCACGGTGATCGCGTTGTCGAAGGCCTGCGGCGTCAGGATTTCCGCGGGCTTCAGGTCCTCCCACACCATCTCGACGATGCGGCGGCCGCTGGCGGTGGCCATGCGCGGGTGGTTCGCATCCGGCGCGGGAATCGAGGCCGCGCCGGGCAGCGTCAGGCCCAGCGTCTCCGCGACCGAGGTCATGGTCGAGGCCGTGCCCATGGTCATGCAGTGGCCGTAGGAGCGCGCGATGCCCGCCTCCACCTCGTCCCATTCATTCTCGGTGATGTTGCCGGCGCGCAGTTCCGCCCAGTATTTCCAGGAATCGCTGCCCGAGCCCAGCGGCTCGCCGTGCCAGTTGCCGCGCAGCATCGGGCCGGCGGGCACATAGATGAAGGGCAGCCCCATCGAGATCGCGCCCATGACCAGCGCCGGCGTCGTCTTGTCGCAGCCGCCCATCAGCACCGCGCCGTCGGCCGGGTAGCCGCGCAGCAGCTCCTCGGTCTCCATGGCAAGCAGGTTGCGGTAGAGCATCGTCGACGGTTTCTGGAAAGGCTCGGCCAGCGCGATGGCCGGCATCTCGAGCGGAAAACCGCCGGCCTGCCACACGCCGCGCTTCACCTCCTCGGCGCGGGTGCGGAAATGGGCATGGCAGGGATTGATGTCGCTCCAGGTGTTGATGATCGCGATCACCGGCTTGCCGGCGAAATCCTCGATCGCATACCCCATCTGCAGCGCGCGCGAACGGTGCGTGAACGAGCGCAGCCCGCGGGTGCCGAACCAGCGGTGACTGCGCAACTCTTCGGGACGCTTTCTGGGGCGCGCCATCGGGACTCCTCCTGAGGTCTGGATCCGCCGTTGTCCGCGCGGACAAAACGGAAATCTTGCCGTGTTTTCTGTTTTCTATTCTAACCGAGCCGCCGCCGCGGCCATCGGGTAGACTTTCCGCCTCACCGCGGAGGAACACCACATCATGGACGGCACCGATCTTGGACACCATCACTAAGCCCGGCACCCTCGCCCACAACGTCAGGCGCCTCGCCCACCTCGACCTGCCCGGCGCCGGCCAGGTCTACGTCGAAGGCAATTACTGCTACATCGGCCACATCCCGAACAAGCAGCAGCTCGGCACCACGATCCTCGACGTCGCCGACCCGAAGAATCCGAAAATCCTGTCGCAGATCCAGGTCCCGGATCGGGACTCGCATGCGCACAAGGCGCGCGTCATCGGCGACCTGATGATCATCAACAGCGAGCGCAACATGACCGCCATCGGCCGCAAGGCCGACGAGCTGCCCAAGCTGCGCGCGCGGCTGACCGCGGAACTCGGCCGCGCGCCGACCCACGCAGAACTCGCGGCGAAGCTGGGCGTCACGGTCGCCGACATCCCGGCTGTGGAGGAAGCCGAGCGCAAGCCTTATGAACGCGGCGGCTTCAGCCTCTACGACGTGTCCGACAAAACGAAACCGAAGCTGATCCACTTCCAGAAAACCTGGGGCCGCGGCGTGCACCGCTTCGACATGGA
>JAHCLD010000062.1 GCA_026125585.1 Burkholderiales bacterium
CAGATAGGCAAACACCCGCGGACCCTCGCCCTCCGGCCATACCGCCGGCTCGCTGCCGCTGCGTACCATGTGCAAGCCGAGATAGCTGCCGGCGGCGCGGGGGCCGTAGGGGTCGAGTTCCGGCACGCCGACAAACAGGCAATCCGCACCGTCGAACAACCGGTGCAGACTGGCGATGGGCGGCACGGCAGGCGCCAATGCCGCGTTGATGGCGGCGACCACCCTTTCGTCACTGTCCTGCAGCCGCTGCGCCGGCACCTCCAGCCAGTCGCGCATGTTCGGCGTCGGCGCCACCGGCGGCGGCACCGCAAAGGGATTGCCGAACGTGCTGCAGGCCATCGCGCCGCCCCGCGCCGCCAGCAGCGCCGTCGGCGCATGATCCGCCACCAGCCGGTCCGCGCCGGTCAGTTCGAACAGGCTGCGCCAGCCCTGCAGCAGGGCCTTGAGCATGGATGCGTCGAGATAACCGAAGCGCATCAGGATCTCGGCGAAGTTCAGCGGCGGATCGGCGAGGCCGCCGTAATTCCTGGAACAAACCGGCGACTGCACGATGCGCACCTGCCGTTCCAGTCCGCCGAAAATCATCGCCGCGCTGCCGATGTCGCGCGCGGCCAGCGTCACCCGGTGGCCGCGCGACAGCAATCCTTCGGCAATGGCGCGCAGCGACGCCAGGTGGCCGGTGCCGCCGCCGAGCTCCCAGGCCAGCAGCACATTCATCGCAGCCGGCCCGCCCGCCGCCGGCGTCCGAGGCCGACGCCGCCGTAGCCCTGGCCGCCGTGGGCATGGCAGATCGCGCAGGCCAGCGCATCGGCCGCATCCGGACTGGGATCGCCGGGCAGTTTCAGCAGCCGCCGCACCATCGCCTGCACCTGCTCCTTGCGCGCGTGGCCGCTGCCGACCACCGCCTGCTTGACCTGCAGCGCGGTGTATTCGGCGACCGGCAGCGCGCCGCCGACCGCGGCGCAGATCGCCGCGCCGCGGGCCTGGCCGAGCAGCAGCGTGGATTTCGGATTGACGTTGACGAACACCTGCTCGATCGCCGCGCACTGCGGCCGGTAGCCGGCGATGACCTCCTGCAGGCCTTCGAGCAGGATCTTCAGGCGCTGCGGCAGTTCGCCGTCGCCGCTGCAGATGCAGCCGCTGGCGACGTAGGCGAGTTTCGGGCCGCTCTGTTCGATGATCCCGAAGCCGGTGACGCGCAGGCCGGGATCGATGCCGAGGATGCGGAGCGTCGCCGCGCTCAAGCGGGCTCGTCGAGGACCGCGGTGGTATGGACCTCCTGCACGTCGTCGACGGCTTCGAGCGCGTCCAGGAGTTTCTGCATGCGCGCGGCATCGTCGCCGGCCAGCGCGTTTTCGGTGGTCGGCTTCATCGTGACTTCGGCCAGTTCCGGCCTGAAACCGGCCTTTTCCAGCGCCGCGCGCACGGCGGAAAACTCCGCCGGGCCGGTGATGACCTCGATGCTGCCGTCCTCGTGGGTGATGACGTCCTCGGCGCCGGCCTCGATCGCGGCATCCATCAGCCTGCCTTCGTCGGTGCCGGGCGCGAACAGCATCTGGCCGCAGTGCTTGAACAGGAAGGCGACCGAACCGTCGGTGCCGAGGTTGCCGCCGTGCTTGGTGAAGGCGTGGCGGACGTCGGCCACCGTGCGCGTGCGGTTGTCGGTCATGCAGTCGACCATCACCGCGGCGCCGCCGATGCCGTAGCCCTCGTAGCGGATTTCCTCGTAGTTCACGCCGTCGAGGTCGCCGGTGCCGCGCTTGATCGCGCGTTCGACGTTGTCCTTCGGCATGTTGTTGTCGTAGGCCTTGTCCATCGCCAGCCGCAGGCGCGGATTGCTGTTCGGATCCCCGCCGCCAAGGCGCGCCGCGACGGTGATTTCCTTGATCAGGCGCGTGAAGATCTTGCCCCGCTTGGCATCCTGGCGGCCCTTGCGGTGCTGGATGTTCGCCCACTTCGAATGTCCGGCCATGGCGCTTGCGATCCCTGCTGTCCTGCTGACAACCCGTTAGAATGACTGAAATTTTATCATAGCGAACCCGGGAACCCGCCATGGCTGCTCCGCTGCTCGTCGCAAAATCCGACCACGAACTCCACCTGCTGCCGGCGCTGGCCAACCGCCACGGCCTGATCGCCGGCGCGACCGGCACCGGCAAAACGGTAACGCTGCAGCGCATCGCCGAGCAGTTCTCGAAGGCCGGCGTGCCGGTGTTCATGGCCGACGTCAAGGGCGACCTCGCCGGGCTGTCGCAGAAAGGCGAGCCGAAGCCGAAGATCGAGGAGCGCGTCAAACAGCTGGGAGTGGCCGATTTCGCCTACGAGGCCTGTCCGGTGGTGTTCTGGGATGCCTACGGCGTCCAGGGCCATCCGGTGCGCGCGACGGTGTCCGAACTCGGCCCGCTGCTGCTCGCGCGCCTGCTCAACCTCAACGACACCCAACAGGGCGTGCTGACGCTGGTGTTCAAAATCGCCGACGACAACGGCCTGCTGCTGCTCGACCTGAAGGACCTGCGGGCAATGCTGCAGTTCGTGGGCGACAACGCGAAGCAGTTCACCACGCAGTACGGCAACATCTCCGCGGCCTCGATCGGCGCGATCCAGCGCGGCCTGCTGGAGATCGAACAGCAGGGCGGCGACAAATTCTTCGCCGAGCCGGCGCTGAACATCCAGGACCTGATGCAGACCGACGGCAAGGGGCGCGGGATCATCAACATCCTTGCCGCCGACCGGCTGATGAGCTCGCCGAAGCTGTATGCGACCTTCCTGCTGTGGATGCTGTCGGAACTGTTCGAGCAGCTGCCGGAGGTCGGTGACCCGGAGAAGCCGAAGCTGGTGTTCTTCTTCGACGAGGCGCACCTGCTGTTCAACGACGCACCGCAGGCGCTGCTGGAAAAAATCGAACAGGTGGTGCGCCTGATCCGCTCCAAGGGCGTCGGCGTCTATTTCGTCACCCAGAATCCGCTGGACATCCCCGACGCCGTGCTCGGCCAGCTCGGCAACCGCGTGCAGCACGCGCTGCGCGCGTTCACGCCGCGCGACCAGAAGGCGGTCAAAAGCGCGGCGACGACGCTGCGCGCCAACCCGAAGCTCGACGTCGAAGCCGCGATCACCGAACTGGGCGTCGGCGAGGCGCTGGTGTCGCTGCTCGACGAAAAAGGCCGCCCGAACGTGGTCGAACGCGCCCTCGTGCTGCCGCCGGGCAGCCGCCTCGGCCCGGTGACGCCGGAAGAACGCGCCGCCACGATGAAGAGCTCTCTGATCGCCGGCATCTACGACAAAATCGAGGATCGCGAATCGGCCTACGAAAAACTGACGCAGCGCGTGCAGGAACAGGCTGCCGCCGCGCCGGGAACAGAAAAAGGAACTGGAACAGCGGCGGGCGCTCCGGCGCAGGGCAGCGGCATGTTCGGCGCCTTGGGCGAACTACTCGGCGGCTCCACCGGCCCGCGCGGCGGAAAACGCGAAGGCGTCGTCGAGATGGCGGCCAAAAGCGCCGCCCGGGCGATCGGCTCGCAGGTCGGGCGCGAGATATTCCGCGGCGTGCTGGGTTCGCTCCTCGGCGGCGGAAAACGCCGTTAGTGCCTGAAGCTGGTGCCTGAGTCCTCCCCCGCCCGGCGCGGCGCCCTGATCGGCATCGCCTGCGCGCTGTCCGGTTCGGTGGCGTTTTCACTGAAACCGGTGCTGGTCAAGGCGGCTTACCAGTACGGCGTCGACACCACCGTGCTGCTGACGCTGCGCATGCTGTTCGCGGCGCCGCTGTTCGCGCTGATGGCCTGGTGGGCGGGGCGTCCCGAAGTCACGCCGACCCGGCGCGAGATCCTCGGCATCGTCGCGCTCGGCTTCCTCGGCTACTACCTGGGCAGTTTTCTCGACCTCGCCGGCCTGCAGTACATCTCGGCCGGCTTCGGCCGGCTGATTCTCTATCTGTACCCGACGCTGGTGCTGCTGCTGTCCGCGGCCTTCCTGAAGCAGCCGCTGCAGCGCCGGCAGCTGCTGTCGCTGGGCCTGTCCTATGCCGGCATCGCGCTGGTGTTCGGCGCCGAAGCCCGGCTCGGCGACCGGCTGGATCTCGCCGCGCTGGGCGCGCTGCTGGTGTTCTGCAGCGCGGTGACCTACGCCGTCTATCTGGTCGCCGGCAGCCGGCTGGTGCACAAATTCGGATCGATGCGCTTCACGGCCTACGCCTCGCTGATCGCCACCGGCTTCGTGCTCGCCCACTTCCTCGCGCTGCGCCCGCCGCAGGCCCTGCGGGTCGCGCACGAGGTCTACGGCATCGTCGCGGTGCTGGCGGTGTTCGCGACGGTGCTGCCGCTGTGGCTGATGGCGGAAGGACTCAGGCGCATCGGGGCTAACCAGCTCTCGCTGGTGGGCTGCGTCGGCCCGCTCGCCACGATGGCTTTTGCCTGGGCTTTCCTCGACGAGGCCGTCACCCCGGTGCAGCTCGCCGGCGCCGTACTGGTGCTGGGCGGCGTGCTGATCATCAGCCTGAAGCCGCAGGCGGTGCGGCAACCCCCGGCGCCCGGCGCCGGGAAAGACTAGGGATTCGCCACGACCCGCGCGCCGCGCTCACAGTACTGGAGGTAGCCCTGCCCCGGCGGCACGCTTTCCGCGCAGACCAGCAGGGGTTCGACATGGCTGTGGCGGTATTTCTGCGAGAACTCGCGGGCGGTATGCCCGCCACGGACGCGCACCAGCGGATCCGCCCCCGCCTGCAGCAGCAGGCGCACGATGTCACGGTGCCCCTGGATCGCCGCCATCATCAGCGGCGTGTTGATGTAGGTCAGCCGCTCGCTGGCATCGGCATCGACGCGCGCGCCCTTGCCGAGCAGGTAACGCAGCGCCTGCTGGCGGTTGTTGTAGGCCGCATAGGCCAGCGGCGTGTAGTTGTACGGGGCATTCTCGAGGCTCGCCCCCGCCTCGACCAGCAGGCGCACGGCGGCATCATGACGCGCCGTGGCCTGTTCGTTGTCGCCATAGAAATAGGCCGCCAGCATCAGCGGCGTCTCGTTGACGGGGGTCGCCGCGTTGAGGTCGGCGCCGGCGGCTATCAGGTAGTTCAGCACCCCGATCGAGCCGTCGCGCGCCGCCAGCGCGATCAGCGGCGCGCCGGCGGAATACGCCGGGGCAGGCAGCCGGTCATTGATGCCGACGACGCCGCTATTCACCGCGGCGCGCAGCGACGGCACGTCGTCCTGGGCAATGTGGTTGAGTATGGCCTCGACGTCGACGCCGGCACGGTGGTTGCCGCCGACGCCGGCACAGCCGCTGACAATCAGGATGGCGGCCAGGCCGCCGATGATGCGCGCCGCGCGCGCCAGAACAATATCGAACATCGCCGCTTCCTCCTCGCCGCCGTGTAATGCGGGGCAGTATAGACCTTAACGCCGGAGGCCAAAAGCCGGGAGCGTCAGCATTGTGAAACCGGGCGCGGCGGCCCCGGGCGCCGATCAGACGTTGAAGCGGAAATGCATCACGTCGCCGTCCTTCACGACGTAATCCTTGCCCTCCAGCCGCATTTTCCCGGCCTCCTTGGCGCCCTGCTCGCCCTTGCCGGCGATGAAGTCTTCATAGGCGATGACTTCGGCGCGGATGAAGCCCTTCTCGAAATCGGTGTGGATCGCCGCCGCGGCGCGGGGCGCGGTGTCGCCGCGATGGATGGTCCAGGCGCGCACCTCCTTCACGCCGGCGGTGAAATAGGTCTGCAGGCCGAGCAGGGTGTAGCCGGCATTGATGACCCGGTCCAGGCCGGGCTCGCTCATGCCCATGTCCTGCAGGAACACCGCCTTGTCGGCGTCGTCCATGTCGGCGATCTCGGCTTCGATCGCCGCGCAGACGGCAACGACCGGCGCCTTTTCGCGCGCGCCCAGCGCCTGCACCGCGGCGAGGTGGGGATTGTTTTCAAAACCGCCCTCGCGCACGTTGGCGACGTACATCGCCGGCTTGGCGGTGATCAGGCACAGCGGATGGAGCACCGCCAGCTCCTCCTCATAGAGATCGAGCGCGCGCACCGGCTTCGCCTCGTTCAGCGCGGCCTGGCATTTCTCCAGCACCGCGACCAGCCGCTGCGCCTCCTTGTCGCCGCCGGCGCGCGCCAGCTTCGCGGACTTGGCGAGGTGACGCTCGACCGCGGCGAGGTCGGCCAGCGCCAGCTCGGTGTTGATGGTCTCGATGTCCGACAGCGGATCGATCCTGCCGGCGACATGGACCACGTTTTCGTCCTCGAAGCAGCGCACGACATGGGCGATCGCGTCGGTCTCGCGGATGTTGGCGAGGAACTGGTTGCCGAGGCCCTCGCCCTTGGACGCCCCGGCCACCAGGCCGGCGATGTCGACGAACTCGACCACCGCCGGCACCGTCTTCTCCGGCTTGACGATCGCGGCCAGCGCGGCGAGGCGCGGATCCGGCACCTCGACGATGCCGACGTTGGGTTCGATGGTGCAGAAGGGATAGTTCTCCGCCGCGATGCCGGCCTTGGTCAGCGCGTTGAACAGGGTGGATTTGCCGACGTTGGGCAGGCCGACGATGCCGCATTTGAGGGACATGGTGTGTGAACCTTGAAAGTGAAAACGTCAGCCGCGGGGCCCGGGCGCCGCCTTGGCCGGTTTGGTGTGCAGCCGGTGCATCGCCGCCTGCATGTCGCCCGCGGCCATCAGCGGCCAGGCGTCGTCCGCGCGCGCGATCGACTCGTCGATGGCGCGCCGCTCTTCGGCGCGCGGCGCGTGCAGCACATAATCGACGACTTCCTGCTCGTTCGCCGCCAGCTCGCGCGGATGGCCGATGCCGATGCGCAGGCGCCAGAAATCCGGCGTGCCGAGGCGCGCAATGACGCTGCGCACGCCGTTGCCCGATGCGCTGCCGCCGAACTTCAGCTTGACGCTGCCCGGCGGCAGGTCGAGTTCGTCGTGGGCGATCAGGATGTCCGCCGCCGCGATCTTGTAGAAATCGGCGAGCGCGCCGACCGCGCGGCCCGACTCGTTCATGTACGTGGCCGGCTTCAGCAGCCAGACGTCGCCGGCGGGCGCGCCGATCCGCGCGACTTCGCCGTGAAAGCACGCCTCGTGGCGCAGCGTCGCGCCCGCGGCGCGCGCCAGCCCGTCGACCCACCAGCAACCGGCGTTGTGGCGCGTCGCCTCGTATTTTTTCCCCGGATTGCCCAGGCCGACGACGAGTTTCATGCGGAAAACCGCGGCCCGGAAACGTCCGGTGATTGTAAGTACCTGTTTATAAACATATTTTTATAAAACAAAACGCCCGCCAGTAAAGTGCGTGCTGGCGGGCGCGGCGAAGGGCCAGCCCCGGGGCTGGCAGGCATCGTCGTTACTTCTTCTCGGCCGGCTTCTTGTCGGCATCCTTCTTGTCGCCGCCGGCTGCCGCGCCAGCCGCGGCTTCCGGAGCCTGGCCGGTGATTTCGGTAACCGGCGCCGCCACGGCCTCTTCGACCGCAGCCTGCCGCGGAACCTGCACCGTCACCACCGCGGGATCGTCGGTCTTCAGCCTGGACAGCGGCTCGACGCCCTTCGGCATCTTGAGCTCGGAGACGTGGATCGAATGGCCGAGTTCGAGGTCCTTCAGGTCCACCTCGATGTATTCCGGCAGATCGTCCGGCAGGCACTGGATCTCGAGCTCGTTGATGATGTGCTGGATCACGCCCTTGCCCAGTTTCACGCCGGGGGAAATCTCGGCATTCAGGAAGTGCAGCGGCACCGCCATGTGGATCTTCTTCTTCGGATCGATGCGCTGGAAATCGACGTGCTGCACCTGCTCCTTGAAGGGGTGCATCTGGAAATCACGCAGCAGCACCCGGTCCTTCCTGCCCTCGACCGTCAGGTCGAGAATCGAGGAATGGAAGGCCTCGAGCTTCAGGTGGCGCAGCAGCGCCTTGTGGTCGAACTCGACGCTTTGCGCGTCCACGCCGGCGCCGTAGATGACGCCCGGAACGCGGCCCGTCGCACGCAGGCGGCGGCTCGCACCCTTGCCCTGGTTCGTGCGCGGAAACGCAGTCACTTCAATCTTCATGTTGCTCTCCTGATGATGCGGGAGGTCCGCGACCAGACTGCCCCCGCGTTAAAAAGGAAGCCGGAAAAACACCGGCTCCCGCTGAAAACCTATTCGACGAACAGCGAGCTGACCGAGTCCTCGGCGCTGATCCGGCGCATCGTCTCCGCGACCAGCCCCGACACCGTCAGCACGCGGATCTTGCCGCACTGCCGGCCAGCCTCGGTCAGCGGGATCGTGTCGGTGACCACGATCTCGTCGAGCGCCGAGCCCCCGATGCGCTCCACCGCGGGGCCCGACAGCACCGGGTGCGTACAGTAGGCCAGCACCTTCTCCGCGCCGTGCTTCTTCAGCGCGCCCGCCGCCTCGCACAGCGTGTTGGCGGTGTCGACCATGTCGTCGACGAGCACGCAGGTGCGTCCCTGCACCTCGCCGATGATGTTCATCACCGTCGCCACGTTCGGCCGCGGCCGCCGCTTGTCGATGATGGCGAGGTCCGCTTCCAGCCGTTTCGCCAGCGCCCGCGCCCGCACCACGCCGCCGACGTCCGGCGACACGACCACGAGATCCTTGAAATTCCGCTTCCAGATGTCGCCGAGCATGATCGGCCCGGAGTAGATGTTGTCCACCGGGATGTCGAAAAACCCCTGGATCTGCTCCGAGTGCAGGTCCATCGTCAGCACGCGGTCGACGCCGACGCTGGTCATCATGTTGGCCACCACCTTCGCCGTGATCGGCACCCGCGCCGAGCTCGGACGCCGGTCCTGGCGCGCGTAACCCATGTACGGGATCGCCGCCGTCACCCGGCCGGCCGAGGCGCGCTTCAGCGCATCGACCATCACCAGCAGTTCCATCAGCGTGTCGTTGGTCGGCGCGCACACCGACTGCAGGATGAACACATCCTTGCCGCGGACGTTTTCGAGGATCTCCACCATCACCTCGCCGTCGCTGAACCGGCCGACCTTGGCGCGGCCGATGTGGATGTCGAGATGGCCGACCACCGCCTCCGCGAGCCGCGGATTGGCGTTGCCGGTAAAGACCATCATCCTGTCCAGTGCCACCTCACACCCCCTGCGCCAAGCACGCCACCCGCGGCATTCAAGTGGCTGGGGAGGAAGGATTCGAACCTTCGCATGCCGGAATCAAAATCCGGTGCCTTAACCAGCTTGGCGACTCCCCAACCGAAACCTGCTCCGGCGGCGTCCGCAAAACCGGCCGCCGGCACTTCCAAAATTCAGTCTTCCGCAAAATCCGCCAGCCCGTGGAGCGGATGCACATCCAGCCCGCGCGCCACGAATCCGCGCATTCCCGGCGGACAGGCCGCCATCGCCCCGCGCGCGCGCGCTTCATCGGGAAATCCGGCAAAAACGCAGGCGCCGGAACCGCTCATCTGCGCCGCCCCGACCGACCTGAGCCAGTCGAGGTGCCTGCCGACCTCGGGGTACAGTCCGCAAACCAGAGGTTCCAGATCGTTCCCGGCAGGCACGGAAAAGCTTTGTATCTTAACTGCTTCGGAGTCCCGTTTCAATTCCGGGTGCTGAAAAATCCCGGCCGTCGCCACCGCCACCGGCGGCACCAGCACCAGGTACCAGGCCGGAGCCACCGTCAGCGGCTCCAGTTTCTCGCCGATGCCGCCGGCCAGGGCCGTGCGACCGTAGACGAATGCCGGCACGTCGGCCCCCAGCGGCAAGGCCAGTTCCTGCAGATGTCCGCGCGACAGGCCGGTACCCCAGAGATGATTCAGTGCGAGCAGGGTGGTCGCGGCATCCGAACTGCCGCCGCCCAGCCCGCCACCCATCGGCAGGCGCTTTTCGACATGGATGTCGGCGCCGGATCTTGTCCCGGTCGCGGTTTTCAGCGTCCGCGCCGCGCGCAGGACCAGATCCCCGTCTTCGGCAACGCCCGGCAATTCGCGCGTCCTTGCAATGACACCGTCGCCGCGCCGGCGTATCCAGACCGTGTCGCCGAAATCGATGAAGCGGAACACCGTCTGCAGCAGGTGATAGCCGTCGGCGCGCCGGCCGGTGACACGCAGCATCAGGTTGAGTTTCGCCGGTGCCGGAAATCCGTTGCAGCCGTTCATTGCGGATCCGGCTTCCGCCGGTCGTCGATGACCATGCGGATACGCTGCCCGCCCTGCTCCAGATCCAGGCGTCGCGGCAACGGTACAGGCTCGGAGGAATCCGCGTAGGCGTAACGCACGCTCCAGCCCGCCTGCTCGAGCCGGATCGGGCGGCCCCGGTCATCACGCTCGACGTCGGCGGCGAGCCCGGGCACCGTTTCCGCGCGCACCCAGTACTGGAGCTCGGCGAGAGGCAATGGCCAGCCCAGCGCGCGGCGGGTCAGGCTCTCCGCGGAAAACGCGCGATATTCCTGCCGGTCGGCCGTGGTCAGCGTCGCGCCGGTCGCATCGCTGCTGATATGAGCCAGCGTGGTGCCTGCCGGCGACATCAGCCAGATCTCGTTGCGGGACGCCTCGTGGCGCCAGCGGAAACCGGCGGAAAACGCGCGGCCCTCGGCGCCGGCCAGCACCCGCCCCAGCAGGTCGAAGGACGCCGGCGGCGCGGCAGTCTCTCCCCATAGGGCGGCACAGCCGGCAAACAGCAGCGCCGCGGCCGCGGCGAGAACAGACCTCATTGCGCGGATTGCAGGACGACCGGGGACAGGCGTTTGATCGTGCCCTGCAGCACCTCGTTCCCGGGCTGGCCGCGCAGGGCTTC
This sequence comes from Burkholderiales bacterium, assembly GCA_026125585.1. Lineage (GTDB taxonomy): Bacteria > Pseudomonadota > Gammaproteobacteria > Burkholderiales > SG8-41. The sequence goes on from JAHCLD010000062.1 coordinate 10,716, forward strand.
GGCCCAGATCTTCTGCGCTTCGGCCTGGCGCCCCAGCGCCCACAGCACCTCGCCGAGGTGGGCGGCGATTTCACCGTCGGGCCGCATTTCGTAGGCGCGCCGCAGGTGCCCCAGCGCCGCCTCGTGTTCACCCAGCCGGTAGAGCACCCAGCCCAGGCTGTCGAGAATGAACGGGTCGTTGGGCGCCAGCCTGTGCGCGGTCTCGATCAGTTTGCGCGCCTCGGGCAGGCGCTGGTTGCGGTCCGCCAGCGTGTAGCCGAGCGCGTTGTGGGCATGGGCATGGTCCGGCTGCATCTCGATCACGCGCCGCAGATTGGCCTCGAGCACGTCGAGACGGTTGACCTTCTCGGCCGCCATCGCATGGTCGTACAGCAGGTCGGCGCTGTCGGGCGCGCGTGCCACCGCTTCGCCGAGGAAATCGAAGGCCTCCTGATAGGCCTGCGCCTCGCGCAACAGCCCCGCCTCGGCCAGCGTGAGCTGGGTGCGCTGACGCGCGTCGCCCGCGCTGATGCCGCGCAGATGCTTGCGCGCATCCTCCAGCCGTCCCTGCTTCGCCAGTACCCCCGCATAACGCGCCTGCGCCGGGATGTACTGCGCGCCGTGGGTGATGCTCGAATACCACTTGAGGGCCTCGCTCTCGCGCTTCAGCTCCTCGTTGACCTGCCCGAGGTACATGCGCACCATGTCCGGATCCTTGGCGCCGATCTCCAGCGCGCGCCGCAACTGGAGATCGGCGGCGGCGTAATCCTTCGCCTGCATCGACAGCGTGGCCACCGCCATCGCGATCTCGGCGTTGTTGGGCGCCTCGCCGAGGAGGATTTCGAACTGCTTGCGCGCCTCCGGATACCGTTGCGCGCCGACCAGCAGGCGGGCGTAATTCAGCCGCGCATCGCGCGCGCCGGGATGCGCCTTGACGAAATCCCCGAGGAAAGCGACCGCCTGCTCCGCGGAGCCGCGCTGCAGCGCCTGCGCCTGGAACAGCGCCGCAAGTTCCCAGCCCGGGCGCAATTCCAGCGCCCGACGCGAGGATTTCAGCGCCGTCGCCACGTCATCCGCATTCCACGCCGCCTGTGCCAGCGCGAGGCTGGCTTCCGGCACCTGCGGATAACGGGAGGCCAGGCGGTCGATCAGCCGCAATATGGCGGCCTTGTCCTTGTGCCCGGACAGCAGCGAATACAGTTGCAGGAAATTCTGCCCGGCATTGTCGGGATCGCTGCCCAGCGATTTTTCGAGGTGGGGCAGCGCATCGTCG
>JAHCLD010000063.1 GCA_026125585.1 Burkholderiales bacterium
GGGGAACGGCATGGGTGGCCTGCACCCGGTCAGCCGCACCATGGAGCGCATCGAGCAGTTGTTCCGCTCGATCGGCTTCGAGGTTGCCGATGGCCCCGAAATCGAAACCGATTTCTATAATTTCACGGCGCTGAACCAGCCGGAAAATCATCCGGCGCGGTCGATGCACGACACTTTTTACCTTGCCGACGGCAAGCATCTGCTGCGCACGCATACCTCGCCGATACAGATCCGCTACATGGAGCGGCGACAGCCACCGATCCGCATCATCGCGCCGGGCCGCGTCTATCGCGTCGATTCCGATGCCACGCACTCGCCAATGTTTCACCAGGTCGAGGGCTTGTGGATCGACGAGAGCGTCAGCTTTGCCAATCTGAAAGGCGTGTTGATCGATTTTTTTCAGCGCTTTTTCGAGGACTCCCGGCTGAAGGTGCGTTTCAGACCGTCATTTTTCCCGTTCACCGAACCTTCCGCGGAAATCGACATGAGCTTCGGCGACGGCTGGCTGGAGGTCGGCGGTTGCGGGATGGTGCATCCCAACGTGCTGCGCAACGTCGGCATCGACAGCGAGCGTTACCAGGGCTTCGCGTTCGGTCTGGGTCCCGACCGCCTGACCATGCTGCGCTACGGTGTCAACGATCTGCGGTTGTTCTACGAGAACGACCTGCGTTTCCTGAAACAGTTTGTATAGGCGGCGCGGCCATGAAGATATCGGAGCACTGGCTGCGTGAACTGGTCGATCCGGACCTCTCCACTTCGCAGCTTTCGGACCTGCTGACTTTTGGCGGCGTGGAGGTGGAGGCGATCGATCCAGCGGCGCCGCCATTCGAGCGTGTGGTGGTCGCCGAGGTGCTGTCCGTCGAAAAGCATCCCCAGGCCGACCGCCTGAACGTCTGCCAGGTGAATGCCGGCACGGCGCCGCTGACCATCGTCTGCGGGGCGCCCAACGTTCGCGCCGGAATGCGCGTGCCGGCGGCGTTGCCCGGGGCGCGGCTGCCGGGCATGGAAATCAGGCAGGCCAAGGTGCGCGGCGTCGAATCCGGCGGCATGCTGTGTTCCGCGCGCGAGCTGGGCCTCAGCGAGGACGCGGATGGCCTGCTGGAATTACCCGCGGACGCGGTCATCGGCATGTCGCTGCGCGATCTGCTCGACCTCGACGACCAGGTGCTGACCACAAAGCCGACGCCCAACCGCGGCGACTGCCTGAGCGTGCTGGGCATGGCGCGCGAAGTCGCCGCGCTGAGCGGCGCCACGTTGAAGTGGGCGATGCCGCAGCCGGTGAAGCCGCAGATCGAAGACCTCGTGGAAATCGCGGTGGAAGCGCCTGCCGATTGTCCGCGGTACGGCGCACGCATCATCCGCGGCATCGACGCCGGCGCGGCAACGCCGGACTGGATGGCGCGGCGGCTCGCGCGTGGCGGGATCCGGACGATCAGCGCCGTGGTCGACGTGACCAACTATGTCCTGCTGGAGATGGGGCAGCCGCTGCATGCCTTCGATGCTTCGCGCGTGCACGGCGGTCTTTGCGTGCGGCGCGCCCGTGACGGGGAGGCGCTTGTGCTGCTGAACGGCGCGGAGCTGAAACTGCATCCCGGTCATCTGGTCATTGCCGATGCGCGCCAGCCGCTGGCACTCGCAGGCATCATGGGCGGCGCATCCAGCGGTGTCACCCCGGGCACGCAGGATGTCATCCTGGAAAGCGCCTTTTTCGTGCCGGAAATCATCGCCGGCAGGACACGCGAGCTGGGATTCGGTTCGGATTCAGCCTACCGTTTCGAGCGTGGCGTCGACTTTGCCGGGACGCGCGACGCGATGGAACGCGCATCGCAACTGATCATGCAGATTTGCGGGGGGCGTGCCGGGCCGGTTGCAGAGGCCAGCGCCGCTCTGCCGGTGCGCAACCCGGTGAGTCTGCGCCTGTCCCGCGCCGAGCGGATACTGGGTTTCCCCGTCGATCCGGCGTCCGCGGTGTCGATTCTCGAACGCCTGGGTTGCCGGCCGAAGCTGACCGGCGGCACGGTCGAAGCCGCGCCGCCGAGCTACCGTTTTGACATGGCCATCGAGGAAGACCTGATCGAGGAGCTGGCCCGTGTCACCGGCTATGACCGGATTCCGGCCGAACCGCTGCTGGCCCGCGCCGCCCTGTTGCCGGTTGCGGAGACCGCGCGGGGGGCGATGGCCATCCGCCGCACTCTGGCGGATCTCGATTACCAGGAGGTCGTCACCTACAGTTTCGTGGATCGTTCCTGGGAAGAGGATCTGTGCGCCAACGCCGATCCCGTCGCACTGGCGAATCCGATTGCGAGCCAGATGAGCGTGATGCGCTCCAGCCTTGTCGGCGGCCTGATCCAGGCAGTCGGTTTCAATGCCAGCCGCAAGCAGGGACGCGTGCGGCTGTTCGAACTGGGGCGCTGTTTCCTGAATGCCCCGGAATATCCGCAGCCCTGGCGCCTCGCGGCCGTGGCGTTCGGCGAGGCGCAGCCGCAGCAGTGGGGCAGTGCCGCCCGTACCGTTGATTTTTTCGACATCAAGGCTGATCTGGAATCATTGCTGCAGCCGGCCGTTGCCTCGTTTGTGCCGGCATCCCATCCGGCGTTGCACCCCGGAAAGTCGGCGAAGATCGTGATGGAAGGCAGGGACGCCGGCTGGATCGGGGAATTGCATCCGCGCTGGCAGCGGAAGTATGATTTGCCGTCGGCACCGGTGTTGTTCGAAATCGAATTGGAGGCTCTCGAAAAACGGCAGTTGCCGGTTTGCCTGGAGGTGCCCAAATTCCCGGCGATACGGCGCGATCTGGCGGCGGAATTCGAGGAAAACGTTCGTTTCGGCGACATCAGCAGGGCGCTCAGGCAGGCCGGGCCGGCCATTCTGCGAGACGTCACGGTGTTCGATTTATACCGCGGCGAGGGAGTCCAAAAAGGGAAAAAAAGTCTTGCATTCAGTGTGTTATTGCAGGATACTCATAAGACCTTGACGGACGCAGAGGCCGAAAAAGCGATGACTGAACTGCGCCAGATTCTGCAAGAAAAGTTCAACGCGAAGCTTCGTTGAGAGGGGACAAGATGACGTTAACCAAAGCGGAACTCGCCGATCTGCTGTTCGAGAAAGTGGGTTTCAACAAGCGTGAAGCCAAGGACATGGTGGAGTCCTTCTTCGACGAAGTTCGCCATGCGTTGGAGAATGGCAGAGGCGTCAAGTTGTCCGGATTCGGCAATTTCCAGCTGCGCGACAAGCCGCAGCGTCCCGGCCGCAATCCCAAAACCGGCGAGGAAATCCCCATTTCCGCGCGTCGCGTCGTCACGTTCCATGCATCACAAAAACTGAAGTCGATGGTGGAACAGCACTTCCATGGAAGCCAGCGGAAGCCTTAAATCCCAGCTCCCGCCGATCCCGGCAAAACGTTATTTCACCATCGGTGAAGTCAGCGAACTGTGCGGCGTGAAGCCGCATGTTCTGCGTTACTGGGAACAGGAGTTCACCCAGTTGCGGCCGGTCAAGCGCCGCGGCAACAGGCGGTATTACCAGCATCACGAAGTCCTGCTGATCCGCCGCATCAGGGAACTGCTCTACGATCAGGGATTCACCATCAGCGGCGCCCGCAACCGTCTCGACGAACTGGCCAACGAGCCTTCCCGCAATTCCCGGGCCACCGGACCCGCAACAGTGACAAGACCCGCGCTCACGCAACTGCGGCAGGAACTCAAAAGCGTAATCGACCAGTTGCGGACCTGATCCGCCGACGCGGAAATCCCGTGCCGCTGATGTATAATCCGCCTCCTCGGGGCGTAGCGCAGCCTGGTAGCGTACCTGCATGGGGTGCAGGTGGTCGGAGGTTCAAATCCTCTCGCCCCGACCAGACAATTCAGCAGGCACTTGGAAAACCTCTCCAATGCTTCCGCGCAATGCATGCGGAAGTTTTGCGGGAGGTTTTCTTTTTTGACCAGAGCGCTTTTTGCGCGGGATCGCAAGCATGGCGCGACCGCGCCGGTGTTTGACACGCCTTCCAGTTGATCTGGAGTTGTGCCTGCGGTTCCATTGCAACAGGCGAAGGCCCAAGCCAAGCGCGCTGTCGCTGATCAAAGACATGGAAATCACTTATTAATTATGTAGTTAGACTATCAGAAACATCACTGGGCCCGGTTTTCGGGCCATTGACGTCAATGCCCATAGGCATGCAGGCATAAGTCATTGATTTTATTTTAGATAATTAATGGCATAAAAATCGCTTCCAGCCGGATGAACGGTTTTCGGGAAGCGAAAGTCATGATTGTCGATGAGCAAGCGTTCATGCGCTGGGCGTCGTGGACGGCGGCCGCGATATTTGCCTTGGGGTTGGCTGCCTGCGATCCGTCGCCTGTTGCCGAGCAGGCCGGCAGAAATTCGAATGACAGCGCCGATGCCGCATCCGAGGTTTCGCCCGGAGCCGATGCCGCCAAATCCCGCACGACTGTCGATGATCTTGCCCTGAACATCCGGGTGGAAGATGCGCTGAAAGAACATCCGGAGCTCGGAACGCAGTCCATCAGGGTGATGGCTTCCGGGGCAGTCGTGACCTTGTCGGGTACGGTCGATACGGCCGCCAATCGCGATCTGGCCGGAAGGGTTGCGGCAGGCGTTGAAGGCGTCGAGGCGGTCCAGAACAAGCTCGCTGTCGCCGATATTTAAGCCAGGCCGATGAAAATCCTGGATGCGGATATCGGGCACGGCGTTGAAGGGTTGCCGGGAATTCTTGATGGACCGGCACCGGAGCCTGCCATGCGGCGAAACCACGGAGCCCTTCAGCCGGTCATTTTGTGCGGCGGCTCCGGAGCGCGGCTGTGGCCGCTGTCGCGCGAACAGTTCCCGAAGCAACTGCTCGCCTTGGCGGAGGGCGATACCATGCTGCAGACCACCGCGCGGCGGCTGCGGCAATCCCATGTTTTTCCCGACAGGCGGATACTGGATCCCCTGGTGATCGCAAATGACGACCACCGTTTTGCGGTGGCGGACCAGTTGCGGCAGGCGGGCGTCAGTCCGGCGGCGATCGTGCTCGAACCGGCAGGGCGGAATACGGCGCCTGCGCTGACGCTTGCGTCCCTGGTGGCGCAGGATTCCGGCGACGATCCGGTGCTGGTGGTGATGCCGGCGGATCACGTGATCGCCGATGCAGAGGCTTTCCGCCGCGCGATCGCGGCGGGCGCGTCGTACGCCGACGAAGGAAAAATCGTGGCGCTGGGCATCGTTCCCCGGCACGCCGAGACCGGCTACGGCTACATCCAGGCCGGTGCCAGCCTGCCAGGGCAGGGCGGCGGCAGGAAAATCGTCTCGTTCGTGGAGAAGCCGGATGCGGCCGCCGCGGCGCGTTATGTCGCGTCGGGAAAATATTTCTGGAATTCCGGAATATTCGTGATGCGCGCATCGGTCTGGATCGACCTGCTGCGCGCGCGGCAGCCCTCCATGGTCGAAGCCTGTCGCGCCGCTCTTGCCGTGCGCGACCGGGATGGGGATTTTCTGCGGCCGGACGCCGGGAAGTTCGCAGCCTGCCCCGCGGATTCGATCGATTATGCCGTCATGGAGAAACTGCCGGCGGACATCGGCGTCATGGTGCCACTGGACGCGGGATGGTCGGACGTCGGCGCATGGGATGCCTACTGGAGAATCAGCGACAAGGACGGGAACGGAAATGTGCTGCGCGGCGACGTGATCGCGTCCGGGACCAAAGACTCCCTGGCGGTTTCCGGAGCCAGGCTGCTCGTCCTCGCGGGAGTGAGCGACGTCCTGGTCATAGAAACGCCGGATGCCGTGCTGGTCGCCCACAAGGACTCCGTGCAGGATGTCCGGGATCTGGTCACCCGGCTCAAACAGGAAAAGCGGCCGGAGGCCCGCATCCATCGCAAGGTGCATCGCCCCTGGGGATATTACGACAGTGTCGACGGGGGAACCCGTTTCCAGGTCAAACGGATTGTCGTCAATCCCGGGGCGGCGCTTTCCATGCAGATGCATCATCACCGCGCCGAGCACTGGATCGTCGTGCGCGGAACGGCGCGCGTGACGCGCGGCGACGAGACATTCCTGCTTACCGAAAACGAATCGACGTACATTCCCCTCGGAGTCAGGCATCGCCTGGAGAATCCCGGGAAGCTGCCGCTGGAAATGATCGAGGTGCAGTCCGGAGCCTATCTTGGCGAGGACGACATCGTGCGCTTCGAGGATGCCTTCGGGAGAGCCTAGGCCGCCGGGCGGCTGCGGGAAAGAACGCCGAAGCAGGGATCCGGAAATTCAGAAGGCACGGCTGTCCCTGAAGACCAGCGCGACGGTTTTGAAGATGATCAGCAGGTCAAGCGGCAGCGACCAGTCTCGCAGGTACTCGAGATCGAACTTGATTCGCATTTTCATGTGCTCGAGATCGTCCCCGCCGCGGTATCCATTGACCTGCGCCCAGCCGGTGATGCCCGGCCTGACCTTGTGGCGGATCATGTAGCTCGGGATCAGTTTCCGGTACTGCTCGTTGACCGCAACGGCATGCGGGCGGGGACCGACAATGCTCATGCGTCCCTGGAGCACGTTGATGAATTGCGGCAGCTCGTCGAGAGAGGTTTTCCGGATGAACGCGCCGAAGGGCGTGACGCGCGGGTCTTCGCGGGTGACCTGGGTGTAGCTGTTCTTTCCGTCTTCCGTCACGCTCATGGAGCGGAACTTGTAGACGACGATCTCGCGCCCGTCCAGCCCGTAGCGCTTCTGGGAAAAAATGATCCGGCCCGGGGAACTGAGCCGGACGCCGATGGCCACGGCGATCAGCAGCGGGGACACCAGCAGAAGGGTGAGCGACGCCAGAACGACGTCCGATGCGCGTTTTGCGAACCCGCGGAATCCGGTGAACGGTGTTTCGCACACGGCGACAACCGGAATGCCGCCAACCGAATTCACATGTCCCTGTATCAATTCGATCATGAAGATGTCGGGCACGAAGAAAACGGAGGCCGTCGTGTCCTTGATGTCGTCCAGCAGAGACAGAATTCTGGGCTGCGAGGACATCGGAAGGGTGATGTAGACATGATCGACGCGGTGCTTTCTGACAAAACCGGCCAGATCGCCGGTCGGGCCGAGCAGCCGCCAGGCATCGGCGCCGGCCAGACGATGCGCATTCCGGTCATCGAAGAACCCGACGAAATCAATGCCGAGATAGGCATCGTCCGAAAACTTGCGCGCCAGCGCGGCCCCGGTTTCGTTGTTGCCCACGATGACCGCGCGACGCTGATGTCCCCGGGCTATGAGCAGGGGCAGTGCGCGACGGGCGATTTCGCGGGAGACCATCAGCAAGGGGAATGTGAGAAGCAGCCAGCCGGCCGAGAACGCCGTCGAGAAATAGCGGAGATATCCGGTGACATGGCCCAGGAGAAGCAGCATCAACGCGACCAGGGACCAGTCGACCGCGGCCTTGCATGCCATGCGGGCGGGACTGTCCGTCAGCCTGAGCGATCCGGGAAACATCATCGAGAGCGTAACGATCCCGAGAATGACGTGCCGCGCGGAGATCGGCCCGTCCAGCGCGGCGGCCGCAAGAAACAGGAAGGCCAGTGCCACGGATGGATCGAGGAAGATTTCCGTGACGGTGACCAGTTCCAGCGGACTTCTTGCGGCGTTTCCTGTTTTTGAATCAACGGCGATTTGCATCGATGGCCTCATTCAACTTTTCGGCGCGGCACTGAAAGAATCTGCGTAATTTGTTGGCTTGGAATTTGCTTTGTCCCGATTGGGACTCGCTTCCGTGCAGCCAAGCAAGATTCGTGGCACTTCCGCGGCCAGGCTGTTTGCGGGGGTGAAGGCCGTTGAGTTCGGGCACGTGTCGCATTCTTCAGGATCTTCTGTGTACCGGTTTGGCGACAGTTCCCGGCTTCCGGAGCGCTGAAGAATGTCGTTGGGCAACGACGATTTTCGAAAGCCCGGAACGAATGTTTTGTTGTCGTGACGAATGGGGGAACGTCCGTGTCAGAAAAAGGCGTTTCCGGATTCCATCTGCGCAATGTCCAGCGCGGAAACGAAAGGATGAAATCATGAGACAAGCGATGCTTGGAGTGATCCTGTGGTTCATGGTGCCGGCATCCGGACATGCGGCATTTCCCACCTTCGGTGAAATGGGTGCGAGACCGGGAGGCACGCCGCAGGCGGATCTCCGTTTTGATGGCGCAGGAAGAAAGGGCGGCGGCGCAGGCAGCGAGATGCCGGCTGCCCGGGTACCTGGCGCAGGCGACGCCGGTGTGCGCGATGCACGAACGAGAAACGAAGGCGAACGGCTGCGCGGCGGGCTGGAGCGGGAAGGCGGCATCGTTTCCATGCAGGCCGATGCTGGCGGGGGTGGATTGTCGGCGCTGGCCGTTGGCTTCGGAGTCGCGCTGTTTTCCATAGTCCGGCGCATGAGGAGGCTGCAATGACATTCGCGCGTTGCTCCGGTGTTCCCGGTCGTGCGGGCCGGCAGCAATGACATTGCGTGATTTTCTTCTGGTGCTCAGGCTCCGCTGGCGGATCGTCTGGTTCACGGCGCTGTTCATGCTGGCGGTCGCCGCCGGCGTGAACATGGCCTTGCCCAAGCTGTACAGGGCGTCCGTCACGGTGATCGTCGATGTCAAGGGAGGGGATCCGTTGCTCGGGGGCCAGGTTCAGGCACCGATTGTGCCGGGCTATCTGGCGACGCAGGTGGGGATCGTGTCCAGCGACCGCGTAATGCAGAAAGTCATACGCGCCCTCGGGCTTGATTCCGACGAACGACTGATTTCCCGCTGGCGGGACCAGCTCGAGGGGCCTTCGCTTTTCGAAGTTTCCGGTTTTCTCGCGTCGCTGGGGAAGCAGGCCGGAGGTCTGCTTCCCGTTCCGGAAAATCCGGACCCGGGAAAAGAAGGCGAGAGCGTCTCCGATTTCAATCTGTGGCTTGCGCAGCGTCTGGCAAAAAGCCTGCAGGTCAGGCCGGCCCGGGAGGGAAATCTCATCGAAATCGCGATTCTCTGGGATGACGCGAGACATGCGGCCCGGATCGCCAACGCTTTTGCACAGGCCTATATCGACACCAGTCTCGAACTCAGGGTCGACCCGGCGAAGTCGTACGTGAAATGGTTCGAGGAGCGGAACCAGGCCTTGCGCCGGGATCTGGAAAGGGCGCAAGCGCGCCTGTCGGAGTACCAGCGCGTAAACGGCGTGGTTGCGTCGCCGAGCGCGAATCTTGACATCGAGAATACCCGCCTGAGCGAGCTATCAAGCCAACTGACCGCGCTTCAGGGCGCGCGCGCGGAGAGCGCTTCGCGGGAACGGCAGGCGGCCCTGAAGGGGGAGAGCATGACCGAGGTTCTGCAGAACCCCGTCGTGGCCAGCCTGAAAGGCGATCTGGCCCGGCTTGAACTGCAGCGGGCGGAAAAATCCCGCAGATTCGGGGAGAACTATCCGGACATCCGACGCCTGGACGAGCAGGTCGCCGTGGCCCGGCAGCGGCTCGATCTCGAGATCGGCAAGGTGGCCGCCTCGCTGGGCGCATCCAACCGGATCAATCTGCAGCGGGAGGCGGAGCTGCGGAAGGAACTGGATACGCAGCGCCGCCGCGTGCTGCACCTGAGCCGGCAGCGTGACGAGATCGCGGTGCTGCAGAACGACGTGGCCAATGCGCAGCGCGCCCACGACATGGTCACGCAGCGCCTGGCGCAAACCAGCCTGGAAAGCCAGAACCAGATGACCAACGTCATGATCATCACCCCCGCGGTGCGCCCGATCTTGCCCCACAGCCCGAGAGTCAAGATCAACCTGCTGCTGGCTGCATTTTTCGGCCTCCTGTCCGGCGTGGCCCTGGCCCTTTTCAGGGAGCATTTCGACCGGCGGCTTTACGGGGCGGGGCATCTGCGCGACGTGCTTGGCGCCCCCGTGTTCGGCGTGCTGGGCGGGGAGGGAGTGATGCTGGCTCCGCCGCGGCCCAGGGGGCTGCTGGCGGAGCGATGATTTCCTGGCCGGAGAAGAGAGGCAAGATGAACGCGCCATTCAAGATGCCTGATGACGCCGACGACCGGGGAATAGGCGCCATCCTCGTCGACGAAGGCCGGCTGCGTCCGGGCGACGCTGAACGCATAGCCAGGCTGCAGGACAGGAGCGGGCTGAGTTTCGGCGAGGCGGCGAAACGGCTGAAGGTCCTTTCCGAGGAAGACATCCAGTACGCGCTGGCCCGGCAGTTCGACCATCCATGCCTGATGCGGGAGCGGAGCAGGCTCAGCCGCGAGGTCGTCGCGGCGTTTACCCCGGTCACGCCGGAAGTGGAGAATCTCCTCGCCGTGCGGAACCAGTTGATGCTGCGCTGGTTCGGCGTCAACGGCAACCGCGCGCTCGCCGTCGTCAGCGCCGGCCGCGGCGACGGGCGCAGCTGGACGACGGCGAATCTCGCGGTCGCCTTTTCGCAACTGGGCGAGCGCACGCTGCTGATCGACGGCGACCTGCGCCGGCCGCGGCAGCATGCGCTGTTCGGCATGGACGGCGGGACAGGGCTGACGACGCTGCTGGCCGGCCGCAGCGCGGAAGGCTCCATCCAGCATATCCCGGAATTGCGGAATCTCAGCGTGCTGCCGTCAGGCGCCACGGCGCCGAATCCCCAGGAACTGATCGCCCGCCCGGCTTTTGGAAGACTGATGGAGGACATCAAGGCCCGCTTCGACGTCATCCTGTTCGATACGCCGGCGGCCTCGGATTGCGCGGACGCCCAGATGCTTGCGGTCCGCGCCGGAGCGGCGCTGGTGGTGGCCTGCGACCGGCGCAGCCGGATCGCGCAGTTGCAGGGCATGGCCGGCGACATGCGCGAGAGCGGGGTTCACATCGTCGGCAGCGTGATCAGGGCCTTCTGAGCGGCTTCATGGAACCCTTGAATCAGGCATTCCGCGATGACACCGGCCGGCAGGCGCGCGCCGGCGGAAATCCGCGGCGCGGGCAGGGCGCATCCGGCATCGGGCATGTTGCGGCAAACGACCGCCTCGTGCTGTGGATGCTGCTGCTCCCTGTTCTCGGCGCAAGCCTGTTCTCGAAATTCGCAGTGCCCGGCGTTCGTGCGGACGGCATCGGCATGGGTTTCCCGCTGATCTACCTTGCCGTGATCATCGGCACGCTTCCGCCGGGGAGCCTGAGGCTGGAGCCGGTGCGCCTCGCATTCTTCTGCCTGATGGCGGGGGCCATCGGTGGGTTTACCGTCCTGCAGGGAGAACACTTTTCGCTGCCGTCCCTCGCGCTCCTGATGCTGCTGCATTTTCCGTACGTGCTGTACGTCGCCGGCGGGGAGCGCGTTCTGGAGACGCTGACCGGGACATTCCTCAATCTGGCTGTCATGATCGCTTTTCTCGGGCTCTGCCAGTACGCGCTGCAGTTCCTGGTGCCGGCGGCTTATGTGTTTCCGCTGGAAAATTTTCTGCCGGCCGAGTGGCGCGTGAGCGGATTCAACATGCAGGCGCCCATTACTTACGGGGCGGACTTGTACCGCGCAAACGGCGTGTTCATGCAGGAACCGTCCTTTTTCAGCCAGTTTCTGGCTATAGCGGTGCTTGTCGAACTGGCGGGCCCCTCGCGGCTCTGGCGTCTTGGGCTGTATTTTCTTGCAATCGTCGCCTCGCATTCCGGCACCGGCCTGGTCATTCTGGCCGCCGGGGTGCCGCTGCTGGTCATCGCGCGGCGGCGCTGGGACGTGGTTGCCGCGGCCATGATCGCGGCGCTTCTGCTGGTCCTAGCCGGGCCGCAGCTGCATCTCGAGCACCTGGTCGCGCGCATCGGCGAATTCGGCTCGGAG
>JAHCLD010000064.1 GCA_026125585.1 Burkholderiales bacterium
ACGTCGAGCAGGTCCGGCTCGTCGCGCTGCGCCACGGCGGCCACCGGCGCCGCCCGCGGCAGCGCGCCCTGCCCGGCAAGGCTGGCGCAGACTTCGGCCAGCGATCCGGCGGCGCGGACCGCGACGTGTCCGGCCAGCGCCGCTTCCGCCGCATTGACCGCCGGCACGACGAAATCGCGACCGTCGCGGGCCACCGCCAGCGCCATCGCCAGCGCGCCGCGCACCGGGCGCAGTTCGCCGGTCAGCGCGAGTTCACCGACGAATTCGCAATCTTTCAGGCCGCCGGCGGGAACCTGCCCGGAAGCGGCGAGGATGCCGAGCGCGATCGGCAGGTCGAAACGGCCGGATTCCTTGGGCAGGTCGGCGGGGGCCAGGTTGACGGTGATGCGGCGCACCGGAAACTCGAATCGGGCGTTGAGCAGCGCGGCGCGGACGCGGTCCTTGGCTTCCTTCACTTCGGCTTCGGGGAGGCCGACGATGGTGAAGGACGGCAGGCCGTTGGCCAGATGAGCCTCGACCGTCACCAGCGGGGCATCCATGCCCGACAGGGCGCGGCTGTACAGAACGGCCAGGGACACTGGGATCAGCGCATTTAAGGAATGAAACCGGTTAAACGCCCGCCGCGGGCCTGCGGCTGACGCTGCGGCCGTTCAGCGGTTGCCGGGGCCGGGCGTCGCCGGCGATCCGGCGGCTTCCCGCTCCAGTTCGGCCACTTTTTTCTCGAGCTCCGCGAGCCTGGCCCGGGTCCGCAGCAGGACTTCCCGCTGCACGTCGAATTCCTCGCGGGTCACCAGATCCAGCCGGCTGAACAGCCCGCCGAGCATGGCGCGCAGGTTTTTCTCGATGTCGGCCGCCGGCCCCTGGGCCAGCGCGGCCTTCACTTTTTCGTTGATTTCGTCGAGCAGTCTCTGGTCCATGGGATTCGCCTTCCCTTCGCTGGCCGTCAAGTGTAACAACATTGCCCGGAACTCCCGGATTCCACACTGTACGCATCACGCTGGGGCGGCCGTATTGCCATGTTGGTGCACCAACATGGTGTACCGCACCGGATTGGTGCGGGAGAGTTTTGCAGTTTCGTGAAAATGATACGCAAATATTTGTTTTTAAACATGTTTTTTTCTGGCACGGTACCTGCTGAGTGTCCGTCGCAGTTTTATCGCGCATGTGCCAACACTCTGAAAGGGAAAAAACATGTTCAAGAAGACCATCGTCGCCAGCCTCGTCGCCAGCGCTCTTGCCGTGCCCGCAGCCGCATCGGCCGCGGATTCGCCGCATGAGCTGACCGGCAACGTCACCATCGCCAGCCAGTACATTTTCCGCGGCCTGACCCAGACCGACAAGGAACCCACGCTGCAGGGCGGATTCGATTACAGCCATGCCAGCGGCCTGTACCTCGGCACCTGGATGTCGAACGTCAGCTGGCTGCGCGACTTCGGCGCGTACACGGACGGCGCCAGCCTCGAGATGGATTTTTACGGCGGCTTCAAGGGCGAATTCGGCAGCGGCTTCGGCTACGACGTCGGTCTGCTGCAGTACTACTATCCGGGCACCGTGGTGCCGGGCGGCACCAAGGCCGACACGCTGGAAATCTACGGCGCGCTGTCCTGGAAATGGCTGACCGCGAAATATTCCCAGAGCCTCGGCAACAAGACCTTCGGCGTCGCCGACAGCCGCGGCACCTGGTACCTCGACCTGACCGCCGACATCCCGGTGACCGACAAACTGTCGTTCGTCCTGCATTACGGCAAACAGAAATTCAAGGGCGACATGGCACCCGGCATTTCCAACGATTCGCAGGCTTCCTACGAGGACTACAAGCTCGGCCTCAGCTACAGCCTGCCGAAGGATTTCACGGTCGGCGCCTACTACACCGACACCAAGATGAACGCGACCCGGGAGGCCTTCTACACCTCGGCAAACGGACGCTTCGTCGGCAAGGACGCGTTCACCGTCTTCCTGTCGAAATCGTTCTGACCGCCTTCTGACCATTTAACGGAATACGGCGGCCGAAACCGGCCGCCGACCAATCGGGGACACAACATGAAACTCGTTACGGCAATCATCAAGCCGTTCAAGCTCGACGAAGTCCGGGAAGCCCTGTCCGCCATCGGCGTGACCGGCATCACCGTGACCGAAGTTAAGGGCTTCGGACGGCAAAAGGGGCACACGGAGCTCTACCGCGGCGCGGAATACGTGGTCGATTTCCTGCCGAAGATCAAAGTGGAGGCCGCGATCAAGAGCGATCTGCTCGAGCAGGTGATCGAAGCCATCGAAAAATCCGCGAACACCGGCAAGATCGGCGACGGCAAGATTTTCGTCTCCGAGCTCGAACAGGTGATCCGCATCCGCACCGGCGAAACCGGCGCGGACGCCCTTTGATTGGAGAACAAGATGAAAAAACTGATCGCAGCTCTGGCCCTGTTCGGCGTGCTCGGCTTTGCCGGCGCACCGGCCGTGGCGCAGGAGACACCGGCCGAAGCCCCCGCGGCAGCGGCACCGGCGGCAGCCCCCGCGGCGGCTCCGGCCGCCGCACCGGCGGCCGAAGCCCCGCCCAAGCTCGACAGCGGCGACACCGCCTGGATGCTGGTCTCCACGGTGCTGGTCACGCTGATGGTCATCCCCGGCCTGGCGCTGTTCTACGCCGGCATGGTGCGGACCAAGAACGCGCTATCCGTGCTGATGCAGGTGTTTGCCGTGTTCTGCCTGATGGCCCTCCTGTGGGTGACCTACGGCTACAGTCTGGCGCTCGTCGGCGACGGCCAGTTCTTCGGCTCGCTCGACAAGCTGTTCCTCGCCGGGATCACCGCGGACACGCTGAAGGACACCATACCGGAGTTCCTGTTCGTCAACTTCCAGCTGACTTTCGCGGCCATCACGCCGGCGCTGATCGTCGGCGCCTATGCCGAGCGCATGAAATTCTCCGCCGTGCTGCTGTTCATGGCCCTGTGGCTGACGCTCTGCTACGTGCCGCTGGCGCACATGGTCTGGGGCGGCGGCTGGATCGGCGCGATGGGTGCCATCGACTTCGCGGGCGGAACCGTGGTCCACATCAACGCCGGTGTCGCCGGCCTGATGGCGGCGATCGTGCTCGGCAAGCGCAAGGGCTACGGCACGGTGGCCATGCCGCCGCACAACCTGACCATGACGATGATCGGCGCCTCCATGCTGTGGGTCGGCTGGTACGGCTTCAACGCCGGCAGCGCGGCGGCGGCCAACGGCGGCGCGGCCCTGGCGATGATCAACACCACGCTCGCCACCTCGGCCGCGGCGCTGGCCTGGATGTTTGCCGAATGGATGATCAAGGGCAAGCCCAGCCTGCTCGGCATCGTCACCGGCGCGATCGCGGGCCTGGTCGCGATCACCCCGGCCTGCGGCAACGCCGGTCCCATGGGCTCGATCATCCTCGGCATCGCAGCCGGCGTGGTCTCGCTGTGGGCGGTCATCAGCCTGAAGAAAATGCTGGGCTATGACGACTCGCTGGACGTGTTCGGCGTGCACGGCATCGCCGGCATCGTCGGCGCGGTGGGCATCGGTATCCTCGCCTCCCCGTCCTTCGGCGGCACGGGATTCGGCGACGGCAACGGGACCATCATGGCCCAGTTGACGACCCAGGTCATCAGCGTCGGGTTCACCATCGTGTATACCGCGGTCCTGAGCTACATCCTGCTCAAGATCGTGGACATGATCGTGGGTCTCCGGGTCTCCGACGAAGCCGAAACCGAAGGCCTCGACATCAACGAGCACGGCGAGACGGCCTACAACGGCTGACGCGGCAATTCCGCCTTGCGCGGACGGGCGCCTCCGGGCGCCCGTTTTTTTTCGCCCCGCCGGCCGCGGACAGGGGTCCCTGCGGGATCGGCTACAATGCCGGCCATGTCCGTCCCCCGACTCACCACCGCGCTGACCGGGCCGCTGCAGGATCTGGAAAGCCATATTCTCAAGGCCACGCCCGACATCGAGCACTGGCTGCGCGGCCAGTGGCAGGAGCACGCGGCGCCGTTCTACGCCTCGGTCGACCTGCGCAACTCGGGATTCAAGCTGGCGCCGGTGGACACCAACCTGTTCCCCGGGGGATTCAACAACCTGAATCCCGATTTCCATACGCTGTGCGTGCAGGCGGCGATGACCGCGATCGAAAAGGCCTGCCCGGAAGCGCACGGCATCGTGCTGGTTCCGGAAAACCACACGCGCAACCAGTTCTACCTGCAGAACGTCGAAAAACTCGCGGCGATCCTGCGCCATGCCGGCATCGGGGTACGCATCGGCAGCCTGCTGCCGGAAATCACCGCGCCGACCGACCTCGCCCTGCCCGACGGCGGCACGCTGCGGCTGGAGCCGCTGCGGCGCGAAGGCAACCGGCTCAAGGTGGCCGATTTCGATCCCTGCGTGGTGCTGCTGAACAACGACCTGTCGGGCGGCGTGCCGGCGATCCTGCAGGGACTGGAGCAGACCGTGCTGCCGCCGGTGGAGGCCGGCTGGGCGACGCGCCGCAAATCCGCGCATTTCGCGGCCTACGACGACGTGACCCGGGAGTTCGCCGCGCTGATCGGCATCGACCCCTGGGTGATCACTCCCTATTTCGAGAAATGCGGCAAAATCAATTTCCGCGAGCGCCAGGGCGAGGAATGCCTGGAAGGCTATGTCTCCGAGATCCTCGGCGACATCCGGAAAAAATACGCCGAATACGGCATTACCGAAGAGCCCTTCGTCATCGTCAAGGCCGATGCCGGCACCTACGGCATGGGCATCATGACGGTCAAGGATCCGTCGGAGGTCAAGGGCCTCAACCGCAAGCAGCGCAACAAGATGGCCGTGGTCAAGGAAGGCCTCGAAGTGCACGACGTGATCGTGCAGGAAGGCGTCTACACCTTCGAGAACATCGGCGACGCGGTGGCGGAACCGGTGGTCTACATGATCGACCATTTCGTCGTCGGCGGTTTCTACCGGGTGCACACCGAGCGCGGCAAGGACCAGAACCTGAACGCGCCGGGCATGCAGTTTGCGCCGCTCGCTTTCGACGAACCCTGCTCCTCGCCCAATCCGAACGATCCCGGCTGCCCGCCCAACCGCTTCTACTCGTACGGCGTGATCGCGCGGCTGGCGCTGCTCGCCGCCGCGATCGAGATCGAGCGCATGGCGGAGACCGCGGAAACCCCGGCCCCGGCGCTGCTGCGCGCGGCGCCATGAAACTCGCCTTCATCGTCGACCCGCTCGACGAGTTCAAGCTGGAGAAGGACACTACCTACGCCATCATGCGCGAGGCCGCGGCGCAGGGCCATGCCCTCTACGCGATGCAACAGGGCGATCTGGCCTGGCACAAGCACGCCGTGACCGGCCACGCCGCCCGGCTGCACCTGACCGGCGACACGCCGGACTGGTACCGGCTGGACCCGGCTTCGGAAACGCCGCTGGAACGGTTCGACGCGGTGCTGATGCGCAAGGACCCGCCGTTCGACATGGAGTACGTCTACAGCACTTACCTGCTGGAAATCGCCGAAAGCCGCGGCGCCCGGGTGTTCAACCGGCCGCAGGCCATCCGCGACCACAATGAAAAAATGGCCATTGCCCGGTTCGGCGAGTTCACGGCGCCGACGCTGGTCACCCGGCGCACGGATCTGCTGCACGGCTTCCTCGGCGAACACGGCGACATCATCCTCAAGCCGCTGGACGGCATGGGCGGCAGCTCGATATTCCGCGTGCGTGCCGGGGATCCGAACCTGAACGTCATCATCGAAACCCTGACCGCCGACGGCGCGCGCACCATCATGGCCCAGCGCTACCTCCCGGAAATCAGCAACGGCGACAAGCGCGTGCTGGTCATCGGCGGCGAAGCGGTGCCTTTCTGCCTCGCGCGCATCCCCAGGGCGGGCGAAACCCGCGGCAACCTGGCTGCGGGCGGGACCGGGGTGGCCCGCGAACTGACGGCGCGCGACCGGCTCATCGCCGAAACCCTCGGACCGCAATTGCAGGCGGCCGGCCTGCTGCTGGTCGGACTGGACGTGATCGGCGACCACCTGACCGAGGTCAACGTCACCAGCCCGACCTGTTTTCAGGAAATCAGCGCGCAGACCGGCTTCAATGTGGCCGCCATGTTCTTGAATAAACTGGAAAAAGCGATTTGACCCGACGCCTGTCGTGATCCGGTGACAATGATGTTGCAGTGCAAGAAAAGGGAGCGTAGAGTATGGCGCTTTCGTGACAGCAGACCGCCAACCTCATGATCGGCATACTGATTATCAGCCACGGCACCCTGGGCGAAAGCCTGATTCACTGCGCCAGCCACATGCTCAACAAACGCCCCCTGCGGCTGCGCCAGCTGGGCGTCACCGCCCAGGACGATCCGGTGCTGCTGCTGCCCCAGGCCCGCAAGATGATCAAGGAACTGGACGAAGGCCATGGCGTGCTGGTGCTGACCGACATGTACGGCGGCTCGCCGTCCAACATTGCTGCGAAACTGGTGATCCCGGACCGGATCGAGGCCGTCGCCGGGGTCAACCTGCCGATGCTGATCCGTGCGCTGACCTACCGCGACAAGGCCCTGTCCGTGATGATGACCAAGGCCATCAGCGGCGGCTGCGAGGGCGTCCTGCGCGTCCCCCCGGTATTCGCCACCGTCCACAATGCTGCAACAGGAAGCTGAGATCATCAACAAGCTCGGTCTGCACGCCCGGGCTTCCGCAAAACTGACGCAGGTCGCCGGCGGTTTCTCCAGCGAAATCTGGCTCAGCCGCAACGGCCGGCGCGTCAACGCAAAAAGCATCATGGGCGTGATGATGCTGGCCGCGGCCAAGGGCTCCAGAATCCTCATCGAAACCGACGGCAGCGACGAAGCCGCGGCATTGCAGACCCTGCAGCAGCTGATCGCCGACCGTTTCGGCGAGGAGGAATGAACCCGCGGCATTGAGAGGCCGGCCGGCAACGGGCAGAATGCGGATTGGCATTCACCGAATCCGAAAAAAGTCCCCCCGGCCTCCACCATGAGCTTCACGATCCACGGCATCGGCGTCTCCGGCGGCATCGCCATCGGCCACGCGCATCTGGTTTCACACACCAAGCTCGAAGTTGCGCATTACGACATTCCGGCCGGACAGGCGGCCGATGAATCCGCCCGCTTCGATGCCGCCGTCGGAACGGTCCGCGACGAACTCGAGCAGCTGCGCGGCTCGGTCCCGGCCGGCGCGCCGGCGGAGTTCTGCGCCTTCATCGACCTTCACCTGATGATCCTCGCCGACTCGATGCTGTCGGAGGCGCCGCGCGCGATCATCGCAAGCAGGCTCTGCAACGCCGAATGGGCGCTGAAGATGCAGGCCGACGAGCTGCTGCAACAGTTCGACGCGATCGAGGACGGCTACCTGCGCGAGCGCCGCACCGACGTCATCCAGGTCGTCCAGAGGGTGATGAAGGCCCTGTCCGGACAGCGGGGCTACATGCCGCCGGCCGGCGACTCCGAACGCAACCTGGTGCTGGTGGCCCATGACCTGTCGCCCGCCGATGTCGTTCTGTTCAAGCAGCACCGGTTCGCGAGCTTCGTCACCGACCTTGGCAGCGTCACCTCGCATACCGCGATCGTCGCCCGCAGCCTGAACATCCCCTGCATCGTGGCCCTGCACCATGCGCGCCAGCTGATCCGGGAAAGCGAAATCATCATCGTCGACGGCACCCAGGGCGTGGTCATTGCCGACCCCGACCCGCAGGTGCTCGCCGAATACCAGCTGCGGCAGCGCGAATTCGGGCTGGAGCGGCAGAAGCTGCGGCGGCTGCGCGACACCCCCGCGCGCACCCTGGACGGCGTCGATGTCGAACTGCATGCCAACATCGAACTGCCGGGCGACGTCGCGCCGGCGCTGGACGGCGGCGCGACCGGCATCGGCCTCTTCCGCACCGAGTTCCTGTTCCTGAACCGCCCCGACCTGCCCGGCGAGGATGAACAGTTCGAAGCCTACCGCCAGGTCGTGGAGGAGATGGACGGCAGGCCGGTCACCATCCGCACCTACGACCTCGGGGCCGACAAGCAGATCGACGACACCGCGCGGCTTGCCACCAATCCCGCCCTCGGCCTGCGCGCGATCCGCCTGTGCCTGACCGAACCCAAACGGTTCATCACCCAGCTGCGTGCGATGCTGCGGGCCTCGCGTTACGGCAGGATGAAAATCCTGATCCCGATGCTGATGAACGCATCGGAGGTCGAACAGGCGCTGCAGCTGATCGAGCAGGCCAGGCGCAGCCTCGACGATGACGGCATCGCCTACGACCGCGACGTGCCGGTGGGCGGCATGGTCGAGATTCCGGCCGCCGCCCTCGCGCTGGGCCTGCTGACCAGGCGCCTGGATTTCCTGTCGGTGGGCACCAACGACCTGATCCAGTACATGCTGGCGGTCGACCGCACCGACGACACGGTCGCCCACCTCTACGACCCGCTGCACCCCGCGGTGCTGGCCGTGCTGGCGCACGTGTTCAAGACCGCCGGCAAGGCGGGCATCCCGGTGTCGGTCTGCGGCGAGATGGCCGGCGACGTGGCGCTCACGCGCCTGCTGCTGGGACTGGGCCTGCGCCAGTTCTCGATGCACTCCACGCACCTGCCCGACGTCAAGCAGCGCGTGCTGAAAACCAGCCTCGCCGACGCCGGGCCGTTTGCGCGGCGGATGCTGCGCGCGACCGATCCCGGCAAGCTGCACGCGATGCTCGACAGGTTGAACGCCTGAACCGGGCAATTTGACAAGGCCGCGCACCGCGGGTAACGTAGTTGCACAGTTTTCGCGCCGATTTGAAATCAGCTTGCGGGCGCGTAATAAATCCGGCTAAAGAGATGCAGGCATTCTCGAAACCCCGGCGCGCAGGCTTCGGGGTTTTTTCATGACCAGCGACAATACAGCCACAGGCTCGGTGGGCGTCGTCCACCCGCAGACCGCGCGTTTCACCGCGCCGCTGACGCTGCGCAGCGGCGCGGTGCTTTGCGGCTATGAGCTGGTGTATGAAACCTATGGAGCCCTGAACGCCGACCGGTCCAATGCGGTGCTGGTCTGCCACGCCCTGAATGCGTCGCACCACGTCGCCGGGCACCATGCCGGCGATCCCGGCAACACCGGCTGGTGGGACAACATGATCGGGCCCGGAAAACCGCTGGACACCAACCGTTTTTTCGTCATCGGCGTCAACAACCTTGGCGGCTGCCACGGCTCCACCGGCCCGTCGAGCATCAATCCCGACACCGGACTCCCCTGGGGCGGGGATTTCCCGGTGGTCACCGTCGAAGACTGGGTCGATGCCCAGGCGCGGCTGGCCGACCATCTCGGCATCGAACGGTTTGCCGCGGTGATGGGCGGCAGCCTCGGCGCCATGCAGGCGCTCGCCTGGTCCATCCGTTACCCGCAGCGCCTGCGCCACAGCGTCGTCATCGCCTGCGCGCCGAATCTGTCGGCGCAGAACATCGCCTTCAACGAAGTCGCGCGCCAGGCGATCCTCACCGATCCGGATTTCCATGGCGGCAACTACCAGCTGCAGAATGCCGTGCCCAAGCGCGGCCTGCGCGTCGCGCGGATGGTCGGACACATCACCTATCTGTCCGACGACGAAATGGCGAACAAATTCGGCCGCCAGCTGAAGCACGGCAAGCCGGGGTACGGTTTCGACACCGAATTCGAAATCGAATCCTACCTGCGCCACCAGGGCAACAAGTTCGCCGATTACTTCGACGCCAACACCTATCTGCGCATCACCAGGGCGCTGGACTACTTCGACCCCGCCTTCGCCAGCGGTGGCGATCTTTCTGCGGCGCTGAAGGACGTCACCGCGGACCTGCTGGTGGTGTCGTTCACCACCGACTGGCGGTTTTCACCGGAACGCTCGCGCGAGATCGTGCGCGCGCTGCTCGACAACCGCGCCCGGGTGACCTACGCGGAAATCGACGCGCCGCACGGCCACGACGCCTTCCTGCTCGACGATCCGCGCTACCACCGGCTGGTGGCGGCCTATTTCGACCGCGTCGCTGCGGAGACCGTCGCGGAGGTGCAGGCATGACCGGCGCCAACGGCAGCCAGCGCCCCGATTTCGCCGCGATCGCGCAGTGCATCAGCCGCGATGCCCATGTACTCGACCTCGGCTGCGGCGACGGCACGCTGCTGAAATACCTGCAGCAGTCGCGCGGCGTCACCGGCTACGGCGTCGAGATCGACGACGGCAACGTGCTCGCCTGCGTCCGCAACGGCGTCAACGTCATCCAGAGCGACCTCGAACGGGGCCTCGCCGAGTTCGCCGACGGCTCCTTCGACTTCGTCGTGCTGTCGCAGACGCTGCAGGCGATGCGCAACACCGAGCGCATCGTCCGCGAGATGCTGCGCGTCGGCCGCGCCGGCATCGTCACTTTCCCCAATTTCGGCCACTGGAGAAACCGCCTGCAGATCCTGCGCGGCCGCATGCCGGTGTCCGACCGGCTGCCTTTCGAGTGGTTCGACACGCCGAACATCCACCTGTGCACGGTCGCCGATTTCGAGCGCTTCTGCGCGGAGCGCGGCATCCGCATCGTCAGCCGCACGGTGCTGAGCGACGGTCGGCCGGTGCAGGCGCTGCCCAACCTGCTCGGCGAACTCGCCGTCTATCACTTCTCCGGCTGAACGGCGGCCAGCGCCGTGACCCGGCGCACCAGCAGCAGGCCGGGAATCGCGATCAGCACGCACAGCAGGAAAAAGCCGGGCCAGCCCAGCATCCCGGCGAACCAGCCGGTCGGCGCCGACAGCAACACCCGCGGCACGCCCATCAGGCTGGACAGCAGCGCGTACTGGGTCGCCGTGAAACGGCGGTCGGTCAGCGCGGCCATGAAACCGACAAACGCCGCCGTGCCCATGCCGGCCGTCAGATTCTCGACGGCCACCACGGTGGCCAGCGCACCGACGTGATGCGGCATCAGCGCGAGCACGACAAAACCCAGTGTCGACAGCATCTGCCCGAAACCGAACAGCCACAGCGCGCGGTGGGTGCCGACACGCAGTATCCACAGGCCGCCCAGCGTGCCGCCGGCAATCGTCGCCCAGAACCCGAACAGCTTGACCACGGTGCCGATCTCGGTCTTGCTGTAACCGAGGTCGAGATAGAACGGCGTGGTCATCGCCGAGGCCATGGTATCGCCCAGCTTGTAGAGCAGGATGAAGGCCAGGATCAGCCAGGCGCCCTGGCGCGCAAAATAGTCGCGGAACGGCAATATCACCGCCTCGCGCAGCGTGCGCGGCCGCCCCTCGGGCAGCGGCGGCTCCGGCGCGAGCAGGGTCACTGCGATGCAGGCGATCATGCACATCGCCATGATCCGGTACATCGCGCCGAAGGACAGCCAGTCGGCAAGGATCAGTCCGCCGCCGCCGGCCAGCAGCATGCCCAGCCGGTAGCCGTTCACGTACATCGCGGCGCCCAGCCCCAGTTCCGCCTCCTGCAGGCTTTCGCGGCGGTAGGCATCGACGACGATGTCCTGCGACGCGGAAAACAGCGCCACCAGCAGGCTCGCCAGCATCACCCAGCCCAGACTGTCCATCGTCGGCTGCGCGGCGGCCAGCAGCAGCAGCGCGCCGGCCACCGCGAACTGGGTCAGCGCCAGCCAGCCGCGGCGCCGTCCCGGCGGCGGCGCATAGCGGTCGAACAGCGGCGACCACAGGAACTTCAGCGTGTACGGCAGCCCGACCAGCGCGAACAGCCCGATGCGCGCGAGATCGACGCCGCCGTCCTTCAGCCAGGCCTGCAGCACCGATCCGGTCAGCAGCAGCGGCAGGCCCGAGGC
>JAHCLD010000065.1 GCA_026125585.1 Burkholderiales bacterium
GCAGCGAACGTATGTGCGTCAGCTGGCTGCTGCCCGCGGGGAAGATGATCCGGTCATTACTGACCACGGGTTCCGCTGCCGGCGTTTCCGCAGGCTGCTGGCCGCAGCCTGTCAGCAGAAGGGCGGAGAGGGCGGCCGCCCGTAACATTTTGTTGTGCATGGTCAATCCGGGGAGGTGGTTGTCGCGCCGCGCCTTGCGGCGAGCGCCTTGGCATGATCGGCTTTTGCGGCGGCGGCTTCGAGCCTGATCGCGTACAGCTGGCGGCGCGTATCCAGCAGATCCATGATGCCGGTCGCGCCGCGTTCGTGCGCGAATTCCGCGGCTTGCGCGTTTTTCTCGGCCATCGGCAACAGCACATCGAGCAGTCGCCGCACACGTTCCGCCGCGGCCCCCAGTTCGCTGTCCGCGCGCCGGATTTCGTCCAGTGCGAGCGCGTGCACGCGCTGCAGATCTTCGCGGGCGGCTTCCAGTTCGATTTCCGCGCGGCGTATTTCTCCGGTGTACTGGTTGCGGGCGAAGATGGGTATGGAGATGGTGAACCCATAACTGTTGTTCGCGGCGTCCCCGGGGAACCGTTCATACTGGAGGCCGGCGGTGATGTCCCGCGTGCGCAGCGAGCGGGCCAGATCGCGGTTCTTTTCCGCCGCGCTGACACGCGCCCGGGCGGCGAGCATGTCGGGGCGGGACTCCAGCATTTCCCGGGGCATCCCGGTTTGCGGCGAGGATGATTCTCCCGGCCAGTTGTCCGAGGCAAAAAGGCGTTTCGCATCCGCCCCGGTTCCGATCAGGTATGCAAGGGCCAGCTGGTGATGCTCAAGTTCGGCGCGCATGCTTCGCACGTCATTGAGGGCCTTCAGCGCATCCACCCGGATTCGCGACAGTTCGGTGGCGGCGATATCCCCAGCGGAGAGCCGGCGCTCGGCTGCCTGGACCGATTTTTCGAAAAGTCCGGCTGTCGTGGTGGCGATTTCCAGGCGTTCCTGGGAAAGCAGGAGATCGTAATACGCGAGGTGCAGCCTCAGTTTCTGCTGCCGGGCAACTTCGCCTTCGTCATTGCGTGCGGCGGCAGCCAGGAACCGGGCGGTTTCCGTGCGCAACTCCCGTTTGTTGCCGCGTTCGAACAGCTGCGTCAGACCGATGACGGTATCGACCCGTTTGTCCGTCAGTCGCCCGGAGCCGATGCCCATGCGCGGACTGATGCGGGAGGTTCCTATTGACAAATCGGGGTTGGGCGGAGCGGATGCGATCAGAATGTCGGCCTCGGCGCCCTCTGCATTGCGGCGCGCCGCCTGGAGTTCGCGGTTGTGCCGGGAAAACAGCTTTTCGGCGCGTTCAAGCGACAGATGTTCCAAGTGTTCCAGGGTTGCCGGTGGTTTTTCCGGGCTTGCGGCATGCGCTCCGGCCCCCATGCCCAGAAGGACACAGCAGCAAAGCAGCCCGACGAATGTCTGCTTGAAGGCGCCGGCCGGCCGGGATACGCTGGCAACCCCGGATGCCGTTTGTCTGGATCCATTCATGGGTCCGGACATTAGAGAGTAATTGATAAGGCAGCCTTAACCAAAGCTTGCACGAAGCTGAACGACCGGCAGCGGGATTCGCGCTGAACCGGGGCAGATCGGCTTGGGCCGGCCGGGTCCATGCATTAAAGTGGGCGTTTCCGGTCGTGGCTGACCGCTCGCGCCCGGCATGAATCCTCCAACACGAATGTCTTTGCATGCGCATCCTGATCGCGGAAGACGACAGAATCCTCGGCGAGGGATTGATGCGCTATTTCAGGCAGGCGGGTCACCTGCCGGAGCTGACCACCAACGGCAATGCCGCCGATCACCTGTTGTCGTGCGAGGATTACGACCTCATCATTCTGGACCTCGGTCTGCCCGGCATTGACGGTTTCGAGGTGATGCGCAGGGTCGGCCGCCGGGGACGTCGCATACCGACGCTCGTCATCACGGCCCGGGATGCCGTGGCGGACAAGATTCTCGGCCTGAATCTTGGCGCGGATGACTATCTGGTCAAGCCGTTTTCACTGGGCGAGCTGGAGGCGCGGATACGCGCCGTGCTCCGGCGCGGCCAGGGCGCGGCGGAGACGCTGATTGTCTGCGGGCGGCTCAGGGTCGACATGGCCGGGCGGCGGACGTGGGTGGATGGTGCGCCGGTGAGGCTGACCGCGCGCGAATGGGCGGTGCTCGAGTGCCTGGTCCTGAGGGCGGGGAAAATCGTCAGCAAGGAGCAGATCATCTCCGTGGTCGCCGGCCGGGACGGGGAGGTGAGTCAGGGCGTGCTGAATGTTCACATGTCGCGGTTGCGCAGAAAGCTGGAGACTGCCGGTGTCAGGATCCACACTGTCCGGGGCCTGGGATATTGCCTTGAAAAAAATGCGCAGCTCCCAGATTAGCATACGCGGCCTGCTGTTCCGCTGGCTGTTGTGGCCGCTGCTGCTGGTCCTGCTTGTGACGGTATTGGTCGGTTATCCGGTCGCGCTCAGCCCCGCAAAGGCGACCTATGACTGGGTCCTGCTTGATACCGCGCATTCACTCGCGCGACTGCTTGACGCGCGGCGCGACGTCGTGCCCCGCGCGCTGTCGGGTACCGCGGACATACTCCTGCGGGCGGACCAGTTTGACCGGATCTACTATGCGGTGCATGACCTGGAAGGGAATCTGATCGCCGGGGATGCGCATTTGCTGCCACCTCCGCCGGAAGCCTTCGTTTCCCGCGAACTGCTCTACGACAAGAAAATGGACGATGAGCCGGTGCGGGTGGCCGCCCTGCGTGTCGGGATTCACGGCGTGGAAGTCATCATTCAGGTTGCGGAGACAGGCGTCAAGCGCGGCGAACAGGCCCGGCGCATCCTGTCGGGGATGATCATCGGTGAGCTGCTGCTGATGGTTGTGGTGGTCGCGCTCGTGCTTTTCGGCATCGGCAAGGGGCTTGAGCCGCTGGAGCGGCTGCGCGAGGAGATCGGCGCCCGCTCGCACCGGGATCTGCGGCCGGTCTCCGTTGATCATGCGCCGCTCGAAGTCCAGCCCCTGGTGGCGACGCTCAACGAACTCCTCGGAAGGCTTGAGGCGATGCTCCGGTCCCAGCAGCGATTCGTCGCCAATGCCGCGCACCAGTTGCGCACCCCCCTCGCCGGGATCCTCATGCAGGCGGAGTTTGTCCTGTCGCAGAATGATCCGGAGGAGCGCTTGAGGGCGCGGGAGTCCTTGAAGGCCTCGACCGAGCGCACGGTGCACATCGCCAACCAGTTGCTGGCCCTGGCACGCGCCGAAGCGGGCAGCGTCGGTCCGGGCGCTTTTCATGAGGTCGATCTTTGCCGGGTTGTGGAGGACGTCGCCGACAATTGGATGGCTCCCGCGATACGCAAGAACATAGACCTGGGGTATGAACTGAAATCCGCCCCGGTGCGCGGAGATCCGTTGTTGCTGGGAGAACTGCTGTCGAACCTGATCGACAACGCCATTGCCTACGCGCCCGAGGGCGGACGGGTCACCGTCTACACCATGATCCGGGATGGTCGTGCCGTGCTGGAAGTCGAGGATAATGGCGCCGGCATCCCCGAGGATGTGCGTGAACTGGTGTTCGACCGTTTTTATCGCGCCGAGGGCGCGGCCGGAGACGGCTGCGGACTCGGGTTGGCCATCGTCAGGGAAATAGCCCATCTGCACGGCGGCCGGACTTTTGCAAGGTCTTCCCCGGGAGGGCGGGGGACAGTCATGGCGGTCGAGTTCCCTCTGGCTGCCTGGCGGCCGGCGGGGATTGCCGCAGCGGGCCGCGCGGCTTGTCCGGGACGTGGCGGATTTTCAGCCTGATCTCGCGGCGCAGCAGTTCCTCGTCGCGCCCCTTGACGAAAAACTTGTGCACTTCACCTTCGTTGATCGCCGCCGTCGCGGTGCCGAAATCACCGACCCCGCTGAGCATGATGCGCACGATTTCCGGATACATCAGCTTGACCCGGCGCAGGAATTCCACGCCGCTCATCTCCGGCATGTTCTGGTCCGAAATGACGATGCTGACCGGGTGATTGGCGAGCAGTTCGAATGCGTCGCGGGTGTTGCCCGTTGCCAGCACCGGGTGGCCGTCCTTTTGCAGCAGCAGTTTGCTCAGCAGCAGGTGGTCGCCGTCGTCATCGACGATCAGCACCGCCGGCGTGCGGTCGGCCGCATCCGCCGTGCGTGCACGGTGCAGCGGGCGTTCCGCGGCAAGCAGCGGAACGCAGGCATCGGCCGGCAACGGCCTGGCGAACAGGTAGCCCTGGGCCTCGTCGCAGCGGTTTTCGCCGAGAAAGGCCAACTGCTCCTCGGTTTCCACGCCTTCGGCGACGACTTTCAGTCCGAGGCTGTGCGCCAGCGTGATCACGGTCCGCGCGATCACCGCGTCGTCGGCGTCGATGGTGATGTCACGGACGAAGGAGCGGTCGATCTTGAGCGCGTCCAGCGGGAAACGCTTCAGGTAGCTCAGGCTGGAGTAACCGGTGCCGAAGTCGTCGGCGGCGAGCAGGATGCCCAGTGCCTCCAGTTTTTCCAGCACGACGATCGCCTCCTCCGGATTTTCCATCAGCGAGCTTTCGGTGATCTCGATCTGGATCAGCCGGGGCTCGATGCCGGAGGTGTCCAGCGCCCGGCGCATGACGTCGCTGAACCCGGGCTGGCGCAGCTGGCGCGCGGACAGGTTGATCGCCACCGGCACCGGCCTGATCCCGGCATCGAGCCAGCTGCGGATCTGCGCGCAGGCCGCCTGCGCCACCCATTCGCCGACCTGCACGATGAGTCCGGTTTCCTCCAGCAGGGGGATGAACAGCGCCGGCGGCACCAGGCCCTGATCGGGGGATTGCCAGCGCAGCAGGGCTTCCAGGCCGGAAATCCTGCCGCTGGGAATATCGACCTTGGGCTGGTAATGCAGCGTAAATTCCCTGCGTTCGAGCGCGCGGCGCATCCGCGTCTCCAGCTGCAGCTTTTCCGCGGCCCGCGCGTTCATCGATGCAGTGTAGTACTGGTAGTTATTGCGTCCGGTGGCCTTGGCGCTGTACATCGCGGCATCGGCGTCGCGGACCAGGGTTTCGATGTCGTCGCTGTCCGTCGGATACAGCGTGACGCCGATGCTGACGGTCACGAAGACCTCGTGTCCTTCCAGGTCATAGGGCGCTGCGAGGGCCTTCAGTATTTTCTGGGACACGTGGCCGGCGTTCTGCGGACCGGACAGTTCGGGCAGGATCACCGCGAATTCGTCGCCGCTGAGACGGGCGACCGTGTCGCTGGGGCGCAGGTTCGCGGTCAGCCGCGCCGCCACCTGCTTCAGCAACTGGTCCCCGGTGGCGTGGCCCAGCGTGTCGTTGACCAGTTTGAAGCGATCAAGGTCGAGGAACAGCACGCCGAGTATCCAGTTGTTGCGCCGGGCCTGCGCCACCGACTGGCGCAACCGGTCGTTGAACAGCACGCGGTTGGGCAGTCCGGTCAGATTGTCGAAGTGCGCGAGGTGGGCCAGCTGTTCCCGGGATATCTTGGCCTCCGTGATGTCCTCGGCGATGCCCGCGATGCGGTAAACCTCGCCCTGTGCGTTGCGGATCGGAAAGGCGCGGTCATGCACCCAGCGCACGCTGCCGTCGGTGCGCACCACCCGGTACTCGATGTCGTAGCTGCCGAGCGGCGCTTTCTGCAGGCGCGCGTACTGCACGCGCTGGCGGTCATCCTCGTGGACGGCCGCGAGCCACGATCTGGGGTCGTTTTCGAGGTCGCCCAGCGGGCGCCCGGTGACTGACTGGTAGTTCGGGCTGGCGTAAAGTGTCCGGCGCTGTTCGGCATCGGTGATCCAGAACACCTGCGGCACATGCTGCGCCAGCTGCCGGAACTGCTCGTCGCTTTCCTGCAGCGCGCGCAGCGCGGCCTGGTGTTCCGTCTGCAGGCTCATGTTGGTCAGCGCGAAGGAAATGTCGCCGGCCATTTCCTGCAGCAGGTTGACGACTTCACGGTCGAAGAAATCCTGTTCCGTCGCCTGCAGGCCGAGCACGCCGATGACCTCCCCGTTGCAGGAGAACGGCAGCGAGGCCAGGGAGCGGAATCCGTGGTTCTTCGCGCGCTCGTGCCAGCGTGCCAGCGCCGGGTCGCCCAGCAGGTCGTTGCTGAATATCACGCGGTTCTCGCGGAAGGCCCGGCCCGCGGTGCCGCGGCCCTCCGGAACGGCGGGGCTGGACGACACCAGCAGGTCCCTGAAGTAATGCTTGTCCACCCCGGCGTAGGCGACCACGGGGAGTTCGCCGGAGGCCGGGTCGTGCATGCGTATCCATGCCGAACCGAGGCCGCCGTCGCTGACGGCGATCCGGCAGATCGCGCGGAACAGGCTGTCGCGGTCGCGGGCGCGCACGATGGCGGCGTTGGTCGCGCTCAGCGTGCTGAAGAAGCGGTTCAGCCGCATGATGCGCATTTCCGCGAGCTTGCGTTCGGTGATGTCGCGATTGACGCCGACCAGCGCGAATACCCTGCCCGAGCCGTCCTTCAGGGGCACCTTCGACGTGAGGTGCCAGCGCGCAACGGGACCGCGGTCGCCGGCCCTCGCGGTGTAAGTGCGCGTTTCACGGTCGACCATCGGCTGCCCCGAGCGGATGACCATCTGGTCCTCCTCGTGGTAGCGGCGCGCCATTTCGGGCGGGAAAAGGTCGGGCAGGGTCTTGCCTATGATGTCCTCGTGCCGCTCGACGCCGCGTATCTTCAGGTAGGCGATATTGGGCAGGACGATCCTGCCCTCGATGTCGCGCACGTAGATGCGTTCGGGCAGCGCATCGATCACGGTGCGCAGCAGCAGGCGTTCCTGCGCAAGCGCATCCTCGATGCGCTTGCGTTCCGAGATGTCCTCGATCATGCGCAGGAAATATAGCGGCTCCCCGGCGGAATCGCGCACCAGGGAAATCGAGCGGTCGGTCCACACCATCGAACCGTCCTTGCGCCGGTAGGGGCGCTGGGACCTGTAAATCTTCATCTCGCCCCTGAGCATCTGCTGCATGTAATGCGGCCGGTCGGTTTCGAGGTACTCCGGTGTCAGGATGTCGGCGGTGGTCATCGTCAGCAGCTCTTCCCGCGCGTAGCCGAGGATCTCGCAGGCCCTGGGATTCACGTCGAGGATGGCGCGGTCGAAGCCAGTATGCATGATGCCCGCCGGCGAGGTCTCGAAGGTCGCGCGGTAGCCGTCCTCGGCGCGGCGGCGTTCGGTGATGTCCTCCACCACCAGCACGAAATGGGGCTCCCGGTTCGCGATGTCGCGTGCCAGCGAGGTCGTGCGCCGCACCCAGATCTGACCGCCGTCTTTCCGCAGGTAACGTTTTTCCGAACTGAGATTCCCTATTTTTCCTGCGAGCAGGCGGGAGCGCATGGCGATGTCCATGCCGACGTCGTCGGGGTGGCTGATCTGTTTCAGGTTCATCTGCAGCAGGGATCTCCGGTCGTAACCGGTCATGTCGCAGAACTTCTGGTTGACCTCGAGGATGTCGCTGTCGAAGTTGATCCTGACGATGCCCACGGCCGCCTGTTCGAAGGTCTGCTCCAGGCGCGCCTCCGCTTCCTTGCGCCGGGTGATGTCCTCGACGACACGGATCAGGTACAGCGGCCTGCCGTCCTCGTCGCGTGCCAGGGACACGCTGCGGTTGACCCAGATCAGCGTGCCGTCCTTGCGCCGGTAGCGTTTTTCCCCCGAGAAGTTGCTGATGTCCCCGTCAAGCAGTTGTCTGCGCAGCGGCAGATCCGTGCCCCGGTCATCCGGATGCACGACATCCGTCGTGTTCATCCCGAGGATTTCCTCCAGACGGTAGCCCAGCATGTCGCAGAACCGGCGATTGGCCATCAGGTAGCGGTCGTCGAGCGAGCTGTGGGTGATGCCGACGGTGGCCTGCTCGAAGGTGGTGCGGAAATGCTGCTCGGCGGCCTTTCTTTCGGTGATGTCGGTGGCGATGCCGCCGATCGCGTATACCTTGCCCTGCGCGTCGCGCAGCGGAAACCTGGTGACCAGCGAGGTATGGGGGCCGTCGGCGTAAGATGCCTGCTCCTCGAAGACCATCGCGCTGCCGGCTTCCAGCACGCGACGGTCGTTGCCGCTGAAAACCGCGGCCTGCCCAGCGCTGAAGACCGCGGCATCGGTGTTCCCGATCACTGCGTCCGCCTTCATGCCGAAGGCCTGCAGGAAACGGGGGTTGACGTGCAGGTAGCGGCCTTCGGTGTCCTTGATGAAGGTCGGCGCAGGCGTGTTTTCCAGGAAACCGCGCAGGCGCGATTCGTTCTGGTGCGCTTTCTCGCGCAGCCGCCTGCGTTCGAGCGCGCCTTCGACCGCGGCGGCCAGCCGGCCCAGCCGGTCCTTCAGCAGGAAGTCGTCGGCGCCGAGCCGGATGGTCTCCAGCGCTTCCGGCTCGGTGATGGCGCCGGAAACCAGGATGAACGGAATGTCCAGCCCGCATTCGCGTAGGATGGTCAGCGCACGCAATCCGCTGAAGCGGGGCAGGTGGTAATCGGAGAGGACGATGTCCGGGCGCGCATCCAGGGCCTTCCTGTAATCCGCCTCGGTCTGCACCCGTGTCCAGGCAAAACCATGCCCCGTCTTCCTGAGCGCGACCATCAGCAGCTCGGCGTCGATGTCCTGGTCTTCGACGAGCAGCGCGTGCAGTTGGCGGGCCGGATTCAGCATGCCGAACCGTTGCAGGTTGTTGCCGGAACGCGGCGCGGACGACGGCCGGCGGCGGATTCCCGGCATGCGGACGGAAAACTCATCGGTGCGACCTGTCTCCGGTTTTTCGGACTGGGTTCCCTAGGGTAAGGCAGATTTGCCTGCTTGTGGCGTGTTCCGGTCGCCGGGCATGCCCGGATGGTGGAGCCCGGTTTGCGTCGCAGCGTTGATTACGGTCTGAAAACCCGCTTTCATGAAAAGGGTTTTCAAGTGGGCGAAGGGAGGTTGCCGCGGGGCGGAAAATCGCCACGGAAGCGTTCCCGTCGCGGGAGACCTGCCGTGCCACGTGCCTGCCGGCGACTATGGCTGGCGGGATGTTTCCGTCATTTCCGTGTGTTCTCGATGCCGGTGACGACGTAGGCGCCGCCGATTTTCTCCGCGCTGAACCGGATCTTGTCGCCGGCCTTGACTTGCTGCAGCAAGGCCGGATTCCTGACCTGGAACACCATGGTCATCGGCGGCATGTCGAGGTTGGCGATGGGGCCATGGCGCAGGGTGATTTTTTTTGCGTCATGGTCGACCTTGCGCACTTCGCCATCCGACAGCGCGCTTTTTGCGGCACTGGCGACAGGCGCCGGATGGTGGGCCGCATGGTCTGCGCCGGTTTGCTGGGCGTGGACGGGGGCGGCTGCGAGCATCACGGCGATCAGCAGGTTTTTTTTCATGGCGATTTCTCCTGGTGTGTATTTGAATCGGGTGGATCAATAACGTGCATAGACGGAGTGGCGGCCATCCTTGCCGACCAGCAGTACGTTGTAGCGCTGTGGTGTCGGCGATTCCATGCCGGGCGAACCCTGTGGCATGCCGGGCACGGCGAGGCCGGCCGCGGCAGGACGCTCGGCGAGCAGGCGCTTGATTTCCCGCGCCGGCACATGGCCCTCGATGGCATAGCCTCCGACGACGCCGGTATGGCAGCCGCCGAGGGCTGCGGGAATGCCGCGGCGCTTGCGCTCGTCGGCGGTGTCTTCCACTGCGACGGACTTCACACGGAAGCCGTTGGCACGCAGATGATCCATCCACGCGCCGCAGCAGCCGCAACTGGGATTCAGGTGGACGGTGATCAGAGGCAGCTCGCCGGCGTAGGCAGTTCCAGCCACTGCGGCAACTGCCAGTGCAAGCACGAATTGGCGTCGTTTGATCGTCATGGATTACCTCCGGGTTATGCTGATCTTGCCGACCATGCCGGCTTCGAAATGTCCGGGCAGCAGGCAGCCGAAATGGAATTCTCCGATCCTGGTGAACTGCCAGACAATGGTTTCCGTCTTGCCCGGCGGGACGTGGGCCATGTACGGCTCGTCGTGTTCCATGTTCGGGAATTTTTTCATCAGTTCGGCATGTTCCTTCAGTTCCGCGATGGTGCCGAGCACGAACTCGTGCATGACCTTGCCCGAGTTCTTGACGATGAAGCGGATGGTTTCGCCCTGTTTGACGGTCAGGGCGGCGGGCGTGAAGCGCATGCGGTCGTTCATGTCGACATGGATCGTGCGCATGATCTTTTTGGGATCGCCCTGCTTGCCGAAGGTTTTTTCTTCCGGGTTCAGCGCGGTCGGTTTGGCGCTTTTTTTGCCATGGGCCTCGCCATGTGCCCGGACAGGCGTGGTGGAGAGTGTGGCGACTGTCAGCATGATCAGAATCGGGATTCGGTATTTCATGGTTATTTCCTTAAAAAAATAAATAAAAACAAATAGTTAGTGTTTATGTCCGGCCGAAGGCTTGCGCGCGCGGAATTCGCGGCCCGGCGCGGCGGCTGCGGCTGGTGCGGCCCGGGCCGGAACCGGCGCCTCGCCGGCCCACTCCCGGGCCACCGTGCCCGAAGGATGTTTGTACCAGCCCGGATCCTTGTAATCGTTGCGCGCGAGGCCGTCGCGCACCTTGACCACCGTGAACATGCCGCCCATTTCCAGCGGGCCGAAGGGGCCGTGGCCGGTCATCATCGGCAGGGTGTTGTCGGGCAGCGGCATTTCCATCTCGCCCATGTCGGCCATGCCGCGCTCGCCCATGACCATGTAGTCGGGCACCAGCCGCATGATTTTCTGCGCGACGCCGCGATGGTCGACGCCGATCATCGTCGGCACGCCGTGGCCCATCGCGTTCATCACGTGGTGCGACTTGTGGCAATGGATGGCCCAGTCCCCCGGGACGTCCGCGGT
This sequence comes from Burkholderiales bacterium, assembly GCA_026125585.1. Lineage (GTDB taxonomy): Bacteria > Pseudomonadota > Gammaproteobacteria > Burkholderiales > SG8-41. The sequence continues at coordinate 10,855 of JAHCLD010000065.1, forward strand.
GAACTCGAAGGCGCGCATCTGGCCGACCGCGACATCCACGGTGACCTCGGGCCAGCGTGCCGGCTTCGGCACCCAGCCGCCGTCGGTGCAGGTGACCTCGAAGTCGTAACCGTGCATGTGCACCGGATGGTTGGTCATCGTCAGGTTGCCGAAGCGGATGCGCACACGGTCGCCGGTGCGCACGACGAAGGGATCGATGCCGGGGAAGGCGCGCGAGTTCCAGCACCACAGGTTGAAGTCGAGCATGGTATTGACCCTGGGTGTGGCGGCGCCGGGCTCGATATCGAAGGTATTGAGCAGGAACACGAAGTCGCGGTCGACCTTCATGAAGTTCGGATTCTTCGGGTGTACCACCAGGAATCCCATCATGCCCATCGCCATCTGCACCATCTCGTCGGCATGGGGGTG
>JAHCLD010000066.1 GCA_026125585.1 Burkholderiales bacterium
CGCGTGCAGCGCGTGCCGGTGACCGAGACCCAAGGCCGCATCCACACCTCGGCCTGCACGGTGGCGGTGATGCCGGAGGCCGACGAGGTCGGCGAGGTGGTGCTCAATCCCGCCGAGCTGCGCATCGACACCTTCCGCGCCTCGGGCGCCGGCGGCCAGCACGTCAACAAGACCGACTCCGCGATCCGCGTGACCCACCTGCCCACCGGGCTGGTGGTCGAGTGTCAGGACGACCGCTCGCAGCACAAGAACAAGGCGCGCGCGCTGGCGGTGCTGGCCGCGCGCCTGAAGGACCGCCAGTTGCGCGAGCAGCAGTCGAAGGAGGCAGCGACGCGCAAGTCGCTGATCGGCAGCGGCGACCGTTCCGAGCGCATCCGCACCTACAATTTTCCGCAAGGCCGCGTCACCGATCACCGCATCAACCTGACGCTCTACAAGATCGCGCAGATCGTCGACGGCGATCTCGATGAATTGGTCGACGCGCTGGCGTCGGAGCACCAGGCCGGACAGCTGGCCGAGCTTGCCGCCGAGCGGTAATTTTAAGTATTTGTTTTTTTATTGATATTTTTATAATTCACCGCATGCCAGCCGCGCCAACCATACGCGAAGCCCTGGACGCGGCCCGCCAGGCCACCGACCGGATCGAGGCGCGCATGCTGTTGCGCGAAGTGCTGCGGCAGCCGGACGCCTATCTGCTGGCGCATGATGATGCGCCGCTCACTGCCGCGCAGGCACGGCAGTACGCCGGGCTGGTCGCGCGCCGCGCGGCCGGCGAACCTGTCGCCTATATCACCGGCCGTCGCGAGTTCCACGGCCGCGAATTCCGCGTGACGCCGGCGGTGCTGATCCCGCGGCCCGAAACCGAACTGCTGGTGGAACTGGCGCTGCGGCGCCTGCCCGCCGGCGCCGCGCAGCGCGTGCTGGATCTCGGCGCAGGCAGCGGCTGCATCGGCGTCACCATCGCCGCCGAAAGACCGCAGGCGCGGGTCACGCTGGTCGATGCGTCGGCGGAGGCGCTCGACGTCGCCCGCGCCAATGCCGCCCGCTGGGCGCCGGCGAACACCGCGTTGCGTCACGGTGACTGGTACTCGCCGGTCGTCGGCGAATGCTACGACCTGATCGTGGCGAATCCGCCCTATGTCGCGGACGGCGACGCCCATCTCGCGCAGGGCGACCTGCGCTTCGAACCGCGCGCGGCGCTCGTGTCGGGCGCAGACGGTCTCGATGCCATCCGCCGCATCGTCTCCGCCGCGCAGCGGCATCTGTCGCCAAGCGGCTGGCTGCTGCTGGAACACGGTTACGACCAGGCCGGCGCCTGCGCGGATCTGTTGCGCGCGGCAGGTTTTACCGGGCTGCTGGCCGAATGTGATCTCGCCGGCATCGTCCGCGTCAGCGGCGGCCGGCGCCCCGGAGCTTCCGGTGGCTGAAGAGGATCCGCAGGTCCGGCGCGGGCGGCAGGCGGCTTTCCTGCGCGGATTGTACGAAGGCCAGCTCGCGCGCCTGCGCGAAGCCCGCGCGGAAGACCCGCTGGAACTGGCGCGCCGCATGCACGATGAAATCGATGCCACGGTCGCCCGCGATCGCCGCGCCGATGCGCGCAGCGCGGGCATCCGTTGCGGATCGGGCTGCAATCACTGCTGCCGCGGTCCGGTCCAGGTCTGGCCGCAGCAGGCCGCGCTGTTGGCCGACTTCCTTCTTCGCGAAGGACTCGCGCCGGATCTCGCGAAGCTCGGGCGCCAGAGCCGTTACACGGTCGACGACTGGCACGAGCAGCCCGCCGCGGACCGCGCCTGCGTGTTCCTGCGCGCGGACGGTGCCTGCGAGGTGTATCCCGTGCGGCCCGGCGCCTGCCGCAAGCTGCTGGTGACCAGCGAGCCGCAATACTGCGATGCCGGGCGCGGCGAGTACGAACGCGTCGAGCGCTGGTTCAGCTGGGAAGCCGAGATGATCGAGATTGCGGCGCTGGAGACTTTTGGCATGGAAATGCTGCCGGTGGCGCTGCTGGCTGCATGGCGCGGGCGGGAGCCGGGCCGCGACAGTTGACCATTGAAGGCCGCGCGGCTAAACTTATACCCGATAATTTTTGTCAAGTTTAGGAGTCTTCCCATGTCGGTCCAGGACACCATCAAAAGCCAGGTCACCAGCCACAAGGTCGTGCTGTACATGAAGGGTTCGCCGGATTTTCCGCAGTGCGGCTTTTCGGCCAACGCGGTCAACGTGCTGCGCGCCTGCGGTGTCAACGAGATGTTCACCGTCAACGTGCTCGAGAACCCGGAAATCCGCCAGGGCATCAAGGAATTTGCCAACTGGCCGACGATTCCGCAACTGTACATCGACGGCGAGTTTGTCGGCGGTTCGGATATCGTGACCGAGCTCTACCAGAGCGGCGAGCTGCAGAAAATGCTGCAGCCTTGAGCGGTTCAGTTCAGCGGCAACGGGAAAAGCCGGCGCAAGCCGGCTTTTTCATGCCTGCAGATGGCGCAGGGCCACTTGGGCCAGCAGGATCAGCGCCATCGTCAGCAGCATGCGGCGCAGCCAGATGCGGTAGGCGCGGCCGTCGATGCGGCTGCGCACCGTGGATCCGTGCCAGCTGGCCATGGTGGCGACCACGGCCAGCGGCAACGTCAGCAGCCATTGCTCCGGCGTCGCGATGCCGCTGGACGCAAGGGTCGCGAACTGCGTGGTCTTGCCGGTGAAGAACGAGATGTTCATCGCCGGCACCAGCAGCAGCGGCTGCAGGCCGATGCCGAGGTAATAGATGATCAGCGGCGGCGCGGCGATATTGGCCGTCGATTCGCTGAGGCCGCCGAGGAAACCGAACAGCAGGCCGAAGGACCGCTCGTTGCGCTGCATCACCGGCCATTGCGAGAGGCCGAGGCGTTCGAGATTCAGGTAGAACAGGATCACGCCCGCGAGCAGCAGCGCGTACGGAAATCCGGGGAACAGCACGAACAGTTTCGCGCCCGCGGCGGCGCCAAGCAGCGCGACGACGGATATCCACCAGAAACGCCGCAGGATGCCGGCGAATCCGGGGCTGCGCAGGATGCTGACGATGATGGTCGCGATGCACGGGATCAGCACCATGACCACGGCGAGCTGCATGTCCGTCACGGCGGCGATCAGCGGCGTGGCGATCATCGGGAAGCCGAGCCCCAGCGCGCCCTGGATCCAGCCGGCGACGGCGATGACGAGCGCGACGTACGCGATCAGCCAGGGCGACAGTGATTCGAGGCCGGCCACGTCGCGGTCGCTCAGGCGCGTTCGCGGGCGCGGTAGAGCGCGAGGGCGACGACCTCGGCGATGTGCAGCGCCTTGCGGTCGGAGAGCTGCGCGATCTGTTCGCGGCAGCTATAGCCGCTGGCGACGATCAGGGTTTTTTCGTCTGCCGCGCGCACCGCGGGCAGCAGCGCGGATTCGGCGGCTTTCACGGAGACCTCGACATGCTTCGGATGGAAGCCGAAGGCGCCGGCCATGCCGCAGCAGCCGGATTCGGCGGTCCTTGCCTGGATGCCGAGACGTTTCAGCAGCGCCATTTCAGCGGCCATGCCGAAGACCGATTTCTGGTGGCAGTGACCATGCACCAGGGCTTCGCCGCCGAGCCGCGGCGGCTCCCAGCCGGGCACCGTCATCAGGAAGTCGCTGAACAGACTGCATTGTTTTGCGAGTTTCGCCGCGCGCAGGTCATCCGCGAGCAGGTTGGGCAGCTCGTCGCGGAACACCGACAGGCAGGCCGGCTCCAAGCCGATCACCGGCGTGCCGGCGCGGATGTCGTCCTCGAGCGCGTCGAGGATGTCGCGCAGCTGGCCGCGCGCGGTGTCGAGCAGGCCGAAGTCGTACAGCGGCCGGCCGCAGCACAGACCCTGCGGCGGCACGCTGACGGTGTAGCCCAGCGCTTCGAGCACCTCGACGGCGGCGGCGGCCGAACCCGGCTGGAAATGGTTGTTGAAGGTGTCGGTCCACAGGATGACGCGGCCGCGGGCACCGGCGGCGGCCGGCTTGCGGCGGGAGAACCACTTGCGGAAGCTGCGGCGCGCGAATTTCGGAATCTCGCGCCGCTGCGCCACGCCGCCGGCGAACTTGAGCAGTGCCGACAGGCCGGGCGTGTGCGTGAGCAGGTTGACCAGCCGCGGCGCGATCGAGGCCATCCGCGCCCAGCGGTGGATCCAGCCCATGGTGTAGGCCTGGCGCGGCCGCAGCCGGCCGCGGTAATGGTGATGCATGAACTCGGCCTTGTACGAGGCCATGTCGGTGTGCGTCGGGCAGTCGTTGCGGCAGCCCTTGCAGGCGAGGCACAGTTCGAGCGCTTCGCGCACTTCATCGCTTTGCCAGCCGTCCCTGATGATTTCGCCGCGCAGCATTTCGCCCAGCAGCCGCGCGCGGCCGCGGGTCGAATGGCGTTCTTCGCGCGTCGCGCGGTAACTCGGACACATCACGCCGCCCTCGTGCGCGCGGCATTTGCCCATGCCGACGCAACGTTCGATGGCGCGGTTGAATCCTTCCCCTTCGAGGCTTCTGAAGGCGAACTGCGTCGCGGGACGCCACGGCCGGTAGTCGGGGCCGTATTTCAGGTTTTCGTCGGCGCGGTAGGGGTCGATGACCTTGCCCGGATTCATCCGGTTGTCCGGATCCCAGATCGCCTTGAACTCGCGGAAGGCCTGCATCAGTTCCTCGCCGTACATCACCGGCAGGAATTCGGCCTTGGCCTGGCCGTCGCCGTGTTCGCCCGACAGCGAACCGCCGTACTTGACGACGAGTTCCGCGGCCTCGCGCAGGAAGTTGCGCCAGGTCTTGATGCCCTCGGCGCTGCGGGTGTCGAAAGTGATGCGCGCGTGGATGCAGCCGTCGCCGAAATGGCCGTAGAGCGAAGTCTGGTAGCCGTGACGGTCGACCAGCGCCTGGAATTCGCGCAGGTAGTCGCCAAGGCGCAGCGGGTCGACGGCGGCATCTTCCCAGCCCACCACCGGGTCGGGCTCGCCGGGATGGATGGTCAGCGCGGTGGCGGAGGCGCCGGTTTCGCGGATGGTCCATACGCGTTCGCACATGGCCGGGTCGGTGATCAGCCAGGACGACGGCTTCGGCACGGTTCCGGGTTTGCCCGCGTAATGGTCGACCAGCGCCTGGGCCTGCGCCGTCGCCGCTGCGACGGTATCGGCGCCGAATTCGATCATGATCCAGGCCTTGCCCGCCGGCAGCAGCGCGATGTCCTCGCCGCGCAGGCCGCGTTCGGCAAGGCCGCCGATGATGCGCTCGTCGAGGCCTTCGGTGGCGATCGGCCCGAACGGCAGGATGTCGGGCACCGCGTCGCCGGCGAGGTAGATGTCGGGAAAGCCCAGCACCAGGATCACGCGGTGCCGCGGGCTGTGGACCAGCCGTGTCCTGGCCTCCAGCGTGAGCACGCAGGTGCCTTCGGTGCCGACCAGCGCGCGCGCGACGTTGAAACCGTTTTCCGGCAGCAGCTGGTCGAGGTTGTAGCCGGAGACCCGGCGCTTGATTTTCGGGAAGCGCGCGCGGATCAGGTCGGCGTATTTGTCACGCAGGTCGCGCAGCCGGCGGTAGATTTCGCCGCGGCGGCCGCCGTCGCGGATGATGCGGACCAGTTCGTCTTCGGAAGTCGGGCCGACCGTGAGGCGCAGGCCGTCGTAGGTCAGGATGTCCAGCGTTTCGATGTTGTCGACCGTCTTGCCGGCCATCACCGAATGCGCGCCGCAGGAGTTGTTGCCGATCATGCCGCCCAGCGTGCAGCGGCTGTGGGTCGCCGGGTCGGGGCCGAAGGTCAGCGCATGCCGTTCGGCAGCATCGCGCAGCGTGTCGCAGACGGTGCCCGGCTCGACGCGCGCGGTTCTTGCCGCCGGATCGACTTCGAGCACGCGGTTCAGGTATTTCGAGGTGTCGATGACCACGGCGACGTTGACGCACTGGCCGTTCTGCGAAGTGCCGCCGCCGCGGGGCAGGATCGGCACGCCGAATTCGCGGCAGACATCGACGGTTTCGACGATGTCCCCGACACTGCGCGGCAGCACCACGCCGATGGGGATCTGGCGGTAGTTCGACGCGTCCGCGGAATAGGCGGCCCGCGCGGCGGTGTCGAAACGGACTTCGCCGGCGACGCGGCGCTCCAGTTGTTCGGCCAGGACGGACAAATCGCCGGCGGCCGACTGCCGGGGGTCGGGGGGAGCGTTCAATTCAGTCAGGAGCGGCTGTGGACGGGGGTCGGACGCACGGCATCGGCGGAATTGTAGCCTGCCCGGTTCTCACTGTCCGAAAGCACAGTAAAAACAAGGGTTTGGTCTGAGCCGTTTGCCCCTATTTATCATAAAATTCAATAAAAACAATGGGTTGACAATATTTCTGCAAGCGTTTGCATCACATGGGGCTACCGGCGTATCATGCAGGGCCGCCGGGCGTGATTTTTCGCCGGCAGGACCAGAAATTCCCAATTGCATCGATGCGGCGGCTGCCGGCGTGGCGTCCGTCCTTTTACTCCGGAGGAAGTATCCATGAACACCATGGCAGACACCAAAAACATGGCCAAGGCATCCGCTGGCGGCAAGCTGCGGATGACGCCGTCCGAAGCGTTTGTGGAAACGCTGGTCGCGCAGGGCGTCAAGGACACCTTCGGCATTGTCGGCTCGGCGTACATGGACGCCCACGACCTGTTTCCGCTTGCCGGCATCCGCTTCCTGTCGGTGGCGCACGAGCAGAATGCCGCGCACATGGCCGACGGTTATTCGCGGGTCACCGGCAAGCACGGCGTGTGCATCGCGCAGAACGGCCCGGGCATCACCAATTTCGTCACCGGCATCGCGGCCGCCTACTGGGCGCATTCGCCGGTGGTCTGCGTGACGCCGGAGTCGGGCAGCCTGACGATGGGCCTGGGCGGCTTTCAGGAAACCGAGCAGATGCCGATTTTCTCGAAAATCACGAAGTGGCAGGTGCACGTCAACTCGCCGCTGCGCATCGCCGAACTCACCGGGCGCGCCTTCGACATCGCGATGGCGGAACGCGGTCCGGTGCAGGTCAACATTCCGCGCGACTATTTCTACGGCGAAGGCGAATACGAAATTCCGCAGCCGCACAAGCTGGAACGTTCCGCCGGCGGTCCGGAATCGCTGGACGCGGCGGCGAAAATGCTGGCCAAGGCCAAGTTTCCGGTCATTCTCTCCGGCGGCGGCGTGATCATGGCCGGCGGCATCAAGGAATGCGCGGCGCTGGCCGAGTATCTGACCGCGCCGGTGGTCAATTCCTACCTGCACAATGATTCCTTCCCGGCGAGCCATCCGCTGTCCTGCGGCCCGCTCGGCTACCAGGGCTCGAAGGCGGCGATGAAGCTGATCGCGCGCGCCGACGTCGTGCTAGCGCTGGGCTCGCGCCTCGGGCCCTTCGGCACGCTGCCGCAGCACGGCCTCGACTACTGGCCGAAGAACGCGAAAATCATCCAGGTCGATGCCGATTCGCGCATGCTCGGACTGGTCAAGAAAACCACGGTCGGCATCTGCGGCGACGCAAAACTGGCCGCGGTGGCGCTGCTGGAGCGCGTCAAGGCGGTTGCGAAGATGACGCCCAACAAGGCGCGGCTGGCCGAGATCCAGAAGGAGAAAAAAGCCTGGGCCGAAGAGCTGGACAAGTGGCCCTCGCCGAACACCAAGACCCGCATCGGCCCGCGCCAGGCGCTGGCGGCGCTGGCCCGCGCGATGCCGAAAAACGCGATGGTGGCCACCGACATCGGCAATGTCTGCTCGGTGTCGAACAGCTACCTGCACTTCGAGCAGGCGCCGTCCTTCCTCGCGGCCATGAGCTTCGGCAACTGCGGCTATGCCTTCCCGGCGGCGATGGGCGCCAAGGTCGGGCGGCCCGACCGGCCGTCGATCGCCTATGTCGGCGACGGCGCTTGGGGCATGAGCCTGAACGAGGTGATGACCTGCGTGCGCGAAAAAATTCCGGTGATCGCCGTGGTCTTCAACAATGGCCAGTGGGGCGCCGAGAAAAAGAACCAGGTCGACTATTTCGACAACCGTTTCCTCGGCACCAACCTGCAGAACCCGAACTTTGCCGATGTCGCGGAGTCGATGGGGGCGCAGGGGCTGACGGTGGAGCACGCGGATGAAGTCGGCGATGCGCTGCGCGCCGCGGTGCGCTCCAACAAGCCGACGGTCATCAACATGATGCTGACGCAGGAACTCGGCGATCCCTTCCGCCGGGATGCCTTCCGCCAGCCGCAGCGCCTGCTCGCGAAGTACCGCAAGCACAGCGCGAAGCAGTACCGCTGAGCGCGTTGTCCATGTGCCGGAAAAGCCGGCCCGCGCCGGCTTTTTTTCTCCGGTGAAAACCCGCGCCAGCAAGGCCGCCCGGCTGGCCGACGTCGCGCGGCTCGCCAAGGTTTCCACGGCGACCGTATCGCGCGCGCTGACCCTGCCGCACAAGGTCAAGGCGCGCACGCTCGAGCGCGTGCAGCAGGCCGCGCGCTCGCTGGGCTATGTCGCGCACGGCGCGGCCAGGGCGCTGGCCTCGCGGCGCACGCAAACCATCGGCGCCGTGGTGCCGACGCTCGACAATGCGATTTTCGCCAACACCATCCATGCGCTGCAGAGGACGCTGGACGCGGCCGGCTACGTGCTGCTGCTGGCCAGCCACGATTTCGACGCCGGCATCGAGGCGCGCGTGACGCGCACGCTGATCGAGCGCGGCGTCGACGGCCTGGTGCTGCTCGGAACGACGCATCATCCCGACATCTACCGCATGATCGAGGCGCACGGCGTGCCCTATGTGCTGACCTGGGCATTCGACGAGAGCGGCAACCATCCCTGCGTCGGTTTCGACAACCGCGCCGCGGCGGTGCGCATCACCAATTACCTGCTCGACCTCGGGCATCGCCGGTTCTCGATGGTTTCCGGGATCACCCTGCACAACGAGCGCGCCCAGGAGCGTCTGGCCGGCGTGCGCCAGGCGCTGGCCGCGCGCGGCATCATGCTGTCCGACGAACAGGTCGTCGAAAAGCCCTACACTCATGCTGGCGGCCGCGACGGCCTGCGCGAGGTGATGGCCGCGCGCGAGAAGCCGACGGCGGTGATCTGCGGCAACGACGTGCTGGCGATCGGCGCGATCGCCGAATGCCACGTGCAGGGGCTGGCGGTGCCGGGCGACGTGTCGATCACCGGTTTCGACGACATGGAAATCGCCGCGATGATGACCCCGGCGCTGACCACGGTGCGGTTTCCGACGACCGATCTCGGCGCCTACGCCGCCAATCACCTGCTGATGCGGCTGGCCGGAAAAACCGTGGACCTGCGCTGCAAGCTGCCGACGGAACTGGTGGTGCGCGAAAGCGCGGCGGTGCCGCGCGCCGACTAGGAAACCGTCAGGTCGGCGCGAATCACAGCAATGTTTTGCGCGCCTTGGCGATGGCGGCCTTGACGCGGGCCGGCGCGGTGCCGCCGATGTGGCTGCGGCTTTTCATCGACCCCTCGAGCGTCAGCGCGTCGAACGCGTCGTTGCCGATCAGCGGGGAAAATTGCCGCAGGTCCTCCAGCGGCAGCTCCGACAGGTCGCAGCCGCGCGTTTCGGCAAAACGCACCGCGAGCGCCACGGCCTCGTGGGCCTCGCGGAACGGCAGGCCCTTCTTGACCAGGTAGTCGGCGAGGTCGGTCGCGGTGGCATAGCCTTCGCGGGCCGCCGCGCGCATCCTGTCGGCATTGACGGTGATGCCGCCGACCATGCCCGCGAACACCGCGAGGCTCATCATCAGCGTGTCGACGGTGTCGAGCAGCGGTTCCTTGTCTTCCTGGTTGTCCTTGTTGTAGGCGAGCGGCTGGCCCTTCATCAGCGTCAGCAGCGCCACCAGGTGGCCGTTGACGCGGCCGGTCTTGCCGCGCACCAGTTCGGCCACGTCCGGGTTCTTTTTCTGCGGCATGATCGACGAGCCGGTGCAGTAGCGGTCGGCGATGTCGATGAAGCCGAAACGCGGGCTCATCCACAGGATCAGTTCCTCGCTGAAGCGCGACAGGTGGGTCATCGCCAGCGCGGCGGCGGCGACGAATTCGATCGCGAAATCGCGGTCCGAGACCGCGTCGAGCGAGTTTTCGCAGACGCCGTCGAAGCCCAGTTCCTTGGCGACCATCTGGCGGTCGATCGGAAAGGAGGTGCCGGCCAGCGCGGCCGCGCCCAGCGGCAGCCGGTTGACGCGCCTGCGGCAGTCGGCGAAGCGCTGCGCGTCGCGCGACAGCATCTCGACGTAGGCGAGCAGGTGATGGGCGAAGGACACCGGCTGCGCGACCTGCAGGTGGGTGAAACCGGGCATCACCGTGTCGGCGTGGTTTTCGGCGAGGTCGAGCAGCGCGCGCTGCAGGCCCTTGATCAGCGTCTGCACGTGGTCGATCGCCGCGCGCAGGTAGAGCCGCACGTCGGTGGCGACCTGGTCGTTGCGCGAGCGGCCGGTGTGCAGGCGCTTGCCGGCGTCGCCGACCATGTCGGTGAGGCGGCGCTCGATGTTGAGGTGCACGTCTTCGAGGTCGATCGACCACGGGAAGCTGCCGTTGCGGATCTCCTCGCCGATGGCCGCCAGCCCGCGTTCGATGGCTTCGAGGTCGGCGACGGAAATGATGCCGGTCGCGCGCAGCATGCGCGCGTGGGCAAGCGAGCCCTGAATGTCGAATTCGGCGAGCCGCTGGTCGAAACCGACCGAGGCGGTGAACCGCTTGACGAGGTCGTCGACCGGTTCGCTGAAACGTCCCGACCACGCTTTGGCGGCGGCCGGCTTGCTGCCGCTGCTTCTTGTTTTGTCTTTTGCCGTCATGAACTTGCGTGGGCCCTGCTAGAATGATTCCGCCATGGCGCGGAGTATAAATCATAATGCCAACACCGGCGCCCTGCCGGACTTCCGCAATCCCGGAATCCTGCTGCGGACGCTGCTGATCGTGAATGGCGTGGCGCTGCTGGCGTCGCTGCTGCAGGTTGCCAGTTTCCGCGACTGGCCCGCGCAGATGGCCGAGAACGCGGCGGCGGTGGAGCCGCTGCTGATCCTCAGCCTGCTGGCGCTCGCGGCGCTGAACGACGTGCTGCGCCGCCTGCCTTATGCCGCGGCCGTCCTCGCGGTCGTCGGCGTCGAACTGTTCCTGACCGTCGCGCTGCATGCGGCGGCGGAGATGTTTTATCTCGCGGACCCGGCGATGCTGGCGCGGCGGCTGCTGATCGTCGCGCTGACCACCGGCAT
>JAHCLD010000067.1 GCA_026125585.1 Burkholderiales bacterium
AAACCCAAAGGTGGTAGGCCACGGTAGGAAACAATCGGTTCCCACCTGCTCGTTCACCTTCCAAGGGGAATGTAATCCGCTAAGCGGATTACATTCCCATGTCGCCCATGCCGCCCATGCCACCGTGGCCATGGCCGGCGTGGCTGTCTTCCTTCGGCAGCTCGGCAACCATCGCGTCGGTGGTCAGGATCAGGCCGGCGATCGAAGCCGCGTTCTGCAGCGCGCAGCGCGTGACCTTGGTCGGATCCAGCACGCCCATTTCCACCAGGTCGCCGTACTCGCCGGTCGCGGCGTTGTAGCCGACGTTGCCCTTGCCTTCGACGACCTTGTTCACCACCACCGAGGGCTCGTCGCCCGCGTTGGCAGCGATCTGGCGCAGCGGCTCTTCGATGGCGCGCAGCACGATCTTGATGCCGGCGTCCTGGTCGGAGTTGTCGCCCTTCAGCTTGCCGATGCCGTTGCGGGCGCGGATCAGCGCAACGCCGCCGCCGGCGACGATGCCTTCCTCGACCGCGGCACGGGTCGCGTGCAGCGCGTCCTCGACGCGGGCCTTCTTCTCCTTCATTTCCAGCTCGGTCGCGGCGCCGACCTTGATCAGCGCAACACCGCCCGCCAGCTTGGCGACGCGTTCCTGCAGCTTTTCCTTGTCGTAGTCGCTGGTGGCTTCCTCGATCTGGGCGCGGATCTGCTTGACGCGCGATTCGATCGACTTCTGGTCACCGTTGCCGTCGATGATGGTGGTTTCTTCCTTGCCCACCTCGATGCGCTTGGCCTGGCCGAGGTCGTTCAGCGTGACCTTCTCCAGCGACAGGCCGACTTCCTCGGCGATCACGGTGCCACCCGTCAGGATGGCGATGTCTTCGAGCATGGCCTTGCGGCGGTCGCCGAAGCCCGGGGCCTTGACGGCGCAGGTCTTCAGGATGCCGCGGATGTTGTTGACGACCAGGGTCGCGAGCGCTTCGCCTTCGACTTCCTCGGCGATGATCAGCAGCGGCTTGCCGGCCTTCGCCACCTGCTCCAGCACCGGCAGCAGGTCGCGGATGTTCGAGATCTTCTTGTCGTGCAGCAGCACGTACGGGTTCTCGAGGATGGCCTGTTGCTTGTCGGCGTTGTTGATGAAGTACGGCGACAGGTAGCCGCGGTCGAACTGCATGCCTTCGACGACTTCCAGCTCGCTGTCCAGGCCCGAACCGTCTTCAACGGTGATCACGCCTTCCTTGCCCACCTTGTCCATCGCGTCGGCGATGATCTTGCCGATGTCGGCGTCGGAGTTGGCCGAGATCGAGCCAACCTGGGCGATTTCCTTGCTGGTGGTGCAGGGTTTCGACAGTTTCTTCAGCTCGCCGACGATGGAACCGACGGCCTTGTCGATGCCGCGCTTCAGGTCCATCGGGTTCATGCCGGCGGCGACGTACTTCATGCCTTCCTGCACGATCGACTGGGCCAGCACGGTGGCGGTGGTGGTACCGTCACCGGCGGTGTCCGAGGTCTTGGAAGCGACTTCCTTGACCATCTGCGCGCCCATGTTCTCGAACTTGTCCTTCAGCTCGATTTCCTTCGCCACCGACACGCCGTCCTTGGTGACGGTGGGGGCGCCGAAGCTGCGCTCGAGCACAACGTTGCGGCCTTTCGGGCCGAGGGTGACCTTGACTGCATCGGCCAGCACGTTCACGCCGACGACGATTTTCTGCCGTGCCGACTCGTGGAATTTGACGTCTTTAGCTGCCATTGGAATCTCTCCTGGATATTCGGTATGTCGGTATGGGTTACTCGATGACGCCCATGATGTCTTCTTCGCGCATCACGAGCAGTTCCTCGCCGTCGACCTTCACGGTCTGACCGGAGTATTTGCCGAAGAGAACCTTGTCGCCGACCTTGACGTCGATCGGAATGATCTTGCCGTCATCGGCCTTTTTGCCTTTGCCAACAGCCTTCACCTCGCCCTGGTCGGGCTTCTCGGCGGCGGTGTCGGGGATCACGATTCCGGAAGCGGTTTTGCGTTCCTCTTCCAGCCGCTTCACGATGATGCGGTCGTGCAACGGACGAATTTTCATGGGTAACTCTCCTCAGATCAGTTGATAGACTCGGATGAATCGGGGTTTACCGCGAGCGATGCTGTTAGCACTCGGCTCTAGCGAGTGCTAATAATAGGGATGTACCTGCTGCAAAGCAAGAGGGGCGGCACTGCCGCCCCTCCGGGTGTGAGTACGACTAACCGACAGTCAGACAAAAATCATTTTAAAAACAACAACTTATATTATTGCCTGGGCTGCGGTACCGGCAAGGCCCGGCGGACGGGGAAACCAAAACGGTAGACTGTCCTGCGCTTGCCGCTGCAGGTCGGCGGCACCGGCAGGTGGGGACAGGGTGAGGGCCGGCGACCCTCCTGGGTCAGGGTCGCATCGTCCGCAAGATCCTTCCAGATCCCCCCGCAGACCGGCCGGAAGGACCACAGCAGGTAACCGCGGTTGGCGGCCAGTTCGACCAGATCGTCGGTGTCCGGCGCGTCGGATACCGCCACCTGCGCACCGTTGACGCTGTGCGGATAGGCACCAAAGGCCTGCAGGCATTCCAGGGCTTCACTGGGCGCGGCACCCGGACGCAGGCAGCCGGGCTGCTCCGAGCGCGCGACATCCCAGGCGCCGAGCTCCCAGCCGGCATCCATCGCCGCGCGATCCACCGCCAACAGGTCGTGCCAGCGTTCATTCAGCTGCAGCGTCGAACTCGGGATCGGCGTGTACGCCACGGCCTCGGCCTCCTCCAGATCAACGAGCTTTTGCTTGATGAACCCATGCCAGTGCAGGGTCAGGATCACCGGCGTGTCGGGACAGGGCACTGCGGCAAGGGTGATGCCGACCAGCGGCAGGCCGGTGGCGGACATCTGGCTCTCGATGCGTTCCAGAATCTGCATGCGCAAACATCTCCTGTAGTGTGCTGTTAAATTCAACAACAACTGCCGAAAACATTCGGAGCAAGTTCGGTGCCACTGCGGAGCACCGGCGCAACCGGCCTGACACGGAAACCACGGACTGCAGAACAACCGGGATGCGCTCCGTTTGAACGCTGCAAAGTATTCGACAGGGCCGCACCGGAATGCAAACCAGCACTCGCGGCACTGTGCTGCCAACACACGGCCGCACCGCGGCGTGACATCTCTGCACACCGAAGTGGCGGCACGCGACGCCGACCCGTCAGCCGCCACAGGCAGGCCACGTCCGGATCAGCCGGAATATGCGATCGTCTCGGGCACTCTGCCTCCGGCATCCCCGCCGTTATTGACCGGCTTGTCCCAGGGTACATCCCGGCCACATTCCCGGATGCGGCTGGGCAAACCCATTCTGTCGAGCAGAGTCAGAAACGGCGCAGCCGGCAATTCTTCAACATTGGCCATGCGTCTCACATCCCAGTCTCCCCTGGCAATGAGCAGGGCCGCGGCGGCGGCTGGCACGCCGGCCGTGTAGGAAATACCCTGGCTGCCGGTTTCGGCATAGGCCTGCCGGTGGTCGGTGACGTTGTAGATGAACAATTCGCGGGCCTTGCCGTTTTTCACCCCCTTGACGAGGGTGCCGATACAGGTTTTCCCCCTGTAGTCGGGGGCCAGC
Source organism: Burkholderiales bacterium (assembly GCA_026125585.1). Classification (GTDB taxonomy): domain Bacteria; phylum Pseudomonadota; class Gammaproteobacteria; order Burkholderiales; family SG8-41. Next base: position 3,603 of record JAHCLD010000067.1, read on the forward strand.
GTCGCCGGATCAGGGAGCACCGCCTTGACCACCTTGAGCGGCACCACGGTTTGCCCTTCCCGCGTCACGACCGGCCGCTCGGAGAGCAGGCCGAGGTTTTTCAGCACGCCAAAAACATTGATGTAGTGCTCGCTGAAGCTCATCCAGAAACGGATGTTGGGCACGTCCAGGTGCCTGGACAATGAATGCAGTTCGTCATGCCCGGTGAGGTACAGACGCTGCCGGCCGACCGCCGGCAGCTCTTCGGTGCGCGCGATCTCGAACATGCGGTTGGCGGTCCATTCGCGATTCTGCCAACTCCAGACCTGCCCGGTGAATTCCCTGAAATTGATTTCGGGATCGAAATTGGTGGCGAAATAACGGCCGTGCGAACCGGCATTGACATCGAATATGTCGATGGATTCGACACGGTCAAAATCCCGTTTCCGGGCCAGCGCCGCGTAGGCATTGACCACGCCCGGATCAAAGCCGCAGCCCAGGATGGCGGTCACGCCCCTGGCACGGCATTCGTCCGACTGTTTCCATTCGTAATTTCCATACCACGGAGGGCGCTCGCAGACCTTGCCCGGATCCTCGTGGATCGCGGTGTCGATGTACGCCGCACCGGTATCCATGCAGGCGCGCAGCACGGACATGTTGATGAAGGCCGATCCGACATTGATGACGATCTGCGAACCGGTGTCGCGGATCAGCGCCCTGGTGGCCTCCACGTCCATCGCATCCAGGGCATGGGCCTGGATGGCCGCCGGCTCCTTCAGGCGGCCCTGCAAGGCGACGCTGCCGATGATCTGCCGGCATTTTTCGGCATTGCGCGAAGCGATGCCGATGCGCCCGAATTCGCTGCCGTACTGGACGCACTTGTGAGCAACGACTTTCGCCACTGCCCCGGCACCGATGATCAACACGTTCTTTTTCATGCATACCTCCTGCGGAAGATTTCAGGAAAGACTGGACAGGTAATCCTCAAAACCGAATTCGCGAACCCGCTCGACGCGCCCGTCCAGGCGACGGACCGCGATCGCCGGCATCCTCAGGCCGTTGAACCAGTTCTTCTTGACCATCGTGTAGCCGGCCGCATCGATGAAGGACAGGCGGTCGCCGACTTCCAGCGGCGCATCAAAGGCGTACTCGCCGAAAATGTCGCCGGCGAGACAGGATTTCCCGCACACCATGTAGACATGCCCGCCGCTGCTGGGAGCCATCCTGGCGTTGACGCGGTAGATCAGCAGATCGAGCATGTGCGCCTCGATGGAACTGTCCACGACGGCGATGTTCCTGCCGTTGCACAGCGTGTCGAGCACCGTCACCTCGAGGGAAGCGCTGCGGCTGACGGCCGCCTCGCCCGGCTCCAGATAAACCTGCAGTCCGTAGCGGCCGGCAAAGGCCCGCAAGCGCGCGCAGAAATCGTCCAGCGGATAGGCTTCCGCGGTGAAATGGATGCCGCCGCCCAGGCTGACCCACTGCAGCTTCCGGAGCAGATGCCCGTAACGCGCCTCGATGTGATCCAGCATCTCTGCGAAACGCGCGAAGCTGCTGTTGTCGCAGTTGTTGTGGAACATCGCGCCGGAGATCAGATCCAGAACGGATTCGATCCGCTCCGGATCCGGTTCGCCGAGGCGGCTGAAGGGCCGCGCGGGGTCCGCCAGCAGATGCTCCGAACTGCTGACCTGCGGATTGATCCGCAGGCCGCGCACCGAGTGCGCCGTTGCGGCGGCAAACCGCTGCAGCTGGCCGACGGAGTTGAAAATGACCTTGTCCGAAAGCGCCACCACTTCTTCAATCTCGTCATCGGACCAGGCGACGCTGTAGGCATGCGTTTCCCCGCCGAACTTCTGCCTGCCCAGTTTCACCTCGTAGAGCGAAGACGACGTGGTTCCGTCCATGTAATCCTTCATCAGGTCAAACACGGACCAGGTCGCGAAACACTTGAGCGCCAGCAGGACCTTGGCGCCGGATTTTTCGCGGACCCTCGCGATCTTCTGCAGGTTGAGCAGGAGTTTCTGCTCGTCTATCAGGTAACAGGGTGTTTTAAGCATTTGAAAATTCCCGTCATGATTCACCGCAATCCCGGATCCCTACTGGAGGCATCCCCCCGCCCTGACCGTCCCGGGAGCCGGCGCCGGAGCGCAGTGTTCGATCCGCATGCCGGTGCGCTCCGCCAGCCTCTCCCTGCACCATCCCCTGCCGAGCAGCACGATGCGCGTATGCAGGTCCTGCTGCGTCCGGGTATCGGGCTGCGGTCCCAGATGGCGCAATTGTTTGTTGCGCAGATCCACGTAGAAGGATTCGTAATGCCTTGCCAGCGAACTCCACAAGGCGTTTGCGCCCGGAGACTGGCGGGCACCGGAAATCAGGCAGTTCCCGGCATCCAGCCACCACCGATAAACCGCCGTCGCGATGCCGAGTCGCTGATAGGCGGCGGAAAACTTCGCATGGGGCGCCCGCAGATACGGATCCGTCCGACGGTTGACTTCGACAAGCCGGTTGAACACGACGTAACCCGCGAGGCGGTGCTTCGCCGTGTCCTCGGCATAGACATAGTGCTCGCCATCGGCCTCGCGATAGCGCAGCACGAGCCCGGGCAAACGGATGCAGAGCGCGGGCAGGCCGTGGAGCGCATCACCCGGACGCGTCAGCCGTGCGTAGAGCGCGTCGAGCTCCCGCTCAATGTCGGATGACCGGTGCCCGACATCGATCCGCAGTTCGATGGCGGACCAAAACCACGGAGGAACGGGGAAGGGAATGCGCAGGGTATGCATGAAATGAAATCTCCGTTGAAGTTGAAACAGCCGGTGTGCCGCGCTGCGTAGCGGGTCAGCACCGCTCAGGACGGGGCCGCCCACCAGCCGCTCATCAGGCGCTCCGGCCTTGACCGGGCATGGACGCGGGCGCTGACCTCCCAGGCGGCCAGCTGCACCACGAGGCCGGCGTAGATTCCATAGTCCCTGCCGGCGCGGATATCACCCCCGGTTTGCACGCTTTCGCCGGCCCTGATGGCGCCCCCGGCAACAATGTCGTCATGGGCCTTGATGCCCCAGCCAGCCTCCAGATGCCCGCCGCACTGGATCGATGCGCCGGCCTCGATTCCCCTGCCGGTCTCGATGCTGTCGGCGCCGTCGATGGAGCCCCCCGCGCGCAGGGACTTTGCGCAGCGGACGCCGCCCCGGGCGAGCAGATCCTGGCCCACAGCTGCATTTCCGCCCAGCGTCAGCAGGCCGCCGCAGGACAGGTCCCATTCGGCGCGCAGATCGCCATCGCAAGTCAGGGCGTCTTCGACGTCAATGCCCCAGCCGGCCCGGAGATCGCCGCCGGTCAGCAATGTGCCGCCTGAGCGGATGCCGCCGCCTGCGCGCACATCGTCACCGGCAACGATGGAATGACCCGCCCGGATGCCGCCGCCCGCGGTGATCGAGCGGCCGGCACGCAGTGTCGAGCCGATGTCGATGTTGCCGCGGACTTCGATCGAGCCGGCAAACACCAGGGCTTCGGCATCGATCGCGTCCACGGACAGCACGGCATCCGTCGGGCCAAACTGTGTCAGCAGCCAGCAGGCGTCATCAATCCGGCCGTCGCTGACGAGGGCATCCAGCAGCGGCTGGTAATCGCCGCCATCCCGGTGGGTGCGCAGAAACCAGCGAAACCCCTCGGCGCAGGGCCGCTTGCTTTTTATGAAACTCCGGGTCAGTTCCATGGTGTTTCAGCCGCCGCGGGGAAAAAGTCCCCGCAGGCGCTGCCCCATCGGAAAAAAACGGAATGAACCGGCTGCTCCATGCCGGTTGCGGCGGATATCCGCCGGCCACTTGCGGACCTACACATGATTTGCTCCCGGAAACGCGGCCGCTGCTGTCAGTCAGCAGGGCGCCATCGCGCTGGCTTTAGCCCGGCGATGGAGGTTTGCGCTAACGAGAACTGGGGAGGATCGCCGGGCTTAAATATCTGCGGCCGGCTTGAGAACAGCCAGGCACCGCGTCAGTCTGAACACGCGCGTACGCATGCCCGCCATCTGGATCTGGCTGACTGAAGAAGTGGAGACAGGATGTGCAAAAGTGATCACGGGCGCGAAAGTAGGCCATCGGCCGTCCCCTGTCAAGCCGGCCCGGATGACACCGCAGGCCGCGCAAAGTTCATTGGCTGCGCTGATCCGGGTCGCCGCTGCGCGGGCCCGCTGGCCTGCTGTTAAACTTGATGGCGGCCTCCGGCAACCCTGGACCGGGCGCGGAAAACATTCGACCACATCCCTCCGGAATGCAAAACAGTACTCGCAACACCGTACTGCTGAAACGCAGCCGCGCAGCCGTGTGGCATCCCTGCACCCAGATGAAGCAGCACGAAACGCTGCCGATCATTCCGGTCGCGCGCGCGCAAGGCTGCTGGCTTTACGACTGCGACGGCGGACGTTACCTTGACGCCGTCAGCTCCTGGTGGGTCAATCTTTTCGGCCATGCCGAGCCGCGCATCAATGCCGCGCTGACCGACCAGCTGCAGACGCTGGAGCACGCGATGCTGGCCGGCTTCACCCATGAACCGGTGGTGCGGCTGTCGGAACGGCTGTCGGCGCTGACCGGCGGCGCGCTGGGCCACTGTTTCTACGGCAGCGACGGCGCCTCGGCCACCGAGATCGCGCTGAAAATGAGCTTTCATTACTGGCGCAACAGCGGCAAGCCCGGCAAAACGGGTTTCATCAGCCTCGCCGGCAGCTACCACGGCGAAACCCTGGGCGCGCTGTCGGTGACGGACGTCGCGCTGTTCAAGGATACGTACGCGCCGCTGCTGCGCGCGAGCACGCAAGTGCCCAGCCCCGACTGGCGACTGGCGGCGCCCGGCGTATCGCCGCGCGCGCACGCAATCGCCTGCGCGCAGGCGCTGGAGCGCCACCTCGATGAGCATCATGCGGCCACCGCGGCCCTGATCGTCGAGCCGCTGGTGCAGGGGGCCACCGGCATGGCAATGTACGACGCCGAGTACCTGCGCCGGGCCCGCGCACTGTGCGACCGCTACGGGGTGCACCTGATCGCCGACGAAATCATGACCGGCTTCGGCCGCACCGGAACATTCTTCGCGCATCAGCAGGCCGGCATCGTGCCGGATTTCCTCTGCCTGTCGAAGGGTATCACCGGCGGCTACCTGCCGCTGTCGGCCGTGCTGACCACGGACCGGATCTACGAAGCCTTCTACGACGACGAGGTCGCCCGCGGCTTCCTGCATTCGCATTCCTACACCGGCAATGCGCTCGCCTGCCGCGCCGCGCTGGCGACGCTCGACATTTTCGAACAGGACTGCGTCATCGAGGCCAATCGCGGGAAAGCGCAGCGCATGAACGAGCTCTGCCGCGACCTCTCCACCCATCCGCGAGTGCGCGACTTCCGCCACTGCGGCATGATCTGGGCCTTCGAGGTCGATGGCGCCGGCCCCGGCTTCGGCCGCCGGTTGTTCGAGGCCGCGCTCGGGCGTGAGCTGCTGCTGCGGCCGATCGGCGGCACGGTGTACTTCATGCCGCCTTACGTGATCAGTGATGCAGAAATGGAACTCCTCGCGCGGCGCACACTGGAACTGGTCGACGCCGCATGAGCAGGCTCACCATCGTCTCCGGCGGGCAGACCGGCGTCGACCGCGCGGCGCTGGATGCCGCACTCGCCGCAGGCATGCCCTGCGGCGGCTGGTGTCCCGGGGGGCGCATGGCCGAGGACGGGCCGCTTCCGGCGCATTATCCCTTGACCGAAATTCCCGGCGGCGGCTATATCGAACGCACCCGCGCCAATGTCGCGGACAGCGACGGCACGGTGATCCTCCACGACGATGCACTGGAAGGCGGAACGCTGCAAACCCGCAGGTTCTGCGAAGAACTCGGCAAGCCCTGCCTGGTGATCGCCCGCGAAGCAAGCGACGAGGCCGGCGCTGCCGCGGCCATCGCCGATTTCGTCGCCCGGCACGGCATCCGCAGGCTCAACATCGCCGGCCCGCGCGCCAGCAAGCAGCCGCGGATCTACGGCTGGGCGCACGCGGTCATCACGCGCTTTCTGGCGGACATCCGGGCCACCGCATGAAACTGACCTTCCTTGGCGCCGCCGGCGAAGTCACCGGTTCGAGCTTTCTGGTTGAAACCGACGAGGTCTGCTTCCTCGTCGACTGCGGCATGTTCCAGGGCGGGCGTGATGCCGACACCCGGAATTACGCGCGTTTCGCCTTCGCACCGGAAACGCTGGACTTCGTGCTGCTGACCCACGCCCATATCGACCACTCCGGCCTGCTGCCGCGGCTGGCCGCCCAGGGCTTCCGCGGCCCGGTGCATGCGACGGCCGCCACCGCCGACCTGCTGGAAGTGATGCTCACCGACTCGGCACACATCCAGCAGAAGGAACAGGAGTGGAAGAAGAAAGCCGGGCTGCGCGGCTCGGAGCGGCCGCCGCTGTACACCCTCGCCCAGGTCAACCGCATGCTGCGGCAGCTGCGGCGCGCGGATTACGACACCGAGCTGCAGCCGCACCCGGCAGTGCGTTGCGTATTCCGCGATGCCGGCCACATCATCGGCTCGGCCATCATCGAGCTGTGGGTCCGCGACGGCGGCCGCACGCGCAAGCTGGTGTTCTCCGGCGACCTCGGCCAGCCCTGCCGCCCGCTGGTGCGCGACCCGGTGCCGGTCGCCGAAGCCGATGTGCTGGTCGTCGAGTCAACCTACGGCAACCGCCTGCACAAGACCATGGACGAGACGCTGGCGGAACTCGAACACGCGGTCAGTGACACGCTGACGCGCAAGAAGGGCAATGTCATCATCCCCGCCTTTGCCGTCGGCCGCACCCAGGAAATCCTCTACCTGCTGGTCGACCTCTACCGCCGGGACCGGCTGCCGGAGATGGACATCTATGTCGATTCGCCGATGGCGCTGAAGGCGACCGAGATCACCGCGAAACACTGGGCCCTGCTCGACCCCGAGGCGGCGGCGATGCTGCAGTGGATGAAGGGCCGCCGCGGCCGGCCGCGCATCCATTTCGTGCAGGATGTGCTGGAATCCACCAGCCTGCAGCGCATCAAGCAGGGCGCGGTGATCATCTCGGCCAGCGGCATGTGCAATGCCGGCCGCATCAAGCACCACCTGCGCCACAATCTCGGCCGCCGCGACTGCAGCGTGATCATCGCCGGCTTCCAGGCCGCCGGCACGCTCGGCCGGCGCATCGTCGACGGCGCGAAAATCGTGCGCCTGTTCGGCCTCCCGGTGCCGGTCAAGGCGGACATCTATACCATCGGCGGCCTGTCGGCGCATGCCGACCAGGCCGCGCTGCTCGCCTGGCTGAAACATTTCAAACGCGCGCCGCAGCGCACCTTCGTCGTCCACGGCGAGCAGGACACCGCGGAAATTTTCGCGACCGCGATCCGCGACCGGCTCGGCTGGGACGGCATCGACATCCCCGCCATGCACGGCGCGACCATCCTCTGATCCCCCGCCCATTTCACCATGCCCACCATGCCCGCCATGCGCCTCCGGCACTTCCTCCTCGCCCTGATGCTCGCGCTGCCCGTCGCTCCCGCCGGCGCGCAGCCCGCCGCGACGCTGCCCGAGCCGGTCGCCCGCGCGCTG
>JAHCLD010000068.1 GCA_026125585.1 Burkholderiales bacterium
CCATCCAAGGCGCGCGGACCTTCAGCCGCCAGTTTTCCCAGGCTTCATGCCCGAGCACGATCAGCGGTACGACTTCCAGGGCGCTGAAACCGGCGCCCACCGCCATGACCGGCGTGGTCGTGCCCGAGAAATACAGGTGATGGAAGGTTCCCGGCACGCCGCCCAGCAGGAACAGCGACGCCGAAGCGAGGCTCGCCGTCGTCGCCATCCGCTTCGAGACCAGGCCCAGCGTGGCGAAAATGAAGGCCAGCGCGGTCGTCGCGAACACCTCGAAGAATCCCTCGACCCACAGATGCACGACCCACCAGCGCCAGTACTCCATGACCGAGAGGTGGGTGCGTTCCCCGTAGAAAAAGCCGGCGCCGTAGAAAAGCCCGATCGCCCCGACCGAGGCCGTGAGCAACGCCAGCAGATTCTTGTCGCTGTCGGCCCTGCGCCGGGCCGGCACGATGCCGCGCAGCATCAGCACGAGCCACAGCAGGATGCCGACATACTTGCCGATCTGCCAGAACCTGCCGAGATCGATGTATTCATAGCCTTGGTGACCCAGCCAGAAATTCCATTCCTTCGGCATGATCTGGGCAATGGCCAGGTAATTGCCGATGTACGACCCGACCACCACCGCCACGAGCGCCCAGAACAGGACGTCGACGCCGAGCTTCTGGAAACGCGGATCCTTCCCGCCGTGGATCAGCGGCGCCAGGAACAGCCCCGCCGCGAGAAAACCGGTGGCGATCCAGAACAGCGCCGACTGGATGTGCCAAGTGCGCACCAGCGAATACGGGAACCACTGCGACACGTCGACCCCGTAGAACTTCTGCCCTTCGACCGTGTAATGCGCGGTGAAGCCGCCGATGAACACCTGGAACACAAACAGCGCGACGACCAGGAACAGGTACTTGCCCAGCGCCTTCTGCGACGGCGTGAGCGCAAACGTCGTCAGGGGATCCACGGCGCCCGGCGCCGGCAAGGGCTCGTCGTGCCTGCGCAGGAACGCCCAGGCCCAGATCAGGAAGCCGACGCCCGCGAGCAGCACGACGATGCTCGCGATCGACCAGACGACATTCTCCGCGCTGGGCCGGTTGCCGATCAGCGGCTCGTGCGGCCAGTTGTTGGTGTAGGTCACCGCCTCGCCGGGCCGGTCGGTGGCGGCCGCCCATGCCGTCCAGAAGAAGAAATGCGAAAGCTGCGCGCGCCGTCCGGCGTCGGGCAGCGTGTTCTCCTTCATCGCGAAGCTCTCCCGGCTCTTGCGCATGCCCTGGTCGTCGGAGAACAGCCGGTCGTAGTATGCCGCCGTGGCGGCCATCGCCCGGGCGCGGCGTTCCGAAACCCGGAGTTCGCCGCTTGAGGCATCAACCCGGTTGGCGCGGTATTCCGCCTTGAGCTGCTCGCGCAGCATCGACTGGCGGCCGGCATCCAATGCGGCATACGGCATGCCCTGCGTCTCATGGGCCGCAAGGTCCAGCCAGGCCGTCAGTTCACGATGCAGCCAGTCCGCGGTCCAGTCCGGCGCCTGATAGGCGCCGTGGCCCCAGATCGAGCCGAGCTGCATGCCCCCGACGGACTGCCAGGCCGTCTGGCCGTCCACGATGTCCCGCTCCGAAAAAAGCACCCGGCCATCGGGCGCGGTCACCTTCGCCGGAATCGGCGGCGCCTGGCGGTAAATCTCGCCGCCGAAATAGCCCAGCAACGTAAAAGTGACCGCCAGGATGGCGATCAGCGTGAACCACAGCTTGCGATAAGGTCCCATGTAAATCCCTTTTTCCCTTTTCTCAGAACCGGTTGTTGTTTGGTTGTTGTGCCGGCGACGATCGCCATCCACCCTCGTTCAGGAATCCAGGGTGTCGGCGGCCCCCTCGAACAAAACGTTGTTTTCGAGATGGATGTGGTCCATCAGGTCATCGCGCAGGGTCCGCAGTCCCAGATACAACGCGCGCCAGGTGTTGCAGGCATCCCGCGGCAGCGTGATGTCATGGGTGATCTCCGCCAGACGCTGCAGGGCTTCTCCATGCTGTTCATGCTCCATGCGCATGACGCTGATCGGCCCGAAGGCCATCGCCCCGCGGCCGCTCCGGAGCATCGGGAACAGCACCTGTTCCTCCTTCTGCATGTGACTTTCCAGCTCCTGCTGCATCGCCGTCAGGTGGTCGGCCAGTCCGGCGGGACAGTCCTGCCGTTCGCCATGCACCTGCTCGACCCTTCTGGCCAGCCGGATCAGCTCGGGCAACTGCTCGCGGTGCACTTCATGGTACCGATTCAGGATATGGTCGATCAGCTCGGCCGCCGGGGCGGCCGCCCAATTGCGCTCGCCGGCCTGTGCAAAAGACTGCAACCTGGACAGGCTCTCGGCGATCGCGCCGGCATCCAGGCCCCGGGCCGCTGCCGCCTCGCGCAGGCTGTGCTGGCCGCCGCAGCAGAAATCGAGACGGTTCTCGTGAAACACGCGGGTCGCGCCGGCGATTTTCCGGGCCAGTTGTCCCAGCGATTGATCGATCAGATTCGTGCTCATGGATTTCTCCGATAGGAAGCCGTCTGTTGCAACGCGAAATACATGCCAGAAATAAAATACTTTAAAAACAACAAGTTATATATTTTACGGTAAAATAAACCCTTATTGGATATAGTGAAAAGAACCCTAAACGGTAAAAACAACCATGTTCGAGCAATTGCTGCTGGCCGATCTCGTCACCGATCTGCCCCAGGCCATCCGGCTGCAACGTCTGGTCAGCACCCTGCGCGCCCATTTCCGCTGCGATGCCGTCGCATTGCTGCAACTGGACAACGATCACCTGCGCCCCATCGCCACGGACGGACTGGCACGCGAGGCACTGGGCCGGCGCTTCGCCGTCAGCCAGCATCCGCGCCTCGCCGCCATCCTCGCGCGCCGCGGAATCACCAGCTTCGATCACGACAGCGCCCTGCCCGATCCGTACGACGGCCTGGTCGACGACCGTGCCGGCGAGCCGCTGCCGGTGCACGACTGCATGGGCGCGCGGCTGCATACCGAAGGCCGGCTCTGGGGCGCCGTCACGCTCGATGCCCTGGAAGCCACCGCCTTCGATGCGGACACCAGGGCCGAACTCCAGCGCTTCCTCGTCCTGATCGAGGCCACGATCCGCGTCACCCGGCTGGAAACCGAAATCCGGGCCCTGCGGATTTCCCGGAACACGAACGCCCTGCCGGACGCGTCGCTGTTCGAAGATTGCAGGATCATCGGGCAAAGCGAAGCCATCACCCGGGTCCTGCATGAGCTGGAAGTCGTCGCCGACACGGAGCTCCCCGTGCTGCTGTCCGGGGAAACCGGCGTCGGCAAGGAGCTGTTCGCGCACCGGCTGCACCGGCTGTCCCGGCGCCGCGACCGGGCGCTGGTGCACGTGAACTGCGCCGCGCTGCCGGAATCGCTCGCCGAAAGCGAGCTGTTCGGCCACGTCAAGGGCGCCTTCTCGGGCGCCGCCGGCGATCGGCCTGGGCGGTTCGAGGCCGCCGACGGCGGCACGCTGTTCCTCGACGAAGTCGGGGAACTGCCGCTGGCCATCCAGGCCAAGCTGCTGCGCACGCTGCAGAACGGCGAAATCCAGCGCCTGGGCGCCGATCAGCCCCGGCACGTCAATGTCCGCGTGATCGCCGCCACCAACCGCAATCTGCGGGAGCATGTGCGCGACGGATCGTTCCGCGCCGATCTGTATCACCGGCTGTCGGTCTACCCGATACCGATCCCCGCGTTGCGGGAGCGCAACGCGGACGTTCCGATGCTGGCCGGGCATTTTCTCGAACTGAACAGGGCGCGCCTGGGACTGCGCAGCCTGCGCCTGTCCGCGGAGGCGGAAGACGCGCTGCAGCGCTATCACTGGCCGGGCAACGTGCGCGAGCTCGAACATGTCATCAGCCGCGCGGCGCTCAAGGCCGTCAGCCAGGGCGTCGACCGCAACGACATCGTGACCCTCTCCCCCGGCCTGATGGACCTCGACAGCCCCGCCCCGCCGTCGTCCGGGACCGCCGGCAAGACGGCCGTCGAAGCCGCCGCGGTGCCGGCGGGCATGCCGCTGCGCGATGCCGTCGCCGCCTGCCAGCGCCAGGCCATACGTCAGGCACTGGCGGCGCAAGACAACAACTGGGCCCGGGCCGCGCAGCAACTGGACCTCGATCCCAGCAACCTGCACAAGCTGGCCCGGCGGCTCGGACTCAAAACCCGTTGACTGTCCGGCAGGCCATCCCGTCACTAGGCACGGCCTTGGATCAACCGCGCGAAGTTCCTATACTTTTCGCCGTGAGCCGGCGCGGGAATGCGCCTGGCGGGCGACAACCTCCCCGAAAGGAACGCGATGTCCTGGACATTCGATCTGCTGAAAAAACCCGACGGCCTGCCGATCACCGAAGGCCCGGCGTGGGACGGCGAGCATCTCTATTTCACCCACATCCACGCCCGCACGATTTTCCGCTGCGACCCGAAGACCAACGACATCGCGCCCTGGCGCACCGGGCTCGACCGCGTCAACGGGCTGGCTTTCGACGCCGAAGGGCGGCTGTTCGGCTGCTGCCAGGGCGGGCGCAGCATGATGCGCTTCGATCCCGACGGGAAGAACGTCGTCGTCGCCGACAAATTCGAGGGCAGGCGCCTGAACACGCCGAACGATCTCGCCATCGACCGCAAGGGCCGCATCTGGTTCACCAATCCCTGGAACGAGGGCAACGTCGACCAGACCGAGCGGCAGGAACTCGACGACCGCTCGGTCTATCGCCTCGATCCGCAGAAGGACAACACGTACACGATCGCCCGCGTCGTCTTCGACACCACGCAGCCCAACGGCATCCTGGTGTCGCAGGACCAGAACACGCTGTACGTCGCCGAGAGCAGCTTCACCGCGGGCATCGCGCGCGAGCTGCGCGCCTACCCGATCCGCGACGATGGCAGCCTCGGCCCGTACAAAACGCTGTTCACCTGGGGCGAAGATCATCGCGGCATCCACCGCGGCATCGACGGCATGACGCTGGATGCCGACGGCAACATCGTCGCCACGGCCGGCTGGGAAGTGTCGGGCCCGGGTCCGATGATCTACGTGTTCTCGCCCACCGGCCGCGTGCTCGAAACCCATCCCGTGCCCTGCAACCGGCCGACCAACTGCTGCTTCGGCGGGCCGGACATGCGCACGCTGTTCGTCACCAGCACCCAGGGGCATTTCTTCCGCGCGGAAACGGAGCGCACCGGCTGGGCGATGTATCCCTGAGCCGGCCACGGCGATTGCAAGCGGTTGCATCGCCATCATGCTTTTCCATGATATGGATCAGTCAATTCGTACTGACTCACAGGGCGAGCGGCGGTAAAATCGCGGCTTCCCCGGCTCACTATTTCAAATCATGGATTTCAAATTCACCCCCGAACAGGAACAGTTCCGCGACGCCGTGCGCGGCTTTGCCGAACGCCATCTGCGCGACGGCGCGCTGAAGCGCGCGCACCAGGAGGAACATCCCTGGGACGTCGCGAAACTGATGGCCGAGCAGGGCCTGATGGGCATCACGATGAAGGAAGAAGACGGTGGCCAGGGCGGCTCGCTGATGGACGCCATCATCGCCATCGAAACCATCGCCTCGGTGTGCCCGCGCAGCGCGGACGTGATCCAGGCCGGCAATTTCGGGCCGGTGCGCGTGCTCGCCGAGTACGGCAGCAAGGACCAGAAGAAGCGCTACCTCGACAAGATCCTTGCCGGCGAATCGGTGATCACGGTCGGCATGACCGAGCCGGAAGCCGGCTCCGCGGTGACCGACCTGAAAACCAGCGCGACGCCCGACGGCGAGGGCTACCGCATCAACGGCGTCAAGGTATTCCAGACCCACGCCTCCTACGCCGACGTGATGCTGACCTATGTCCGCTTCGGCCCCGGCGTCGGCGGCATCGGCTCGGTGCTGATCCCGCGCGACGCGGAAGGCTTCAAGCAGGGCGCGCCGGCGAAATTCCTCAACGGCGAGGAATGGGTGCAGACCTACCTCGACAACGTCTACGTCGGTCCCGAGAACGTGATGCTGAAGGAAGGCGGCTTCAAGAAACAGATCGCGGGCTTCAACGTCGAGCGCATCGGCAACACCGCGCGTTCGCTGGCCTTCGGCCGCTACGCCTACAACGTCGCCCGCGAATGGGCGCTGCAGCGCAAGCAGTTCGGCCGCCTGCTCTGCGAATTCCAGGGCATCCAGTGGAAGTTCGCCGACATGAAAATGAAGCTCGAGGCCGGCCAGCTGCTGCTCTACAAGGCCGCCGTCGACGCCGACAACGGCATCCCCTCGGCGGAGGACACTGCGATCGCCAAGGCCTTCTGCAATCAGGCCGGCTTCGACGTCTGCAACGAGGCGATGCAGATCATGGGCGGCATGGGCTACACCGACGAATCGCTGGTCGAGTACTGCTTCCGCAAATGCCGCGGCTGGATGATCGCCGGCGGCTCGATCGAGATACTGAAAAACCGCATCGCCGAGGGCGTGTTCGAACGCACATTCTCGCAGCGTCCGCCTAAAAGCTAAAACCTTTCAGCCACAGAGGTCACAGAGAGCACAGAGAACGTCAAGAGCAGAAAATCAGGAGCGGCGCCCAAGCTCCTCCCGGTTTTCTCTGTGCTCTCTGTGACCTCTGTGACCTCTGTGGCCAACGCTTTTGACTTAGCCCTTGACTGTCATGTCCGCCAACAAACTCTATCAGGCCGTATTCGACCCCCGCTCCATCGCGCTGATCGGCGCGTCGAGCGACGAAAAGAAAAACACCTCGCGCCCGCAGCGCTACCTGAAACGTCACGGCTACGCCGGCAAGATCATCCCGGTGAATCCGGGCCGCGACGAAGTCTTCGGCGAGAAGGCCTACCCGGACGTCACCTCGATTCCGGACGAGGTCGATCACGCCTTCGTGATGGTGCCGGCCAGGGCCGTGCCGGCGGCGCTGAAGCAGTGCGTCGACAAAAAAATTCCGGTGGTCACGATCTACAGCGACGGCTTCGCCGAGACCGGTGAAGCCGGCCGCGCGAAACAGCGGGAACTGAACGACATCATCCGCGGCAGCCGGACGCGGCTGGTCGGCCCCAACTGCATCGGACTGATGAGCACCCAGACCCACCTCGCGCTGTCGGTCAACGCGGTGCTGGAAAAACTCGAAATCACCCCCGGCGGGCTGGCCATCGTGTCGCAATCGGGCAGCATGATGGGCGGCCTGATGTCGCGCGGCCTCGGCCGCGGCGTCGGTTTCTCGAAACTGATCTCGGTCGGCAACGAGGCCGACCTCGGCGTCGGCGAGCTCGCCGGCCTGCTGGTCGACGATCCGCACACCGACGCCATCCTGCTGTTCATGGAAACCATCCGCGACGCCCCGCACTTGGCCGAGGCCGCGCGCCGTGCCTACGAGGCGCGCAAGCCGGTCATCGTCTACAAGCTGGGGCGCTCGGAAGTGGGTCAGGATCTCGCCGCCTCGCACACCGGCGCGATGGCCGGCACCGACGAGGCCGTCGACGCATTTTTCAAGGCCCACGGCATGCTGCGCGTCGACACGCTGGAGGCGCTGTTCGAACTGCCGGCGCTGGTGCAGGGCCGCAAGCCGAACAAAACACATCGCGTCGCGGCAATGACCACCACCGGCGGCGGCGCGGCCTGCGTGGTCGACCGCATCGGCACCTACGGCGTCGACGTCGTCGGCCCGACCGACGCCGTGGTCGCCGCGCTGGCGCAGAAGAACATCGCGATCGGCAAGTCGCGAATCACCGACCTCACGCTGGCCGGCGCGAAAAAGGAAATCTACGGCGGCGTGCTGAACGCCCTGCTCGCCTCCGATCACTGCGACCTGGTGCTGGCCGTCGCCGGCAGCTCGGCGCAATTCCAGCCGCAGATCGCGGTGGAACCGCTGGTCGAAGCCGACCGCCGCGACAAGGCGGTCGCCGTGTTCCTCGCGCCGCATGCCGAAGCCTCGCTGAAGTTGCTGGCTAATGCGGGAATCGCAGGCTTTCGTACACCCGAGTCCTGCGCCGATTCGATCCGCGCCTGGAAGCAGTGGGTGCCGCCGGTTGAAATTCCGCAGCCCGACGCGCAGAAGACCGCCGCGGCCGGCACGCTGCTGAACGCCGCCACCGGCAAACAGCTCAATGAACAGCAGGCCTGCGCCGTGTTCGGCGCGCTGGGCGTGCCGCAGGCGCAGACCGCGGTCATGGCCGATGCCAATGCGAAGGTTGAAATGACCTACCCGGTCGTCGCCAAGATCCTGTCGCCGGACATCGCGCACAAGACCGACGCCGGCGGCGTGGTGCTGAACATCGGCGACGCCGCGCAGCTGAAACAGGCGGCCGAACGGATTTTCGCGAGCGTGAAGGCGAAACATCCGCAGGCGAAACTCAACGGCATCCTGGTGCAGCGCATGGAACGCGGCCTGGCCGAGGTCATCGTCGGCTTCAAGCGCGATCCGCAGGTCGGTCCGCTGGTGGTGATCGGCGTCGGCGGCGTGCTGGCCGAAATCTACAAGGACTTCGCGATGCGGCTGGCGCCGGTGACGCCGGACACCGCGCTGCGGATGATCGAGGAAGTGAAGGGCCTCGCGGTGATCCGCGGCTACCGCGGCATGACGAAGGGCGACTGCCGGGCGCTGGCCGAAGCCGTGGCGGCCTTCTCGCAGCTCGCCGCCTTCGACGACATCGCCGAGGCCGAAATCAACCCGCTGATCGTCAGGAAAGAAGGCGAAGGCGTGGTCGCGGTGGACGGACTGATCGTCCGCCGCTGAGCGGAAACCCCGCAGTTACCGGCAAAATCCCGACACATCCAGCCGAACGGAGGACATCCATCATGCTGCTGCAACAACTGGCCGATTACGCCATCCGCGAACAGACTTCGAAACTGCCGCCGCAGGTCGTCCACCACGCCAAGCGCACGGTGATCGACTGGTATGCCGCCCTGCTGCCGGGCAGCATCGTCAACCCGGCGAAACTGATGGAAGAAGCCTTCGCCGAGGACCTCGACCGCGGCCGCGCACGGCTCGCCACCGGCCGCCGCGCGACGCTGCGCGCTGCCGCGCTGATCAACGGCGCCGCTTCGCACTCGGTCGAGTTCGACGACATCTACCGCGATGCCGGCTACCACCCCGGCAGCCCGACCATCTCCGCGGCGCTGGCCGCGGCCCAGGCCAGCGGCGCCACGGGCGACCGCTTCCTGCGCGGCGTCATCGTCGGCTACGAAATCTCCACGCGCATCGGCGAAGCGGTCATGCCCTCGCACTACAAGTACTGGCACACCACCGGCACCGTCGGCTCCTTCGGCGCGGCGGCGGCGGCGGCGACCGTGCTCGGCGCGAACAGGGAACAGTTCATGCACGCGCTGGCCACCGTCGGCAGCTTCGCCTCCGGTCTGCAGCAAGCCTTCCGCTCGCAGGCGATGACCAAGCCGCTGCACGGCGGCCACGCCGCGGACGCCGGCTGCTGGGCGGCGATGGCGGCGATGAAGGGGCTGACCGGCGCGCTCGACATGCTCGAGGGCGAGGTCGGTTTCGGCAACGCGATGAGCGTGAACCCGGACTGGAGCAAGGCCACGAAGGGGCTCGGCACGGATTACCACATCAACCAGATGACCTTCAAAAACCACGGCTGCTGCGGCCACACCTTCCCGTCGATCGACGGCGCGCTGCACCTGCAGAAAGAGCACAAGTTCAGCCACAAGGACGTGAAGAAGATCCGCCTGCACACCTACAAGGCCGGCCTCGACATCATCGACAACAACGATCCGGAAGGCGAATACCAGGCCAAGTTCAGCATCCAGTACACCGTCGCCCACGCGCTGGTGCGCGGCAGCGTGCGGCTCAACGCCTTCGACCCGGACCATCTGAACAATCCCGAGGTGCGCGCGCTGCTGAAGAAAATCGAGCCGGTCGCCGATCCGGACATGTCCGCGGGCTATCCCAACCGCCGCGAGTCGCGCGTGGAAATCGAATTGAACGATGGCCGCAAACTCGAGCATTTCCAGCCCTATCGCAAGGGCGATCCCGAGCTGCCGCTGACCGACGAGGAGCTGAACGACAAATTCACGGAACTCGCCGAACCGGTGCTGGGCAAGGCCGCCGCCGCGGCGCTGCTGAAACAGCTGTGGGACACCGAGAAGCTGGCCAATGTCGACTACGACACCGGCGCCGGCGCCCAACGCGCGGCAGGCTGAAGAAAGCGGATGATGCGAAGAAACGGATCGGGATTCCCGGCAATCGCCGGCATTGCGCTGGCGTTCTTCTGCGCCGGTGCGGCGGCACAGGGTTACCCGGCGAAACCGGTGCGGATCGTCGTGCCGGCCGCGCCCGGCGGCGGCACCGACATCATCGCCCGCACGATCGCGCCGAAGCTCGGCGAGCTGCTGGGACAGACCGCGATCATCGAAAACCGGGCCGGCGGCTCGACCAACATCGGCACCGAGTTCGTGGCGCGCGCCGCCCCGGACGGCTACACGATGCTGATGGCGAGCACCCCCCATGCGATCAATCCGAGCCTGTTTGCGAAGCTCACCTTCGATCCGGTCCGCGATTTCACGCCGGTCAGCCACCTGGCCTCGACGCAGACCGTGTTCGTCGTGCATCCCGCGCTGCCGGCCAAGACGATCAGGGAGTTCATCGCGCTGGCCAGATCCCGGCCCGGCCAGCTCACGGCGGGCACCTCGGCCGGCACTTCGCAGCAACTGGCCGTGGAGCTGTTCCGGACCATGGCGAAAATCGACATCGTCAACGTCCCGTACAAGGGCGCCGGCGCCGCGCTGACCGACACCCTCGCCGGGCACGTGCAGTTCCAGGTCAACACACTGGCGGCAACGCTGCCGCACATCCAGTCGGGCCGGCTGCGCGCGCTGGGCCTGTGCGGCGCACGACGCTCCGACGTGATGCCCGATCTGCCCACCGTCGGCGAAACGCTGAAGGGATTCGAATCGGCGGGATGGTACGGACTGCTCGGTCCGGCGGGATTGCCGCGCGATATCGTCGCGAAACTTCACGCCACGTTCAAAACCGCGCTTTCGGATCCGGCGATCCGCGAACGCCTCGGCAAGCAGGGCGTCGATGTCATTGCCGGCAGCCCGGAGGAACTGGCAGCCTACCTCGGCAGGGAAATCCCGAAATGGGCCGCCGTCGTCAAGGCGTCCGGCCTGAAGCCGAACTGACGCGGGCCGGTCAGTCCGG
>JAHCLD010000069.1 GCA_026125585.1 Burkholderiales bacterium
CGCCGACCATCATCAGCGGTTTTTTCGCCTTGCCGAGCAGGTCGCGCAGCCGGTGCATGTCGAACTCGCCCGGGTTGGCGGCGACGCGCTGGTAGCGGCCGGCCTTCGAGGCCGGCGCCATCTCGGTCTGCATGTCTTCCGGCAGCGCCAGCACCACCGGGCCGGGCCGGCCCGAGGTCGCGACGTGGAAGGCGTGGCTGACGTACTCGGCGACGCGGTCGGCGCGGTCGATCTGCGCGACCCATTTGCACATCGGGCCGAACATGCGGCGGAAGTCGATTTCCTGGAAGGCCTCGCGCTCGACGACGTCGTTGCCGACCTGGCCGATGAACAGGATCATCGGCGTGGAGTCCTGAAAGGCGGTGTGCACGCCGATCGAGGCGTTGGTCGCGCCGGGGCCGCGGGTGACGAAGGCGATGCCGGGCTGGCCGGTGAGCTTGCCGCAGGCGTCGGCCATGTTGGTGACGCCGCCTTCCTGGCGGCAGATGACGAACCGGAACTCGTCTTCGCGTTCGTGGATCGCGTCGAGCACCGCGAGGTACGATTCGCCGGGCACGCCGAAGGCGAGACTGGCGCCGTGGGTGATCAGCGAGTCGACGAGGATCTGGGCGCCGGTCTGCATCAGCGGGCGCGTGGCGGATTTGGCCGTCATCTGGATTTCCTGGAGTGTGGATCGGGATTTTGCGGAGGGCGAAAGCCTAACATGGACACCCCCGTTTTGCCCCCGGTTTCTCTCCCAGCCGCGGCCTGTCGCGGTCGCTATACTGCGATCCGGAGGAGGCCGGCGTGCACGAATTCATAAAATGGACTGCAACCGAGGCTGTCGCGCATCTGTGCAGCGGCGAAGTGTCGCCGCTGGATCTGATCGCCGCGGCCGAGCGGCGCATCGCGGACACCAATCCGCGGATCAACGCGATGGTGACGCTGTGCTTCGAGCGTGCCCGCGACCATGCGCGGCGGCTGATGAACGGGCCGCGCGACGGGCGTCCGGCAGGATTCCTGCACGGCCTGCCGATCGCGGTGAAGGACAACACCGACGTCGGGGGTGTGCGTTGCACCTCGGGTTCACGCGTCTTCGAGAACCGCATCGCGCCGGGCTCCGATCCGGTGGTGCAGCGGCTCGAGGCCCACGGCGCGATCGTCGTTGGCAAGACCAACCTGCCGGAGTTCGCCGCCGGCGGCAACACCTTCAACGACGTGTTCGGCGCGACGCGCAATCCCTGGGACGCGCGCATGAGCGCGAGCGGCTCCTCGGGCGGCAGCGCCGCGGCGCTGGCGGCGGGGCAGGTGTGGATGGCGACCGGCAACGATTTCGGCGGCAGCATCCGCACGCCCGCGGCCTTCTGCTCGGTCGCCGGCCTGCGGCCCGGTCCAGGCATGGTGGCGCGGCTGCAGAAACAGCCGTTCAACCCGCTGTCGGTGGAGGGGCCGATGGCGCGCACCGTCGCCGACGTCGCGCTGATGTTCGACGCCGAGGCCGGTTTCGACGCGCGCGATCCGCTGTCGCCGCCGCTTTTGTCGAGTACGCTGCTGCCGTCCTTCGCGCAGTGCGCGGCGCAGCCGCGGAAACCGCGGCGGGTGGCCGTCAGCGCCGACCTTGGCGTCGCGCCGGTGGTCGACCGCGAGCTGCGCGCGATGATCGGCGCCGTTGCGGACAAACTCGCGGGCGAGGGCGTCATTGTCGAGGAAGCGCATCCGGATCTGCGCGACGCGGCCCGCCATTTCCTGACACTGCGCGGCGCGGTCTACATTGCGCGCATTGCGCCGCTGTTGGCCGGCAACCGCCACCTGCTGAAGCCGGAGGTCATCGAAAACACCGAGTTCGGGCTGGGCCTGAAACTGGCGGACGTGGTTGCCGCCGAAATCGCGCAGGGCGAGATCATTCGCCGCGCCGCGGCGTTTTTCGCGGACCATGACCTGCTGCTGTGTCCGGCGACCCTGTGTCCGCCGTTTCCGGTGGAGTTGCGTTACCCGGAAAGCTGGGACGGCGTCGCCTTCGACGGTTACATGGGCTGGCTGGCGCTGACCTGCGCGGTGACGATGACGGCCTGCCCGGTGCTGGCGCTGCCCGGCGGATTCACCGGCGGCGGCCTGCCGCTCGGCCTGCAGGCGATCGGCGGTCCGCGCGGGGAGGCCGCGCTTTTTTCACATGGGGCGTGGCTCGAGGCGCTGCTCGGCCATGCGGGCGCTACGCCGCTGGAGCCGCGCTGAGTTTCCGACTGCGCATGCCCGGTTGATGAACCGGACGGGCGCGCATGGGGGGCTGGCCTGCAACGGCTTTCGTGAACGTCGCGGCAGCCGTTGAGGCCAGGCCGGCCGTAACCGTATCCTGCCCGGGCCTGTGTCGGCGCCTGTCCGGGCTGCCGTACAAAAAAACCCCGGCTTGCGCCGGGGAAAAACAGGGGTTCTTTTCAGGCCCTGCCTGGAGGAGTGTTAAATCCGATGACGGGAATCCTGCGGATCCGGTGAGTGTTTTCTTCCTATTGGCCTCTCATTTGATCCGCTTGCCGATTTCGTGGCCGACGGCCGCGCCGGCACCAGCGCCGACCACGGTCCCTGCCGTGCTGCCGGTCAGTGCAGAGCCGACCACGCCCCCGACCACTGCGCCGGCGGTCGCGCCCACCTGGGCGTTGGTTGGCGTGGTGGAGCAGGCACCCAGCGCCAGTGCGCCGGTGGCTATCACTGCAGCGATCAGACGTTTGTTCATGCGCATCCTTTTGTTGTTGATCTCGCTGGCGTCCTAGGTGCAGGCTTCGTGCCAGTCTGAAAATATCAATAAAAACAAATGGTTATGAATTATCGGCAGGCAACGGTTGTCGCCGGATGGCAACAGTCGCTTGCCCGGATT
The DNA here is from genome assembly GCA_026125585.1 of Burkholderiales bacterium. GTDB lineage: Bacteria > Pseudomonadota > Gammaproteobacteria > Burkholderiales > SG8-41. The sequence goes on from JAHCLD010000069.1 coordinate 2,849, forward strand.
GCATAAACTGCTGATTCAAATCGATATTTTTGTCTCTCTGCGGAGACGGCCAACTGGCCGGCGCGCTGTGACTTTTTTCCATGCCGCAAAATCGCCGGGCTTGTCCGGACTTCGACGCTTTCCGGTCCAGCCAGACCGCCGGTCGGTTGCCGCATCGCGCCGGTCGGCGCTGCCGCGGGCACGACTTGTGCAGCGGCTTCCACTGCAACACCTGAAAATGCGAAGGAGGTGCGTGATGAGCATCCTGCTGATCCTGCTGCTGGCCTATTTCGGCATCGTCGCCCTGTGGGCGGGCGCCCGGTTGTGCCGGACGCTGCGCGAACGGCTGCGCCAGACTTTCGCCGAGACCGGGCCTTCCCGCGTGGCTGTTACCATCGAGGCCACCATGCCGCCGCGCCGCACCGCGCTCCGTGACTGAAACCGCCCGCAGCAGCCTCGCGCCCGGGGTGCGCCGCCGCGAGTTGTGGGCGTGGGCGATGTACGATTTCGCCAACTCCGGCTACACCACGGTGGTCATCACCGCGGTGTTCAGCGCCTATTTCGTCGCCGAGGTGGCCGGCAACGCGCCGTGGGCAACCCTGGCCTGGACCGCGGCGCTGGCGCTGTCCTATGCCCTGATCATGCTGACCGCGCCGGTGATCGGCGCCTGGGCCGATGCCCGCGCCGCCAAGAAGCGCCTGCTCGGCGTGACCACGCTGGGCTGCATCGCCTTCACCGCGGCGCTCGCCTGCATCGGCCGCGGCGATGTCGCCGCCGGCATGCTGCTGATCGTGCTGTCCAATTTTTTTTTCGGCTCCGGCGAAAACCTGATCGCCGCCTTCCTGCCGGAAATCGCCGAGGGCGAGGCGCTGGGCCGGGTCTCCGGCTGGGGCTGGAGCCTCGGCTATTTCGGCGGACTGGTGGCGCTGGGCATCTGCCTCGCCTACGTCACGCATGCCCAGGGACAGGGCGCGTCCGCCGCCGAGTTCGTGCCGGTGACCATGCTGATCACCGCGGCGATTTTCGCGCTGGCCTGCCTGCCGACCTTCCTGTTCCTGCGCGAACGCGCGCAGCCGCAGGCCGCTGCCGGCGCGGCGGTGCGCGCGGCATTCGCGCGCCTGCGCGAGACGCTGCGCAGCGCGCACCGCTACCACGACCTGCGGCGCTTCCTGGTCTGCCTGGTGGTCTACCAGGCCGGCATCCAGACCGTGATCGCGCTGGCGGCCATTTACGCGCAGCAGGCAATGGGCTTCACCACCCGCGACACGCTGCTGCTGATCCTCGTCGTCAACGTCACCGCGGCGCTGGGCGCCTTCGCCTTCGGCCACGTGCAGGACCGCCTCGGCCACGTGCCGACGATCATGCTGACGCTGGCAGGCTGGATCTTGACTGTGCTGCTGGCCTGGCGCGCCGAGGGGCCGGCGCTGTTCTGGGTGGCGGCGAATCTGGTCGGCCTGTGCTTGGGTTCCAGCCAGTCGGCAGGCCGTGCCCTCGTCGGCTACCTCAGTCCGCCGAGGCGCCAGGCGGAGTTTTTCGGGCTGTGGGGGCTGGCGGTGAAGCTGTCCTCGATCCTCGGACCGCTGACCTACGGCGCGGTGACCTGGCTTTCCGGTGGCGATCACCGGCTGGCGATCCTGATCACCGGCGTCTATTTTGTCATTGGCATCGTGATCGTCGCCGGCGTCGATGCGGCCAGGGGACGCGCCGCCGGCCAGTCTGCGATTGGTGCTGGCGAAGCCGGCCGATAGATCGATAGAATGGATTCAAACGATCCGCGGCGGCCGCAGGCCGACCGGCGGACGCGGAAATGGCTGCAAAGGCAAAAGTAAAAGTAAAAGCAAAAGGACAGGGGAAAAGGGAAATGCTCAGCTTCCTGAAGGGCGAGAAGATCGATCACCCGATGGCCGACGCGAAAAAGGCCCGGGAAATCGTCGATGAACTGCCGGCCGATCCGCTGAAGGCGCTGACCGAGATCACGCACTGGCTGGAGACCTTGCGCGACACCAAGGCGTTTCGCGTGGAAAAGCTGTTCGAGAATGTCGACCTGCTCGACGCCGCCGCGAAAAACCACCAGCGCAGGCTGGCGCAGGATTATTTCGGCACGGCGCGCCAGCAGAAATTCCAGGAACACCGCTTGTGGAGCGGCAGCTACGCCTTCTGGAAGGCGCTGAGCGAGGCCTATCTCGAATGCGTCGCGCGCTTCGAGTCCGGCCAGACCGGCACCGCGATCCGCAAGAGCCTGCCGGTGATCGTCGCCCGCACGCTGCGCACGCTGACGCTGCAACTCAAATGGATACTGGTGCGCTACGGGCCGGTGGAGCCGCGGGTATGGTCCGACATCGGCCGCCTTTACCAGGTGGCCGAAGCCACCGGTTTCGCCGACCTGACGATACAGGTCTATCCGGGTTCGCATGGCAGCGGTTCGGTGCGGCAGGAACTGCTGAAGGCGCTGATGCTGGGCGTGTCGTCGACCGACGGCCTGAGTCCCATGCGCCAGGAGCTCGCCGAGCGCGCGGTGGCGCATTTTTCCGTCGATTTCCGCATCGCGCGGCAGCCCGGTCCCGGCTGCGGCTACGGCTTCGACATCGCCGGCGGCAAACCGCCGTTCCGCGTGATCGGCGGCAAGGCGCTGCCGGCCACCGTCCGCTTCTTCGGCGCCGGCGATGCGCTGGCGCAACTGCAGAAAGTCGAGGCGGCGATCCGCGAAACCGGCGCGATTCCCTCCGGTGTGCATCTCGGCGGCAGCTACGACAAGGCCGCCGTGCTGCCGGTGCTGCATCACCTCGCCGCGTACTGGTCCGACGACGCGCCGGCGCGCGGCGCCGAGCGGCGGCACACGGCCACGCGCATGACGGTGCTGCACGGCATGGCGGAAATCCTGCGCGTGCTCGATCCCGCGAACAGCGACGACCTCGATTTCAGCGCGCCCGACACGGCGGAAAGCACCGCCGAGAGCTGGATCGTAGAGAACGTCAGCGACGGCGGCTGCGGCGCGATCATTCCGGCGGCGAAAAGCGACTGGGTGCGCGTCGGCGCGCTGGTCGGCGTCAAGACCGAAGTGGCGAAACACTGGGGTGTCGGCATCATCCGCCGCGTGACCCGGGACGAGCACCAGCAGCGCCGCGTCGGCGTGCAGGTGCTGTCGAAGATCGCGATTCCGGTGCGCACCGGCAAGTCCGGCGGCGCCTTTTCGCCGGCGCCCGCGGAGACCGCGGATTCCGCGCTGCTGCTGTCGGCGACGCCGGACAGCCACGGCGAGGTGGGACTGGTGCTGCGCGAGAGCAGTTACAGCGCGCGCGACAGCCTCGACATGGTCGTCAACGGCAAGCCGTACCTGCTGATGCCCTCGCGCCTCGCCGAGGGCGGCGAGGATTTCGACTGGGCGATGTTCAAGGTCATGGCGCGCAGCGCCTGATGGAGTCCATGCGATGAGCGCATTCCGGATCCGCCCCGCGGCACCCGCCGATTTCGAACAGTGGCTGCCGCTGTGGGAGGGTTACAACAGCTTCTACGAGCGCACGGTGCCGCCGGAGGTGACGCGCATCACCTGGTCGCGTTTTTTCGATGCCTACGAGCCGATGCACGCCGTGGTCGCCGAACGCGACGGCCGGCTGATCGGTCTCGTTCATTACCTGTTTCACCGCAACACCGCGATGCTGGCCCCGGTCTGCTACCTGCAGGACCTGTTCACCGCGGCGGAGACGCGCGGGCAGGGCGTCGGCCGCGCGCTGATCGAGGCGGTGTATGAACGCGCGCAGGCGGCCGGTTCGCCGCGGGTGTACTGGATGACGCAGGAATCGAACGCCACGGCACGCAGGCTTTACGACCGGGTCGCCGAGCGCTCGGGCTTCATCCAGTATCGCCGCCAGTTCTGAACCGGGGCGGGGCATTCCCCGGATGGCGGCCTTCGGCCTTCCCCCAAGGGGGCTTCCTTCGGGGCGTGTCCGTTCTACAAGACTAAGGGTGTTTCAGGCGAGTCTGGTCGCGCCTGCCGCCGCCAGCTTCCGGATGTCGGCGTCGTCGTAACCGGCCTCGCGCAGGATTTCCGCGCTGTGTTCGCCGAGCCGCGGCGCCGGGCGGTGCGGCATCGGATCGGCGCCCGACCAGTGGCTGGCCAGCGTCATCTCGCGCAGCCGGCCCTCGCTGGGGTGTTCCGATTCCCTGAAAAAGCCGGTGGCCGCGAGATGCGGGTCGCTCAGCACGTCGCCGACGGTTTTCATCGGCGCCGACGGGATGTCGGCCTCGCGCAGCAGTTTTTCCCATTCGGCGTTGGTGCGCTGTTTCAGATGTTCCGCGGCGAAGGCGTAGACCTCGGCGATATTGCGCGAGCGCGCTTCATGGCTGCCGAAGCGCGGATCCTGCTCGAACATTTCCCCGCGGCCGACCAGATTCAGGAAGGCGCGCCAGTGCTTGTCGTTGTAGATCAGCACGCACATGTAGCCGTCCTTCGTCTTGTACGGCGCGCGGTGCTCGGCGAGCATGCGCGCGTAGCCGTAGCCGCCCTCCGGCGGATCGAAGGTGAAACCGCCCATGTGGTCGGCCAGCACCATCTGGGTGACGGTCTCGAACATCGGCACTTCCACCGACTGGCCCTTGCCGGTGCGGCTGCGCGCGAACAGCGCGGTGGTGACGGCATTGACCGCGGCCAGCCCGGTGATGCGGTCGGCGATCGCCAGCGGTGCGTAACGCGGGCTCGACGCACCGGCCTCGTGGAATAGCGCCGGCATCGCCGACATGCCCTGGATCAGGTCGTCGTAGGCGGGCTGCGCGGCGTAGGGCCCGCGCTGGCTGAAGCCGTAGGCGCCGACGTAGATGATCCGCGGGTTGACCGCGACCACGTCCTCGTAGGACAGCTTCAGCCGCTTCATCGCCTGCGGCCGCACGTTGTAGAACAGCACGTCGGCGGTCTTCAGCAGCTTCTGCAGCGCTTCCAGACCCTCCGGTTTCTTCAGGTCGAGCACGATCGAGCGCTTGTTGCGGTTGTGGTGCAGGTAGATGTGGCCCATCGCCGGGTTCTTCATCGGCGCGATGTGACGCAGGATGTCGCCGTCCGGCGGCTCGACCTTGACGACGTCGGCGCCGAGGTCGCCGAGCAGCTGCGTTGCAAAGGGGCCCATCACCACCGAGCTCAGGTCGATGATGCGCACGCCGTCCAGGGGTTGGGTCATCCGGTCTCTCCAGTGTGGGGTTCCGATGCCGGTGCGATGCCGGATCGGACAACTCCGTGATTCTACAAAATTGCGGCGCTGCTGCGCGTCGGGCGCGGGGGCGGGCGGGGCATGCGCTAGAATCGGCGGCGACGCGGGCATCCGGCCCGCCCCGACACGGCCATGGACCTGACCCTCGAACAGTACGAAAAGCTGAACCCGCGCTGCGAAATCGAGCACGAGGGCGTCGGCATGGTGTTTTCGACGCCGAGCGCGCTGACCCGCTGGCGCGTGGAATCGATCCATACCAAGGAGCCGTGGACGCTGGAGTGGATCGCCGGCTTCGCGCCCGGCGACATCCTGGTCGACTGCGGCGCCAATGTCGGCATGTACACGATCTGGGCCGCGGCGACCCGCGGCGCCACGGTTTACGCCTTCGAGCCGGAATCCCAGAACTACGCGCTGCTGAACCGCAACATCCAGAACAACGGCTTGCAGGACAGGGTCAAGGCGTACTGCATGGGGTTGTCGGACAAGGCGGGCCTGTTCGACCTGCACATGGCAGACATGCGCGTCGGCGGCTCCTGTCACGCGGTGGACGAGGCGCTGGACGCCTATCTGCGCCCGCTCAAGACCGTGTTCAGCCAGGGCTGCATCGCCGCCACGCTCGACGAGCTGGTGGCCGGGGGCGCGGTTCCGGTGCCGAACCATTTCAAGATCGACGTCGACGGTTTCGAGCACAAGGTCGTCGCCGGCGCGGCGAAGACCCTGCGCAATCCGGCGCTGCGCTCGGTGCTGATCGAGACCAATCAAAACCTGGAGGAGCATCGCGCGATGGTGCGCGAGCTCAACGCGCTGGGCCTGAAGCACGATCCGGCGCAGGTGCAGCGCGCCGAGCGCAAGTCCGGGGCTTTCAAGGGGGTTGCCGAGCATGTATTCTGCCGCTGAGCTGCAGCTGGCCTACAAGGTCGGGAACGTGCCCTTCGGCATGTTTCCGTATCCGCATTTCTATATTCCCGAAGTGTTTCCGGCCGATTTCTACCGGCAGTTGCAGCAGAACCTGCCCGATCCGGCGGCGATGCGCCCGATCGAGGAAGTGCGCGCGGTGAAGGGTTACAAGGAGCGGTTCGTGCTCGGTCTGAACGACCGGGACCTGGCGGCGCTGCCCGCGGACAAGCGCGCCTTCTGGTCGGAGTTCGCCGGCTGGCTGGTGGGCTCGAATTTCCGCTCGCTGGTGCTGCGCAAGTTCCAGTCCTACATCGACCAGCGCTTCGCCGGCCAGTCGGGCGTCGAGGTCTACGACGAGGCGCTGCTGGTGCAGGATGTCACCAACTACAAGCTCGGGCCGCACACCGACGCGCCGCGCAAAGTGGTGACGATGCTGTTCTACCTGCCGCCGGACGACTCGCAGAAACACCTGGGCACTTCGATGTATCTGCCCGACGACCCGGCGTTCACCTGCCAGGGCGGGCCGCACCACGATCGCGGCAAGTTCGCGCTGCTGCACACCAACCCATTCCTGCCGAATTCGCTGTTCGCCTTCTTCAAGACCGACAATTCCTTCCACGGCGTCGAGCCGGTGGCCGATCCGGACTGCCGGCGCTGGCTTCTGCTCTACGACATCTATCTCAGGCCGGCCGCCGCAGCGCAGCCGCAACCGGCGGCTGAACCGGTGGTGACGCCGAAGCTGAAATTCTCGTTCTAGAAGTGTTCCGTGTGCCGGGCCGCAGCCCGGCGGCGGTCATTCGGGGACGATGCTCGCGGCTTTCGCCAGCCGCGCCCATTTTTCCAGCTCGCTTTGCTGGAACTTCCGCAGTTCCGCCGGCGACTGCGGCGCGACCTGGATGCCCATCACCGCGAAACGCTCGCGCACCTCGCCGCGGGCGAGGATCTTCGCCGATTCGGCGGCGAGCCGGTCGACGATGGCGGGCGGCGTGCCCGCCGGCGCGAACAGCGCGAACCAGGCGATCAGTTCGAAGCCCTTCACCGTTTCCGCGATCGCCGGCACCTCCGGCAGCAGCGGATCGCGTTTCAGCGATGTCACGCCGAGGCCGCGCACCTTGCCCGACTTCACCTGCGGCGCGCCGGTGACCATGTCGGCATAGACCATGTGGATCTGGCCGCTCATCACGTCGGTGAGCGCGGGCGGGATGCTCTTGTACGGGATGTGGTTCAGTTCGATGCCCGCCATCTGCTGCAGCATGAACACCGGCACCAGGCTGCCGGCGCTGCCCGAGCCCGCGGCGAGCTTGCCCGGCTGCTTCTTCGCCAGCGCGATCAGTTCCGTCATGTTCTTCGCCGGCAGCGAGGGGTTCACGACCAGCACGAAGGCGATGGTGCCGACGCGCGCGATCGGCGCGAAATCCTGCACCGGATCGTAATTGATCTTTTTCATCAGGCTGGGCGCCGCGGCGCTCGGCGTGTTGGTGCTCATCAGCAGCGTGTAGCCGTCCTTCGGCGCCTTGGCCGCGAGTTCCGCGCCGATGGTGCCGTTGGCGCCGGCGCGGTTGTCGATGACCACCGCCTGGCCCAGCGCCTCGGCGAGGTTCTGGCCGACGGTGCGCGCGACGGTGTCGGTGGCGCTGCCGGCGCCGAAGGGCACGATGACGCGCACCGGGCGAGCCGGATAGGCCGATTCCGCGGCCTGCGCGGCCGCGGGGACGAGGCAGGCCGCGGCAGCGGCCAGCAAGGCAGGGACGTTCATGGGATGCATCCTCCTGATGGTCGGTTTCAGCCCAGCACCTTCACCAGCCAGCGGCCGATGTCGGCGACTTCCTCCATGCACACCGAATGCTGCATCGGGTACTCGTGCCACTCGACGGCATAGGCGGCTTTCTCCAGCAGCCCGCAGGAATTGCGGCCCATCGCGTATGGCACCACCGGGTCCTGGGTGCCGTGGGCCATGAAGACGGCGGTTTT
>JAHCLD010000007.1 GCA_026125585.1 Burkholderiales bacterium
CCCGCGGACAGGTTTCCCGGCTCTCCTCATCTTCACTTCATGTCCTCCAGCACCAAAATGACCCCGCTGGAACTGCGGGCGAGCATCGGATTGTCCGGAATTTTCGGGTTGCGCCTGCTCGGCATGTTCGTGATCCTGCCGGTATTCGCGATTTACGCGGAATCCCTGCCCGGCGGCAACGACCTCACGCTGGTCGGCATCGCCATCGGCGCCTACGGCCTGACCCAAGCCATCCTGCAGATCCCCTTCGGCTGGTGGTCGGACCGCATCGGCCGCAAGCCCGTGATCTACGCCGGCCTGCTGATTTTCGCGGCCGGCAGTTTTGTGGCGGCGCTGGCGCCGGACATCCACATCGTCATCCTCGGCCGCATCCTGCAGGGGGCCGGCGCGATCTCGGCCGCGGTGATGGCGATGACGGCCGACCTGACCCGCGAGAGCCAGCGGGCCAAGGCGATGGCGATGATCGGTTCGACCATCGGCGCGTCGTTCGCGCTGTCGCTGATCGCGAGCCCCTGGCTGGACCGCGTGATCGGCGTGCCGGGCATTTTCGCGGCGACCGGCCTGCTGGCGCTTGCCGGCATCGTCGTCATGTGGCGTTTCATCCCGGACGCGCCGCAGGCGCCGCCCGTACCCGGACGGGCGCTGAAGGATTTCTGGAGCGTGCTGACGGACCCGCAGCTCGCGCGGCTGAACTGGGGCATTTTCGCGCTGCATGCCGTGCTGATGGCGCTGTTCATCGTGGTGCCTTTCAGCCTGCGCGACGCCGGTCTGCCGGTCGCCGAGCACTGGAAAATCTACCTGCCGGTGATGCTCGGCTCCTTCGTGCTGATGCTGCCGCCGGTGATGCAGGCCGGCAACCCGCTGCTGCTGCGGCGCTGGTTCATCGCCGCCGTGGCGCTGCTCCTGGCCGTTCATCTGGCGCTGCCCTGGCTGGCTGCGAACATTCTGTTCTTGTCATTGTTTTTGCTGCTGTTTTTCGCGCCCTTCAACGTGCTGGAGGCGATGCTGCCGACGCTGACCACGCGGCTTGCGCCGGCGCATGCCAAGGGCACCGCGATCGGCCTCTACAGCACGATCCAGTTTTTCGGCACCTTCCTCGGCGCCGCCGCCGGCGGATTCCTGTACAAGCACTGGGGCATGGCTGGCGTGATCGTGCTGGATGCGGGGCTTCTTGCGATCTGGCTTATACTCGCCTTGGGCATGCGCGTACCGCCGGTGGCGACCCGGGCGTAAACGGACGGCTGCCGGGCGCGTTGATGCGGACATGCGCGGCGGGCATCGAATTATTGACAAAGGAAATCCTCACATGGCATCGGTTAACAAGGTGATTCTGATCGGCAATCTCGGTAAGGACCCGGAGACGCGTTACCTGCCCAGCGGCGATGCGGTGACGAACATCACCGTCGCTACCACCGAGTCGTGGAAAGACAAGAAAAGCGGCGACAAGCAGGAACACACCGAATGGCACCGCATTTCCTTTTTCGGCCGTCAGGCGGAGGTGGCCGGCGAATACCTGAAGAAGGGTTCGCCGGTGTACATCGAAGGCCGCATCCGCACCCGCAAATGGCAGGACAAGGAAGGCCAGGACCGCTATTCGACCGAGATCGTGGCCGACCGCATGCAGCTGCTGGGCAGCCGCGGCGGCGGATCCGGCGGCGATGGCGGCGGCATGCGCGAACCGCCGTCTTCTTCGGGCTCGGGCGGCGGCAAGGCGCCGGCGAAGAAAAGCGGCGGCAGCTTCGACGACATGGATGACGACATCCCGTTTTAAGGGAATGTCATGCAGCGCCGGCGGCCCTCAGCCCGCCGACCGGGCATGGGCGACCAGGCAGGCCACCGCCGCTGAAGCGATGCGGCTGTGCGCCGAGTCGGCGCGGCTGGTCAGGATCACAGGTACGCGTGCGCCCATCACGACGCCGGCGGCGACCGCCTTGCTGATGTAGACCAGCGACTTGTAGAGGATATTGCCCGCTTCCAGACCCGGCATCACCGCGATGTCCGTCGTGCCGCTGACCGGCGACGAGATGCCCTTGATGCGCGCGGCCTCGGCCGAGAACATGTTGTCGAAGGCCAGCGGACCGTCGACGATGCCGCCGGTGATGCGCCCGTCCTTCGCCATGTCGCGCAGCGCGGCGGCGTGTTCGCTCGATGGGATGGCCGGGTTGACGGTTTCCACCGCCGACAGCACCGCGACGTGCGGGCACCCGATGCCCAGCGCGTGCGCAACATCGATCGCGTTCTGGGTGATATGCCGCTTCGCTTCGAGGCCCGGCGCGATGTTGACCGCGGCATCGCTGATCAGCAGCAGGCGGTCGTGCGCCGGCACGTCCATCACGAAGACATGGCTGACCCGGCGTTCGGTGCGCAGGCCTGCGTCACGCGCGACGACGACGCCCATCAGTTCGTCGGTATGCAGGCTGCCTTTCATCAACAGCGCGGCGTTCCCGTCGCGCGCCAGTTCCGCGGCGCGGCGCGCGCTGGCGGGGGCATCCGCCGCGTCCTCGATCACGCACCCTGAAAGGTCCAGCCGTGCCTCGTCGGCGACCTGCCGGATGCGCTCCCGGGGGCCGACCAGCAGCGGCAGGATCAGCCCGGCGGCCGCGGCCTCCAGCGCCCCGGCCAGCGCCGGTTCGCTGCAGGGGTAGACCACGGCGGTGCGGGCAGGGCCGCGGTCGCGGGCGCGTTCGACCAGCTGGTGGCTGCGTGGGGCGGTGGTTTTCATGTGTTCGGTGCATCGGTGCGCCGCATCGGAGGTTTGGCGGCAACCCTTTGATTATAGGGAAATCCCGCCGGGTGGCGGGTCATGCGATGGCGTGACCGTGTCGCTGCCGGCGCCGGATGGCGATTGGCCGGATGGGGGACCGGGGGACTGGGACTTGAAATTCCGCGGTGCCTGCCCGCATATCGCCGGGGGGAAAGTCCGTAACCGTCTCAGGTATAATGCTTTTTTACGATTTTTGGAGTGCGCCATGCCGATTTACGAGTATCGATGCGAGGCGTGCGGGTTCCAGAAGGAATTCCTGCAACGCATCAGCGACGCGCCGCTGACCGAATGTCCGGAGTGCCGCAAGAACACGTTCAGCAAGATGGTGACCGCGGCCGGATTCCAGTTGAAGGGCAGCGGCTGGTATGCGACCGATTTCCGCAACAAGGACAGCAAACCCGCAGCGGATACCGCGAAATCCGGCGACAGCGCCAAGAAAGACGAATCCAAGGCCGAGGCCGCCTGCGGCGCCGGAGCCTGTCCCGCCTGCAACTGACATCCGCCGGTCCCGGCGGCTGAACGCCAGGGCTGATGTGTCGTCCTGCCGTCCGGTGCGCAGTCGCCGGGCACGCCGTGCAGCGCCTGAAGATCCATGCTCAAGAAAATTCCCATCAAAAGCTACATCATCACCGGTCTGTTGATCTGGGTGCCGCTGGTGATCACGCTGTGGGTGCTCAACCTGCTGGTCGGCATCATGGACCAGAGCCTGCAACTGTTGCCGAATGCCCTGCTCACCGAGAACTGGCTCGGCGTGCACGTGCCCGGGCTGGGCGTGATCCTGACGGTGCTGATCGTGTTCTCCACCGGCGTGCTGGCGGCGAACATCCTCGGCCAGCGCCTGGTGCAGTTCTGGGAAGGGTTTCTGGCGCGCATTCCCGTCGTCAACACCATCTACAACAGCGTCAAGCAGGTCAGCGACACGCTGTTCTCCGGCACCGGCCATGCCTTCCGCAAGGTGCTGCTGGTGCGTTACCCGCATCCGCAGGCCTGGTCGCTGGCGTTCCAGACCAATGTGCCCGTCGAAGTGGGCGTGCGCCTGCCGGAGGATTACGTCGCCGTGTTCATTCCGACGACGCCGAGCCCGGTCAACGGTTTTTATTTTTACGTGCGGCGCGAGGATGTGATCGAACTCGACATGTCGGTGGACGCTGCATTCAAATACATCGTCTCCATGGGCGTGGTGGCGCCGACGGGTGGCCACGGCAACGGCGGTGCCCTGCTCAAGGCGCCGCCTAAAAATCATTTACTTTAAAATCAAATACTTATGTCTATGCGCAGCCATTACTGCGGGTTGGTCGACCGCACACTCCTCGGCCAGACCGTGAGCCTTTGCGGCTGGGTGCACCGCCGCCGCGACCACGGCGGGGTCATTTTCATCGACCTGCGCGACCGCGAGGGCCTGGTGCAGATCGTCTGCGATCCCGACCGCGCGGACACCTTCGCCGCCGCCGACGGCCTGCGCAACGAGTTCGTGGTGCGCGTCGAAGGCAAGGTGCGCGAGCGGCCCGCCGGCACCGTCAATGCCAACCTGGTCAGCGGCGAAATCGAAGTGCTGGCGATGACGCTGGAAGTGCTCAACGCTGCGCAGACGCCGCCGTTCATGATGGACGACGAGCACCTGTCGGAGAACGTGCGCCTGCAGTACCGCTTCCTCGACCTGCGCCGGCCGCAGATGCAGGGCCACCTGCGGCTGCGCCACCGCGCGGCGCGCGCGATCCGCAACTATCTCGACGACAACGGCTTCATCGACGTCGAGACGCCGATGCTCTACAAGTCGACGCCCGAGGGCGCGCGCGAATTCCTGGTGCCCTCGCGCATGCACGACGGCCAGTTCTACGCGCTGCCGCAGTCGCCGCAGCTGTTCAAGCAGCTGCTGATGGTGGCCGGTTACGACCGCTATTACCAGATCGTCAAATGTTTCCGCGACGAGGACCTGCGCGCCGACCGCCAGCCCGAATTCACGCAGATCGACGTCGAAACCTCCTTCCTCGGCGAGCGCGAGATCCAGGACCTGATGGAAGGCCTGATCCGCCACCTGTTCAAGGACGTGCTCGATGTCGACCTCGGCGAGTTCCCGCGCCTGACCTATGCCGACGCGATGGCGCGCTACGGCTCGGACAAGCCGGATCTGCGCGTCAGGCTCGAGCTGACCGATCTGAGCGACCTGATGACGCAGGTCGATTTCAAGGTGTTCAAGCAGGCGATCGCGCTGAAGGACGGCAAGGTCGTCGCGCTGCGCGTGCCCGGCGGCGCGGCGCTGACGCGCAAGGAGATCGACGATTACACGGCGTTCGTCTCGATTTACGGCGCCAAGGGGCTGGCCTACATCAAGGTCAACGACGTCACCCAGTTGAACGACACCGGACTGCAGTCGCCGATCGTCAAGTTCCTGCCGCAACCGGTGCTGGCCGAGATTCTCAAGCGCAGCGGCGCCGTCAATGGCGACCTGATTTTCTTCGGCGCCGATCGCAAAAAGGTGGTGTACGACGCGCTGGGGGCATTGAGGGTCAAGGTCGGGCACGAAAAGGGCCATGCCGAGGCCGGCTGGCGGCCGTGCTGGGTCGTTGATTTTCCGGCCTTCGAATACGACGAGGAGGCGCAGCGCTGGAACGCCGCGCATCACCCGTTCACGGCGCCCAAGGACGAGCATGTCGGGCTGCTGGCGACCGATCCGGGCAAGGTGCTGGCCAAGGCCTACGACGTGGCGCTGAACGGCTGGGAAATCGGCGGCGGCTCGGTGCGCATCCATCGCGCCGAGGTGCAGTCGCAGGTGTTCGCCGCGCTGGGCATCACGCCGGAAGACGCGCGCGCCAAGTTCGGTTTCCTGCTCGACGCGCTGTCGTACGGCGCGCCGCCTCACGGCGGCATCGCCTTCGGCCTCGACCGCATCGTCACGCTGATGACCGGCGCCGAATCGATCCGCGAAGTGATCGCCTTCCCGAAGACGCAGCGCGGCCAGGACCTGATGGTGGATGCGCCCACGCCGGTGACCGAGCGCCAGTTGCGCGAACTGCACATCCGCCTGCGCAACACCGCGCCGGCGGCATAGGCGCGGGCGCAGCGCAGGCCTCATGCCTTTCTTGCGGCGGCCGCTTCATGCCTGGGGCTGGGCGGTCCTGCTCGCCGCTACCGCGTTGTCGGCCGCCGTTCTGGCGCGCGGCGATGCGCCGTCGCTGCCGGGAATGCGCATTCATGAACTGCCGCCCGAAGCCAGGCGGACGCTGCAGCTGATCCGGCGCGGCGGCCCTTATCCCCATGATCGCGACGGCATCACCTTCAACAACTACGAAAAACGCCTGCCCGCGGCGCGGCGCGGGCATTACAGCGAATACACGGTGATGACGCCGGGCATCCGGCACCGCGGCGCGCGGCGCATCGTCGTCGGCTGCGAACGCGTCCGTCCGCAGCCGCGGCCCGGGCGCAAGCTGTGGCTGGAGCATTGCCGCGACGGCGGCGAGTTTTACTACACTGCCGATCATTACCGCAGCTTCCGGCGCATCGTCGAATGAAAACACCGCACTTCAGCGCGCAGGCCAACGGCATCTACCGCATGCCGCGGCGGGACATCGTGGCGGAGGGGGCGGCGCTGCGGCGCGTTGCCGCCGATCTGCGCCGCGCCCGGGGCAAAAAGGCGGCGCTGGGCGCCATCGCCAACGCGTTCGCGGTGCCCGACGGTTTTGGCGGCAACTGGGATGCGCTCAATGACGCGCTGCAGGATCTGTCCTGGCTGCCCGCGCGGGAGCAGGGGATCGTGCTGCGGCTTTCCGGCACGGCGGGATTTTCCGGTGCCGCGCCGGAAGATTTTGCGCTGCTGCTTGAAATTCTTGCCGCCGCCGCGGCGTACTGGCGCGGCAAGGAGCGTGTGTTCGTCGTGTTCTGCGATGCCGCCGGCCTGCCGCAGTTTCCGCAGCCATGAATTACAAGATTCCGGTTTCGGTGCTGGTGCTGGTGCACACCGCGGATCTGCGGGTGCTGCTGCTGGAGCGCGCCGACCGGCCGGGGTTCTGGCAGTCGGTGACGGGCAGCATGGATGAAGGGGAGACGCTGGCGCAGACTGCGCAACGCGAGCTTGCCGAGGAAACCGGTATCGTCGCGGAGCCCGGCATGCTGGTCGACTGGAAGCGGCAGAACCGTTATGGAATCTATCCGCACTGGCGCGGCCGTTACGCGCCCGGTGTGACCCACAATACGGAACACGTGTTCGGGTTGACGCTGCCGGCGATCCGGGATGTCGTGCTCGCGCCGCGGGAGCACCTCGCGTTCGCGTGGCTGCCGTGGCGGGAAGCGGCCGACCGGGTTTTTTCGTGGAGCAATGCCGAAGTCATCCGCGAACTGCCGCAAAGGCTGGCGCCCGGCGTGTAAACCCCGCGGCGGGCAGGGATTTCCCGGGTGGTTTTTCTGTCAAAATCCTGTAATAGTAGAAACTTTTCCGGTACCGGCATCAGGAGAAGGGCCTGACGATGGAAGCGAAAACGATCGCATTTGAAGGTTTCAAGCCGCTGGCCGACGAAGCCTGCCAGGAGCGCATCCTTGCCGCGCGCGCGAAACTCGGCGAGCGCGTCGTGCTGCTGGGGCATCACTACCAGCGGGCCGACGTCTACAAGCACGCCGACCTGACCGGCGATTCGCTGCAGCTGTCGCGGCTCGCCTCGAAGACCGAAGCCGAATACATCGTGTTCTGCGGCGTGCATTTCATGGCCGAGGTCGCCGACATCCTGTCGAAACCCTCGCAGCAGGTGATCCTGCCCGACATGAATGCCGGCTGCTCGATGGCCGACATGGCGAGCCTGCCCAAGGTCGAGCGCGCCTGGCGCGAAATCGCCGAGGTGCTCGATCCGGACGAACACGTCACGCCGATCACCTACATCAATTCCGCCGCCGACCTGAAGGCGTTCTGCGGCGAACACGGCGGCATCGTCTGCACCTCGTCCAACGCGCGCAGCATCCTGCAGTGGGCGTTCAACCGGCGCGAGAAAGTGCTGTTTTTCCCCGACCAGCACCTCGGCCGCTGGACCGGCTACCTGATGGACATTCCGCTTTCCGAGATGCTGGTCTGGGATCCGGACGAGCCGATGGGCGGGCTGACGCCGCAGCAGATCAAGATGGCCAAGGTCCTGCTGTGGAAGGGGCATTGCTCGGTGCACCAGATGTTCCAGGCGCAGCACATCCTGCGTTGGCGGCAGCAGCATCCGGGCGGGCTGGTGATCAGCCATCCCGAAAGCAATTTCGAGGTGTGCAAGCTGTCGGACTACGTCGGCTCCACCGACTACATCATCAAGACCATCGCCGCGAGCCACCCCGGATCGCGCTGGCTGGTCGGCACCGAACTGAACCTCGTCAACCGCATCGCCGAGGAATTCGGCCCGCAGGGCAAGTCGGTGCAGTTCATGGCGCCGACGGTGTGCATGTGCTCGACGATGCAGCGCATCGACCCGCAGCACCTGGCCTGGTCGCTGGAGAATCTCGTCGCCGGCAAGGTGGTGAACCCGATCAAGGTGCCGGCCTACGAGGCGGAGCTGGCGCGGATCGCGCTGGAACGCATGCTGTCTGTCTCCTGATCATGCCGTGGCCGGCGCGCCGCAGCAGCTGAGCGTCGCCACCTACAACATCCACAAGGGCTTTTCGGTCACGCCGCTGTTCGCGCGGCGTCCGACGCTGCATGCCCTGCGCGAGCAGCTGCGCCTACTCGGCACCGATCTGGTGTTCCTGCAGGAGGTGGTCGGCGCGCATGCCGTGCATGCCGCCCGCCACCGCGACTGGCCGGTGCAGTCCCAGTACGAATACCTCGCCGACAGCCTCTGGCACAGCCACGCCTACGGCAAGAACGCGGTCTACGATGCCGGGCACCACGGCAACGCGGTGCTGTCGCGTTATCCGATCACGCGCTGGGACAACGAGGACGTCTCCGCCCACCGTTTCGAGCGCCGCGGCCTGCTGCACTGTGAAATCGCGGTGCCCGGCTGGTCGTTTCCCCTGCATTGCGTGTGCGTGCACCTGGCGCTGACGGCGCGCGGCCGCGGGCTGCAGCTGGAGCGGCTGCGCCAGCGCATCGAGCGGCTGGTGCCTTCCGGCGCGCCGCTGATCGTCGCCGGGGATTTCAACGACTGGTACTGGCGCCACCGCGCGACCCAGGAGCTGGCGCTGCCGCTGAACATGCACGAGGTGTTCGAACTGAAGGGCGGCGTGCCCGCGCGCAGTTTCCCGGCGATGCTGCCGCTGCTGCGCCTCGACCGCATCTATGTCCGCGGTTTCTCGGTGCGGGAAGTGCGCGTCCATCACGGCCGGCACTGGGGGCGGATTTCCGATCATGCGCCGCTGACCGCGCAGCTGGAGCGCCTGCCGGGCTGAACGTCATCGGACCCTGTCAGACCCTGAGGGCGTCCGGATGCCGGCATGCCGGGTGATAATCACGGCGCCCGCGGCATGCGAACCCTGCAAGCGCTGCCGGCTTAGCTGTATTCATAACATATTGTTTTAATTGATAATTTTATATTTCTCCCTATTGGAATGGCAGGGCCGGCATGACTGCTGAACTGGCGCGCCGCGCCGCGGCATCCCGGGAACCTGCCGGCGGCGGCGATTGGCGTGTGGTGCCGATGCTGCTGCCGTACCTGTGGGAATACAAATGGCGCGTGGTGATCGCGCTGCTGTTCCTGGTGGCGGCGAAGCTGGCGAATGTCGGCGTGCCGCTGGTGCTCAAGGACATCGTTGACAGTCTCGATTCGCGGCAGGCGGCGCTGGTGCTGCCGCTGGCGCTGCTGGTCGCCTACGGCGCCCTGCGCCTCGCCGCCGCGCTGTTCGCAGAACTGCGCGACTTGGTGTTCGTGCCGGTCACCCAGCGCGCGACCCGGCGCATCGCGCTGGCGGTGTTCCGCCATCTGCACGCGCTGTCGCTGCGTTTCCACCTCGACCGCCAGACCGGCGGCATGTCGCGCGACATCGAGCGCGGCACCCGCGGCATTTCGACGCTGCTGTCGTTCATGCTGTTCTCGATCATCCCGGTGGCGCTGGAGTTCATGCTGATCGCCGCCGTGCTGTTCGCGAAATTCGACTGGCGCTTCGTCGCGATCACCATCGCCGCGGTCGTCGTCTACATCGCCTTCACCGTCGGCATCACCGAATGGCGCACGGCGATCCGCAAGAAGGCCAACGAACTCGATTCGCGCGCCAACACGCGGGCGGTCGACAGCCTGCTCAACTACGAGACGGTCAAGTATTTCAACAACGAGGAATACGAGGCAGGGCGTTACGACGACAGCCTGCAGCGCTACGAGGTGATGGCGGTGCGCAACGAGGCCTCGCTGGGCCTGCTCAACGTCGGCCAGGCGGCGATCATCGCGGTGGCGGCGACGCTGCTGCTGATCCTCTGCGCGCAGGGCGTGGTCGAACGCGAGCTGTCGCTGGGCGACCTGGTGCTGGTCAACGGCCTGCTGATCCAGCTCTACATCCCGCTCAATTTCCTCGGCATGGCCTACCGCGAGATCAAGCAGGCGATGATCGACATGGAGCGGATGTTCGGGTTGCTTGAGCAGCACCGCGAGGTCGACGACGTGCCGGATGCGCGGGACCTGCCGGAAGGGCCGGCCGCGGTGCGTTTCGAGAATGTCGATTTTGGCTACGACCCGCGAAGGCAGATCCTGCACGGCATGGATTTCGAGATTCCACCCGCGGCGAAAGTCGCGGTGGTCGGCGCCAGCGGCGCCGGCAAATCCACGCTGGCGCGGCTGCTCTACCGCTTTTATGACGTCAGCGGCGGCGCGATCCGCATCAGCGGTGTGGATATCCGCCAACTGCGCCAGGCCAGCCTGCGCGGCGTGATTGCGATCGTGCCGCAGGACACGGTGCTGTTCAACGACACCATTTATTACAACATCGGCTACGGCCGGCCGTCGGCCACGCGCGAGGAGGTGATTGCTGCGGCCAGGGCCGCGCACATCCACGATTTCATCAGCGGGCTTCCCGACGGCTACGGGGCGATGGTCGGCGAGCGCGGCCTGAAGCTGTCCGGCGGCGAGAAGCAGCGGGTGGCCATCGCGCGCGCGATCCTGAAGAATCCGCGGATCATGATCTTCGACGAGGCGACTTCCGCGCTCGATTCGCGCACCGAGCAGGCGATCCAGAAGGAACTCAACGCGGTGGCGCAGGGGCGCACCACGCTGGTCATCGCGCACCGCCTGTCGACGGTGATGGACGCCGACGAAATCCTCGTGCTCGACCGCGGCCGCATCGTCGAACGCGGCCGCCATGCCGGGCTGCTGGCGCAGGGCGGCGTTTATGCGCAGATGTGGGCGCTGCAGCAGCAGGAAAAGCGGGAGCGGGCGCGGCGCGGGCCGGATGCGGTTAGTCCGGCGGCGAAAAGGTGACCGTCATCCGGGTGCCCTGATCACCGGCGCCCGCGTTTGCGACCACGGTCGCGCCGTGGCCCTGGGCGATTTCGCGGACGATCGCCAGTCCCAGCCCGCAGCCCTCCGGCGACCCGCCCGGGATCCGGTAGAAGCGTTCGAACACCTTGTCCCGTTCCCCCTGCGGAATGCCCGGGCCGTCGTCCTCGACTTCCAGCACCGTGCGGCCGTTTTCGGTGCGCACGCGCACCGTGACGTGCCCGCCCGCCGGCGTGTACTGGATCGCGTTGTCGACGAGGTTGCCGAGCAATTCGCGGATCAGGAAGGGGTCGGCGCTGACGGTCGATGTGGATGAGCGATCATCGAACCCGAGATCGATGTTGCGGGCGAGCGCGCGCGGCACCCATTCCTCCGTGGTTTCCCTGGCCAGCGCCGGGATTTCGACCGGCTGGCGCATCACGCTGCGGTGCGATCCCGGCTCGGCGCGGGCCATGGTCAGCAGCTGCTGGACGAGCCGTGCGGCATGATCCGCGGCGGTATGCAGTTGCTGCAGCGTGGCCGATAGTTCGCCGTCGTGCGCCTGACGCATGGCCACCTCGGCCTGGGTTTTCAGCGCGGCCACCGGCGTGCGCAGCTGGTGCGCCGCGTCGGCGATGAAGCGCTGCTGCGCGGCCAGCGCCGCGCTCAGCCGTTCGAGCAGGTCGTTCATCGCGCGCACCAGCGGCTGCACTTCGGCGGGCGCCGCGGATTCGTCGATGGGGCTCAGGTCCACGTGCGAGCGGTTCTCGATTTCACGGCGCATGGCGGTCAGCGCGCGCAGGCCCAGGCCGATGCCGAACCAGATGGTCAGCGTCGACAGCAGTACGATGATGCCCTGCGGAATCATCATCCGGATCATGATCTGGCGGGCGAAATCGTCGCGCAGCGTCGTCCTTTCGGCGACCTGGATCAGGATCGCCCCCTTGCCCGATCCCGGCCGCACCGGCACCCGCAGCGCCACCGCGCGGATCGGCTCGTCGCGGTAGAACGCGTTGTAGTAGGTGACCCGGTCCTCCAGGCTTTCCACGGGCGGATCCGGCAGGTCCGGATCGCCGGTGACGTATCCGCCGTCGGGGCCGTCGGCGCGGTAATAGAAGCGGCCCTGCTCGCCGGAGATCAGCATTTCGATCACCGGCTGCGGCAGGTCGAGGTAGAGCTGGTTGCCGGACTCGCGCACGTTGCGTCCGAGGTCGAGCGCGGTGTCGAGCAGCGCCCGGTCGTAGTTCAGGTTGACGAAACCCTTGGCGACATCGTGGTCGATCAGCGTGCTGATGATCCACAGCGCGATCAGCGGTGTGCTGACCCACAGCAGCAGCCGCCGGCGCAGCGTGCGCGTCCTGGAACTCATCTCAGGAACCCGCCGGGCGCGGGCGGGGGAAGATGCCCGCGGGGTTCCGGTAGAACATGGCTTGGACGACAGGGCTGAAGGGCGTTGCGGGCGGCGCGGTTTCTCCCGGGACGGATTCTAGTCATGCGCGGCTTTTTCGAGCAGGTAACCCAGGCCACGGATGGTGCGCACGTTGACCCCCGCGGGTTCGAGTTTCTTGCGCAGGCGGTGCACGCAGACCTCGATCGCGTTGGCGCCGACTTCCTCGCCCCAGCCGTAGAGCTGCTCGGCGAGCTGTTCCTTGTTGACCACGCGGCCGACCCGCAGCATCAGCACTTCCAGCACTCCGAGTTCGCGCGCGGAGAGTTCGAGCGGTGCGCCCCTGATGGTGGCGCGCCGCCCGGCGGTGTCCAGGGCCAGCTGGCCGTGGACGAGTTCGGCGCCGCCGCCGGACTGGCCGCGGCGGATCAGCGCCCGTACGCGGGCTTCGAGCTCGGGCAGATCGTAAGGCTTGGTCAGGTAGTCGTCGGCGCCGAGGTCGAGGCCTTTGACGCGGTCTTCCAGCGCGTCGCGCGCCGTCAGCATCAGCACCGGTGTCTTTGATCCCCGGCGCCGCATGCGGCGCAGGACTTCGTAACCGTCCAGCCGGGGCAGGCCGATGTCGAGGATGACCGCGTCATAGTGCTGGGCGGCCAGCATGTGGTCGGCCTGTTCGCCGGAATCGGCATGGTCGACGGCGTAATCGGAGCCTTTCAGTGCGGTGATCAGCCCGTCGGCCAGGATCGGATGGTCTTCGACGATGAGCAGGCGCATGGTGGTTGCAGGGGGGGGTAGGGGGAGCGGTGATGTGAGGGCCGGCGCACATCATACTGGCTCCCGGCCTCCGGGTTGTCCGGACCGTTTGTAAGTTTGGCGTAAGCAGGAGTGCTTATGGTGAGCAGGGAAACCGGTCCGGCTGATCCGGTCATCCCCGGATCGCCGGATCCCGATTCCAGTGGGTTGATGCTGGTTTTTCCTCCTCGGAGGCCCGGTAACTGCGGTGACCTGTGCTGAGCGGGTGATCTGCAGGGCCTCTTTAAGCTCCGCCGGGACCCATACCGTCCCGCGCGGAGTTTTTTTTGACTATGCCCCGCGTTCCGGTCCGGTGGCCGATGCATTCCAAAGCCTTCCAATTTGTTGAAAAAGCCGATGTAACACTGTATTTTTACAGGGGATTTCAACTAAAACCCGCAGCAACCAAAATCCATGGGGGGAGGAAAATCGCCGATGCCGTGGCTGGTTACGATCCTGATTGCCATTCTGGCGGCCGCTCCCGCGCCCGGTGAGGCCCGGGA
Organism: Burkholderiales bacterium; assembly: GCA_026125585.1. GTDB lineage: Bacteria > Pseudomonadota > Gammaproteobacteria > Burkholderiales > SG8-41. The sequence continues at coordinate 13,807 of JAHCLD010000007.1, forward strand.
ACGCGTCCAGAACAAGGTCAAGGCGGCGGTGGCGGGCCGCGACAGCGCGCCGGAACTGAAATCCGCCGCCGCGCTGGTGATCGACCAGACCGGGGGTCGCACCCTGTTTGCCAAGAACACCGACAGCGTGGTGCCGATCGCCTCGATCACCAAGCTGATGACGGCCATGGTGGTGCTGGATGGCGGCCTGCCCCTGAATGAACAGATCGTCATTACCGAAGCGGACAAGGACCTGATCAAGGGCACCCGTTCGCGGCTGCGCATCGGCACCACGCTGACCCGCCGCGACCTGATGCAACTGGCCCTGATGGCCTCGGAAAACCGGGCGGCGGAAGCGCTGACCCGGGTCTATCCCGGCGGCACGGCCGGTTTCGTCGCGGCGATGAACCAGAAAGCCGTCGAGCTCGGCATGTGGCGGACCCGCTTTGTCGACGGCACCGGACTGTCCAGCGACAACGTGTCGACCGCGAAGGATCTGACAAAAATGGTCGCCGCCGCCTATGGTTATCCGCTGATCCGCGAATTCACCACCGATGCCGGCACCTCGATCCGCCTCGCCAACGGCCGGGTGATGAACTACAGCAATTCCAACCGGCTGGTGAACAATCCCGGATGGCAGATCGGACTGTCCAAGACCGGATACATCTCCGAGGCCGGGCGCTGCCTCGTGATGCAGGCGAAAATCGCCGGAAAGCCGGTGATCATCGTGCTGCTCGATTCCTGGGGCAAACTGACGCGCATCGGCGATGCCAACCGCATCAAGCGGTGGATGGAAACCCGCTACGCTTCGAATTCCCCGGGCTGAGTCCGGTCCGCGAACCCACCGGAGCAATGCCACCGCTGTCCTTTGTCGACCTGCAGCCGTCCACGGGATCGTTTCTGGAAGACGTGCTGTCCGGGCTCGGCGCCTCGCCCAAGGCGCTGTCGCCCAAATATTTCTACGATGCCCGCGGCAGCCGGCTGTTCGAGGCGATCTGCGAACTGCCCGAGTACTACCCGACCCGCACCGAACTGGCGCTGACCCGCGATTGCGCCGGCGAGATTGCCGCGGCGGTCGGCGTGGGTGGCCTGCTGATCGAATTCGGCAGCGGCGCCGGCATCAAGACCGGCCTGCTGCTGGATGCCCTGCGCCCGGTGGCCTATGTGCCGGTGGACATCGCCATGGACGCCCTGAAGGAATCGGCGCACCGCCTCGCCGCGGAGTTCCCGGAACTGGCGGTGATCGCCGTCTGCGCCGATTACATGCGGCCGCTGGAAGTGCCGGCGCTGGCCGGAATCGCTGCGCGCCGCCTGATCTATTTTCCCGGTTCCACCATCGGCAACCTGACGCCGGCCGAGGCGCTGGATTTCCTGCGGCGCGCGCGTGACCTCGCCGGCCGCGGCGGCGCGATGCTGGCCGGCGTCGACCTGAAGAAGGATCCGCAGCGTCTGCACGCCGCCTACAACGATGTCCAGGGGATCACCGCGGAATTCAATCTCAATCTGCTGCGGCGGATCAACCGCGAACTGGCGGCGGATTTCGACCTCGACCGCTTCCGCCACGTCGCGTTCTACAACGCCGTCGCCGGGCGCATCGAAATGCATCTCGAAAGCGTCTGCGCGCAGACGGTGACCGTCAGCGGGCGCACGTTCGTCTTCGCCGCCGGCGAGCGGCTGCACACCGAGAACTCCTGCAAGTATTCGGTCGTGGAATTCCAGCGGCTGGCGCAGTCCGCCGGCTGGCGCGCGGAAGCCGCGTGGGTGGATGCCGAAGGCCTGTTCTCGCTGCACCTGCTGCGGGGCTGAGCGTCACGATACGGAATTTCGCGAGGTCCGCGCAGCGATCGACCGCCGTCCGCCCCGGCTGAATCGCGGAGATGCCCGGTTACAGTATGGAATGCCGGGCAACCGGCGGTCACCGCGGTGATACCATCGGCGCGTAGTCCGATTCCGCCGATGGCCATCTACCTCACCCTGGTCCTGATCGTTCTCAACCACATCGCCTTCGGCGGCAGCCGGGTGGTGATGTCGCTGTTCGCGCTGGAATCCGGCGCGACGCAGATGCAGGTTGGCATCCTGATGGCGCTCTACGCGCTGTGCCCGATGCTGTTCGCGATCGCGATCGGCCGCCTGGCCGACCGCGTCGGGCCGCGGTTGCCGATGCTGCTGGGCAGCGTGGGCCTCGGCATCGGACTGCTGGTGGTGGTGGCATGGCCGACGCTGACGACGTTCTACATCGCGTCGCTGCTGCTCGGCTCCTCGTTCCATTTCTTTTTCGTCACCGTCACCGGGATCGCCGGCGGCATCGGCGGCACCCAGCACCGCGCGCGCAATTACGCGCTGGTCAGCCTCGGTTTTTCCGGTGCGGGATTCATCGGGCCGCTGATCGCGGGTTTCTCCATCGACTACCTCGGGCACCTGAAGGCGCTCCTGATTCTCGCCTCCTGCACGGTGATCCCGATCCTGATGCTGTGGCTGAAGCCGGGGTTCCTGCCCGGCGCGACGAAAGCCGCCGCCAATGCCGCGGGCGGCAGCGCGCTGGAGCTGTGGCGCGCGCCGCGGCTGCGCAACACCTTCATCGCCAGCGGCTTCATTTCCGCCGGCTGGGATCTGTTCAATTTCTACATGCCGGTGTACGGGCACGGCATCGGCCTGTCGGCGTCGGCGATCGGCATCATCCTCGGTGTTTTCGCGCTGGCAACTTTCGTCATCCGCGCGGCGCTGCCGCTGCTGCTGCGGCGAAGCAGCGAAACGCAGATCCTGCTCTATGCGATTTTTGTCGCCGCCGGCGCCTTCATGCTGTTTCCGCTGTTCGACAGCCCGGTGGCGCTGTGCGCGGTCGCCTTCCTGCTCGGGCTCGGCGTCGGCTGCGGCCAGCCGACGTCGATGTCGCTGATCTACGTGCTGGCGCCGAAGGGGCGGGCCTCGGAGGCGGCGGGCATGCGGGTGACGGTCAACAACGTCACCCATCTGGTGATTCCGCTGCTGTTCGGCAGCGTCGGCACCGCTTTCGGTTATGCGCCGGTGTGGCTCGCCAACTCGGCCCTGCTCGGCGTCGGCGGCTGGCTGGTGCGCCGCGGCCGCGGCTGAAGCGGCCGCCCGGCGGTTTTCCTAGCGCAGGATGATGGTCAGGTTGAAGTCCCCGCGCAGCAGGCTGACCGTGTAGCCGCGGTCGGAGCTACGCAGTAACCCCTGGAATTCGGCGACGCTCTGCACGCGGCGGCGGTTGACCGCGTAGATGATGTCGCCCGGCCGGAAGCCCGCCTGCAGCGCGCGGCTGCCGGGTTCCACCGTGGCCACCACCAGACCGCCGCCGCGCAGGCGCTGGAACAGCGGGCTGCCGCGTTCGATTTCCACCACCCGCAGCCCCGGCAGCTGCGCCACGGGCTGCGGTTCGCCGTTGCTGGCCGTCTGCGGCGGCGCGATGCGGGTGCGGATGCGCTGCTGCGCGCCGTTGCGCAGGATGCCGAGTTCGACCTCCTCGCCGACCGGCGTCAGTCCCAGGCGCGCGCGCAGCTCGCCGGAACTGCGGATCGGGCGGCCGTTGAGCACGGTCACCACATCGCCCTCGCGCAGACCCGCGCGGTCGGCAGGCGAGCCGTCCTCGACCTTTGCGATCAGCGCGCCGTCCAGCGTCGGCAGCCGCAGCTTGCGCTGCAGTTCCGCCGGCACGTCGGCCATCTCGATGCCGAGCCGGCCGCGGCGCACCTCGCCGTGGCGCACGATCTGTTCCATCACCGCGCGCGCCATCGCCGAGGGCACCGCGAAGCCGATGCCGACGTTGCCGCCGGCGGGGCCGATGATTGCGGTGTTGATGCCGACCAGCTCGCCGCGCAGGTCGACCAGCGCGCCGCCGGAATTGCCGGGATTGATCGAGGCGTCGGTCTGGATGAAATCCTCGTAGCCTTCCACCGACAGCCCGCTGCGGCCGAGTGCGCTGACGATGCCCGAGGTCACGGTCTGGCCGATGCCGAAGGGGTTGCCGATCGCGAGCACGTAATCGCCGACCTGCAGCGCGTCGGAGTCGCCGATGCGCAGCGCCGACAGGTTCTGCGCGGGGATCTGCAGCACGGCGATGTCGGTGCCGGGATCGGTGCCGACCAGTTTCGCCGGAAAGCTGCGGCGGTCCTTCAGCGTGACGATGATCTGCTCCGCGTCCTTGATCACGTGGTTGTTGGTCAGGACAAAGCCGCGCGCGGCGTCGACGATCACGCCGGAGCCGGCGGCCTGTTCCTTGCGCTGCGGCCGGTCGGGCAGGTTGAAGAAGCGGCGGAAGAAGGGATCGCGGAACAGCGGGTTGTCTTCCATCGGTGCCCGCGTCACCACCGAAATGTTGACCACCGCGGGCGTGACCTGGTTGACCAGCGGCGCCAGCGTCGGCAGTCCGCGCGCGTCCGTTGCCGGCTGCGCGGCGGTGGGCGCGGGCAGCAGGAGGCCGAGCAGCAGCGCGGCGGCTGCTGGCCGTAAATGCTTCAGAAACAACGGGATATGTTTTGCCATGCGTGTTGTCATGCGCGACGGTTCCCGGGTTGCGTGACGGTCAGATGGTTGCCGCCACCGCGGTTTTCAACCCGTGCATGATAAGCCTGCCCCGCGCGGCGGGGCAGGCGGTGCTACTTGAGGATCTTGAACAGGTTGTTGAAGCTGTCGGTCCACAGGCGCAGGCCCGGGATGCGGTCGATGTCGTTGGCGGCTTCGGTGATGCGCGCGTGCTCCAGCAGCTTCGCGTCGCGCGACACCAGCACCCAGTCGGTGTTGGCGAGATCGGAGCCGTTGTCGGGATCGTCGCTGACCAGCACCGTGTGCAGGCCGGACTCGTCGGCGATGCGCTTGACCACCGGTGCCAGGTTCAGGAAGCGGTTGGTGACGTGGAAGGCGATCACGCCGTCCTCCTTCATGTTCTTCAGGTAGACGCCCATCGCCTGCTGCGTCATCAGGTGCGTCGGGATCGAGTCGCTGGAGAAGGCGTCGATGGCCAGCACGTCGTAGCGCTGCGCCGGCTCCCGCTCCATGGTCAGCCGCGCATCGCCGAGCAGGGTCTCGATCTTCGCCGGGCTCGAGCCGAGATAGCTGAATTCGGTCCTGGCGATGTCGATGACCTGCGGGTTGATTTCGTAGAAGCGGTAGACGTCGCCCGGCCGGCCGTAGACGGCCAGCGTGCCCGCGCCCAGGCCGACCACGCCGACGCGGATGCCGGGGCCGGCATCGCGCTTGATGCCGATGATGCGGCCGATGCCGGCGGTCGGGCCGTAGTAGGTGGTCGGCTCCAGGCGCCGTGCCGGATGCAGGAACTGCTCGCCGTGCATGATCACGCCGTGCATCAGGCGGCGGGTGCCGTGGATGTCGGCCTCGTCGCCGAAATCCTTGACCCGCAGCGTGCCGTAGAAATTGCGCGTCATCACCCGCGTGTCCTTCGACAGCATCTTGACGTAGAGATGGATGTGGAAGCCGGTGAAGCCGGCGGCAACCAGCGCCAGCGCCGGCACCAGCGGCATCGCGCGCCGTAACAGGAAGGCCGCCAGCAGCAGCGTGCCGAACAATCCCAGGCCGAATTCGTAATAGGTGTTGAACAGCTTGGGCGCGACGAAGCCGATCAGCAGTCCGCCGATCGCGCCGCCCAGTGAAATCATCAGGTAGTAGCCGGTCAGGTGGCGCGGCGCCGGTTTCAGCGCGGCCAGCTCGCCGTGGAAGAACATGCACATCACGAACAGGCCGAGGGCGAACAGCGGGATCGCCTGCTTGATGTTCATCACGCCGCCGTCGGTGTGCAGCGCCCAGGCCATCGCGCCGACGATCACCAGCAGCGGGCCGAGGAACAGCCTGCGCTGGTACCAGTTGCGGCCCTCGAAGCAGAGCACGAAGGACAGCAGGTACAGCGTCAGCGGCAGGATCCACAGAAAGGGCACCGAGGCCACGTCGTGGGTGATGTGGTTGGTGACTGCGATCAGCATGAACGAGCCGAGCGCGGCGAGCGTCAGCCACAGCAGGTAATCGCCGGCGCGCGGCGCGGGGCCGTCGGCGACGACCCTGCCGTCCGGCGTGGTCGCGGCGGCCGCGGCGGGGCGCAGGCTGAAGAAGGCCGAGGTCGCGCAGAGCAGCACGAACAGGCCGTAACCGGCGCTCCAGCCCACGGACTGTTCATGGGTCGTCACGTACGGCTCGACGACGAAGGGATAGGCGACCAGCGCGGCGAGCGAGGCGGCGTTCGACAGCGCGAACAGGCGGTAGACGTTTTTCGCCTGCGGGTAGCTGCGCGCGAACCAGGCCTGCAGCAGCGGGCCGGTGGTCGACAGCAGGAAATAGGGCAGGCCGATGGTGGCGGTGAGCAGGCCGAGGATCAGCCAGGTCGGGTCTTCGTCGCCGTCGGGTTTCCAGCCGCTGCCGGCGATGATCGGCAGCGAGATCAGGCTCGCCGCCAGCAGTACGACGTGCAGGATCACCTGCGGCCGCGGCTTCTGGAAGCGGATGGTCCAGTCGGCGTAGGCATAGCCGGCGAGCAGCACCAACTGGAAGAACATCAGGCAGGTCGTCCATACCGCCGCCGAGCCGCCGAACCACGGCAGGATCTGTTTCGCCATGATCGGTTGCACTAGGAACAGCAGGAACGCGCTCGCAAAAATGGTCAGCGCGTAAATGGGCATCTTTATAACCTATTGATTTTAAACAACTATTTATTATTCTGGGTGGTGGCTACGGCAGCGTGCGGCCTGCTGACAGACCTCCGCGGACGCCGGAAAGTTGCGTTCGCGCGGATTGCCGCGGCGCGGGCCGCCGCGATTGTAACCGCAGTATGGGCAGCCCGGGGGTGTTCCGGGCCCCGCGTCACGCAAGCGTGGCGATGCCGCCGGATCGGCCGGCCCGTCAATCGGCCCTGATGTTCGACTTCTTGATGACCTCGCTCCAGCGCGCCGTCTCGGCCTTCACGTAGGCGGCGAATTCCGCCGGCGAGTTGCCGACGCCCTCGGCGCCGTCGCCGGCCATGCGCTTCTGCATGTCGGCCGTTTTCAGGATGTCGACGACCTCGCGGTGGACGCGGTCGATCACCGGCCGCGGCGTGCCGGCCGGCGCGAACAGCCCGTACCACTGCGACACGTCGAAATCCGGAACGCCCGTTTCCTGCACGCTGGGCGTGTCGGGCAGCGAAGGCGAGCGCTGCGCGCTCGATACCGCGAGCGCGCGCAGCTTGCCGGTCTTCAGGTGCGGCAGCACCGAGATGATGCTGGGGAAGGCGGCCTGGATGCGGCCCGCCAGCATGTCGACGTAGGCGCCGCCCATGCCCTTGTAGGGGACGTGGTTCATGTCGGCGCCGGTGCGCACCTTGAACAGTTCCGTCATCAGGTGGATCAGGCTGCCCTGGCCGGCCGAGGCGTAATTGATCTTGTTCGGATTGGCCTTCGTATAGGCGACCAGTTCCTTGACGGTTTTTGCGGGTATGCCCGGGTGCACCATCAGCACGTAGGGCTGGCGCGTGACCTGGGTGATCGTCGCGTAGTCGCGCGTCGGCACGTAGCGCGCCGGGTACAGCAGCGGGTGGATGACGAAGGTCGCGCTCGCCATCAGCAGCGTGTGGCCGTCCTTCGGTGCGTCCTTCGTCAGTTCGGCGCCGATCGCGCCGCCGCCGCCGGAGCGGTTGTCGACGACCACGGTCTGGCCGAATTTTTCGGCGAGCGGTGTTGCCACCGCGCGGGCGATGGTGTCCATGCCGCCGCCGGCCGACAGCGGCACGATCAGGCGCACCGGCTTGTCCGGGTATTTCGGCGACGCGGCCTGCGCGGCGCAGGCCAGTGTGCACAGCACGACGGTCATCAGTCTATTCATCGTTGCCTCCTCGCGGTGTTTTGTGAATGTATGCCGGCGCGTCAGTCCGCCGCGCCGATCGCCAGCCTGCGGCAGTCCGCCACGGTTTCCAGCGTGGCCAGTTGCCCGTGCAGCGCGGCGGCCTGCGGGTGGCCGTCCGCCATGCGCATGAACTTGGTCCGCAGTTCCTCCGCCGTCAGCGGCGAGGCCGGCGTGCCCTTGAATTCTTCCGCAAAACGCTCGAAGCGGCGGCCGTCCTTCAACTCGACGGCGACGCGCGTCGCCCAGGCGCCGCCTTTTTCATCGTCGCCCATCTCGACGAGCTGCAGGCGCTGCGCCAGCGCGCGCACGCGCGGATCGTTCAGCGCCGTTTCGGAGAAGGACAGCGGATCGTTGGCGTCGTAATGCAGCGCGATCGCCGCGCAGAAGGGCACGCTGTACTGCGCGCCGGCGACGTCGCGCGGCTCGCGGATGTCGTGATGGGACAGGATCTTGTGGCGGGCGTGGACGGTCAGCGCCGCGACGTCGTCGCCGCCGAAGCCGTGCTCGGCGCGCAGTTCCTGCAGCGACTGCACCGGCGTGTGCGCGGTGATGTGGCAGGCGTAGCGCTTCAGGCAGGCGTGGACGATGTCGTAATGCGCGCCGAGATCCTTCGTGAACTGCGCGGTGTCGCCGTCGCGCGCGTAGGCTTCGAGATAGCCGTATCGGCCCTCGAGCACGCTGTCCGGGCCTTCGTAGCCGTCGCGCGCGAGCAGCGCGGCGACGACGCCGGCCTCCGCGGCGCGGCCCATGTGCAGGCGCTTGACCATCGCGCCGTTGCCGGCCCTGGCGAAGGCCAGAAGTCCGCCGCCCAGCGAGCCGGCGATGCCCAGCGCCTGCGTCAGTTGCTCCGCATCCAGTCCCAGCAACTGTCCGGCGACGATGGCCGAGCCGAAGGGGCCATTGGTGCCCGGCGCATGGAAGCCCAGCGATTCGGTCGTCTGCTTCGCCGCGAGGCCGATGCGGAACATCACTTCCGCGCCGGCGATGAAGGCGGTCAGCAGCGCCTTGCCGTCCGCGCCCTGATGTTCCGCAACCGCGAGTGCGGAGGGCAGCAGGATCGCGCCGGGATGCACGCCGGCGCTGGGTTTGCGCAGGCCGTCGAGTTCGAAGGCGTGCGCGCAGACGCCGTTGGCCAGCGCCGCCGCGGGCGGCGCGACTTTCAGCGCGGTGCCGATGACGCGGCTGGCGCCGTTGCCGCCGCAGTCTTTCGCATGACCGGCGACGATCCGGCTCCACGGCAGGCGCGCGCCGAACAGCGCCGCGCCGGCGGTGTCGATGATGCACTGGCGCGCGCGCTCGCGCGCCGCGTCCGGGATGTCCTCGTAACGCAGGCCGGCGGCCCAGGCCGCCAGCGTGCGTGCCGCCGTCTGCGTCCTGTCCGCCGCGTCCATCGCGCCTACGCCGACAGCAGTTTCGACAGCACCGTGGCGTCGGGCAGCTTCTCGATGCCCATCACCGCGTCGCGCAGTTCCCCGACGCGCGTCTTCGGCAGCGCCTTCGACGCCAGTTTCTCGAATTTCTCGATGATCTCTGCGTCGGACGCGAAATGCTTTTCGCTGCCGCGCGCGGCTTCGACGGTGCGCTTCATGACCGTGCCGTCGTTGAGGTGCAGTTCGACGTGGACCTTGTGCCGCAGCTTGGCGCCGAGCGCGGTGATCGCCGGGTCGTGGATCACCTCGACTTTCTTCGACAGCGCGATGCGCTGCGGGTCGGCGACCATCGCTTCGGTGAACTGGTCGACGAAGCAGTCGTTCTCGATCAGCCAGGCGGCGATGCAGTACGGCATGTTGAGCTGCGCCGAGGTCAGACCCTGCGGCTCGTACGGCCAGCCGACGTGGTGCACCGTGACTTCGGAGCCGTGGACGACGACCTTTTTCACGTCGTCGTGGGTGAACGGACGTTCCTTGCGCATGTCGCGCAGCGCATCGAGCGTGGTGTGGTTGGTGCCGACGCAGGCGTAGAACTTCAGCGCGATGCCCATGGTCTGCCACACCTCGCCGAAGCCGGCGGTGAGTTCCGCGAGATTGAACTTGTCGGTCGACTGCGACAGCGTCGTGCAGAAGCCGCCGTATTCGCTCTCCAGCACGTTCAGGATGCCGGTGAAGCCGGCTTCGGCGAGCAGCGCGCCGTAGAGGCCCGACTGCGAGGAGCGGCCGGCGTGCATGCGTTTGACCATCGCGCCGAACTGCGCGGCCATCAGGCCCGCGGCCTGGGTGCCGGCGATGCCCAGCGCGTGCACGGTCCTGTCGGTGTCGAGCTTCAGGCCGCGCGCGGCGCCCGCGGCGGCGGAGAACACGCCCAGCGTCGCGCCCGAGTGCCAGCCCGAGGCGATGTGTGAGGGGCCCATGCAGAGGCCGACGCGCGGGCCGATTTCGTAGCCGGCGACGGCGGCGGTCAGGAATTCCCTGCCGCTCATGCCCGGCTTCATTTCGGTCACGGCGATCAGCGCCGGCAGTACCACGGCGCCGACGTGCAGCACGCCGGCGCGGTGCACGTCGTCGAGTTCGAAGCCCTGCACCTGCGTGCCGTTGACCAGCGCGGCATGCGGTGCCGAGAGTTTCTTGTTCGTGCCCCAGACGCTGCACTGGCGGGTCGCGTCGATGCTCTCCAGCTTGTCCTGCAGGATGCGGCTCCATTCGAGATCCGCGCCGTACAGCGCGCAGCCCAGCGAGTCGAGCATCAGCAGCTTGTTGCGGTGGCGCACTTCCTCCGGAATCTTGTCGTAGGTCAGCCCGGAGACGAACTGCGCGATGCCGCGAGTGTAGGGATTGTCGCTGGTCGATTGTTTGGCCATGGTGCGGAGTCTTTCTCTGAGGGGTTCTATAAAAATATCAATAAAAACAAATACTTATAAAATCATGAATTTCACCGGGGCAGGCTGACCGCGGCGCCGACGATGCCGGCCAGTTCGCCGATGTCCGCGAGCTCTTCGCAGCGGTCGACGGTGGCGATGATGCGTTCGGCATCGGCCTTGGCCATGCACGGCGCGACGACGTTGCGGAACTTGTGCACGACCTCCTCCGGCGCCAGCGGATTCTCCGGGCTGCCGCGGCGGTGCAGCGCCAGCTTTTCATGGACTTTGCCGTCGCGGGTGGTGATTCTGACACGGGAAGCGTGGCGGAAGGGCGCGCCCATCTTCTCGATCTCGGGATCGACGGTCGCCGTGATGCGCTGGATGAAATCGAGGATCCGCGGATCGGCGAGCCGCGCCTCGCGGAACTGCTCGGTGAAGGCCGCGCCGTCGAGCGCGATCACCGCCATGCCGTAGTACAGGTTCATCTGCGCCGCGGTGACGCCCTGCGCCTTGTACTCCCAGGCGCAGTGCACGTGCGTCATCGGCGACAGGCCCGCTTCGACCTTCGCGATGTCGGCGGCCTTGATCCCGTGTTCCTGCATCAGTTCCGACAGCGCGTCGAGCACGCTGTGGATGCTGGTGACGCTGGCATGCGGCTTGTAGCCGACGTTCAGCGTTTCCCAGGTCCTGCCGGGGCCCGCATTGCCGAGTCCGGCAGTCAGCCGCGACGGGTCCGGCTTGTCCGAGTAGGTGGCGAGATAGCCGCCGTACGGCGCCTCCAGCGCATCGAGGATGCCGGTGAAGCCGCGGCTCGCGAGCTGCGCCGCGTAGACGCCGCTCTGCGCCGCGCGGCCGCTGTGGAAGCGCTTGACCATCGCACCTTCCTGCGCCGCCATCAGGCCGCCGGCTTGGGAGCCGGCCATGCCCAGCGCGTGCTGGAACTGCACCGCGTCGAGGTCCAGCATCCGCGCCGCGGTGGCGGCGGCGGCGAAGGCGCCCGAGGTGCCCTGCGGGTGGAAGCCGCGGAAGAACAGACTCATCGTCGCGGCGTTGCCGACGCGGTGGCCGATCTCGTAGCCGGCGACCATCGCGGTCAGCAGATCGCGTCCGGAAACTTTCCCGCCGCCAGCCACCTTCGCTTCGGCCAGGTTCAGCGCCACCGGCGTCGCGATCGAGCCGACGTGGACGATGGATTCCTTGTGGATGTCGTCGAGTTCGAAGGCGTGGCCCGAAGTGCCGTTGACCAGCGCCGCCAGCGCGGGCGAGGTCTTGCGGCCGAGCCCGATCAGCGTCGCCACCGGTTGCGCGCCTTCGGCGTCGGCGAGTTCTGCGACCTTGCGCGTCCACGGCAGCGTCGCGCCGTAGAGGCAGCAGCCGAGGCTGTCGAGCAGCGAGAGTTTGATTCGCGCGACGGCTTCGGCGGGAATGTCTTCAAAACGCAGCGCCGCGCCGAAGCGGGCGAGGTCGCGGGTGGCGTCGGGGAGCAGGGGCGGTTTGGTGGAGGACAATTTGGTTTTTCCTTGCTGCAGTCAATCAAAAATCGTCATGCCGGCGAAAGCCGGCATCCGGGAGGCGTGCCGGCACTTCCGGATTCCGGCTCGTGTTCCGTCTGGCCGGAATGACGACGCTGTTTTGTCTGGGCGACACGGGCGGTCAGCCTTGCGTTGCCGCCTTGCCGGCCGAGGCGCCGGCCATCTTGCCGAACACCGCGCCCGACACCAGCCCGGTGCCGCTGGGGTAATTAAAGTAGAACAGCCCGCCGACCATTTCGCCGGCGCAGTAGAGGCCGGGGATCGGCAGCTGGTTCGAATCGACGACCTGGCCGCTTTCCTTGTCGATGCGCAGGCCGCCGAAGGTGAAGGTGATGCCGCAGGTGGTGGCGTAGGCGTCGTAGGGCGGCGTGTCGAGCACCTGCGCCCAGTTCGACTTGGGCGGCTCGATGCCGACCGTGCCCTTGCCGTCCTTGATTACGTGGTTGAAGGGCACGTCCTTCATCACCGCGTTGTTGTAGTCGCGCACGGTCTTCAGGAAGCCCTCGGGATTGACGCCTTCGAGCTTGGTTGCCAGTTCCTCCAGCGTGTTGGCGCTGACCTTGGTCATGAACTTGATGCGGTACTCCGAGCGCAGCAGCTTGGTGACTTTCGCGTCGAACACCTGCCAGGCGAACTGGCCGGGCTGCTTCAGCACCTCGCCGCCGTATTTGGCGTAGGTGAAGGAATGGAAGTCGTAGCCTTCGTCGACAAAGCGTTTGCCTTCGGAATTGATCAGCAGGCCGAAGATGTAGCTGTGCTTCTGGAATTGGTCGCCGACGCTGACGTCGCCGAACTCCGGCGCGTAGCGGTCCCAGCCGGTGGCGTGGCAGCCTGACCAGTTGCCGTAGGGCGCAGCGCCGATGTCGAGCGCCATCTTCAGGCCGTCGCCGACGTTGAAGCGCGAGCCGCGCACCTTGCAGAGCTCCCAGCCCGGGCCGAGGTAGCGCGCGCGCATCTCGGGGTTGGCTTCGAAGCCGCCGCAGGCGAGCACCACGGCTTTCGCCCTGATCTCGAAGGATTTGCCCTTCTGGCGCACCTGCACGCCGCCGACCGTGGCGCCGTCGTACAGCAGCCGGATCGCGCGGGTCTCGAAAAACACCGGAATGCCGGCGGCCTTGACTGCCTTGTCGAGGTACTGCACCAGCCCGGCGCCGCCGCCGTGGGCCTCGATCGGCATGTTGCCGAAGAAGCGGCGCTTGCCGTCGACCACCGCCGACTGGCGTCCCCAGTTCGGCACGAACTTCACGCCCTTGGAGCGCAGCCAGATCATCGTCGGCAGGCTTTCGTTGACCAGGTACTCCGACAGATCGGGATCGGTGCGGTAGCTGGTGAGCTGGTAGAGCTTGTCGAGGTATTCCTCGCGGGTGTTGCTGCCGAAGTCGGTCTCGGCGATTTCCTGCTCGCTGATGTCGGTGATCTTCAGCAGGTCCTCGACGGTTTCGTACGCGAAGCGCATCACGCCGCCGGCGAAGCGGCTGTTGCCGCCGCCCTCGTCTTCGGTGGCGGCTTCGAGGATGGCGACTTTCGCGCCCTGGTCGTGGGCGGAGAGGGCCGCGCACATGGCGGCATTGCCCTTGCCGACGACGACGACGTCGAATTCCTGTTGCATGTTGTGGACCTTTCGGGAGTGCGGTTCAGCGGAGAGAAGCCATTATCGCGGCGTCCGACTCATGAGTAAAATGAGATTGTTGCAATAATTGTTCGCTGCTGTGCATCAATGGATCCTGTTGCGCAGAGGCTCCGATCACCAAAGCCGCCATGAACCTCGACATCCCCGGCCTCCAGGCTTTCGCCCGCATTGCGGAACTCGGCAGCTTCCACCAGGCCGCCGAAGCCCTGCACCTGTCGCAGTCCGCGCTGTCGCGGCGCATCAGCAAGCTGGAGCAGGGCCTCGGCGTGCGCCTGCTCGACCGCACCACGCGCAAGGTGCGCCTGACCGCGGTGGGGCGCGACTTTCTGCCGCAGGCGCGGCGGCTGATCGAGGAGTTGGAGCAGTCGCTGGGCGGCCTGCGCGACATGGCCGCGCGCGGCGCGGGCCAGGTCACCATCGCCTGCGTGCCGACCGCGGCGCTGCAGGTGTTGCCGCCGGTGATCCGCGACTACGGCGCGAAACATCCCGACAACCGCATCCGCATCCTCGACGTGCACGCCAACGAAGTGCTGCAGGCCGTGCTGCGCGGCGAGGCCGAGTTCGGCCTGACGCCGTCCGGCCCCGGGGAGCCGGAGATCGAGACCGAAACGCTGTTCGACGATCCCTTCGTGCTCGCCTGCCACCGCGACCACCCGCTGGCGAAAAAGAAGACCGTGAAATGGGCCGAACTGGCGCGGCACCGCGTGATCACCGTCGGGCGCATGAGCGGCAACCGCGCGCTGCTCGACTTCGGCCTGCCCGCGCACCTGCCGCAGCAGCGCTGGACCTACGAGGTGCAGCACTCCTTCTCGACCGGGCTCGGCCTGGTCGAGGCCGGCATCGGCGTCATCGCGGTGCCGACGCTGGCGCTGGCGGGCAGGAGGAGTTCAAGCCTGGTCAGCCGGCCGCTAATCGAGCCGAAGCTGACGCGCACGCTGGCGGTGATCCGCCGCCGCGGCGTCACGCTGTCGCCGGCGGCGCAGGAGTTTCTGGCGATGCTGAGGAAGCGGTGGGGGCAGGGGAGGCGCGCCCGATCCTGATTTGACGTTTAACGTTAAACGTTATAATCTTTTCCGGTGATCAAGAGCTTCCGCTGCGCTGATACCAGGGCCCTGTTTGAGACGGGTAAAAACCGGCGCTTTTCGGCAATTTCGACTGTGGCCACGCGCAAGCTGACGCAGCTCGATGCAGCCGAGACGCTGGACTTCCTGCGCGCGCCGCCGGGCAACCGGCTGGAAGCGCTGAAGGGCGACCGCAGCGGGCAGTACAGCATCCGCATCAACGACCAGTTCCGGCTGTGTTTCCGCTGGACGGCGTCGGGAGCGGAAGATGTCGAGATCGTGGATTATCACTGACGGGGTGAACGGATGATCAAGAACGGCATGCGCCCGGTGCATCCGGGGGAAATTCTGCGCGAGGACTATCTCGTGCCGCTGGACATGAGTGCGAACGCGCTGGCGAAGGCGCTCAACGTGCCGGCGCCGCGCATCAACGACGTGGTGCGGGAACGCCGCGGCATCACCGCTGATACGGCGATGCGGCTGGCGCGCTACTTTGGCGGCGATGCGCGGTCCTGGCTCAATCTGCAGGCGGCTTACGACTTGCGGATTGCCGAGCAGGCGATTGGCAAGCGCATTGAGCGGGAGGTGACTCCGGTTGCTTGAGGTTGCTGAAAAAATGGTGGGCAAACCCGCGGCGTGACGCCCGCTCACGGTGGTCGTGGCAACCGTAGGATCAGTTCAGGCTTGCCGGTGTGCCGATACCCTGATTTCAACGAAAGTTTCGGCCGCCCGGTATCTTTTGGGCTTCAATCAGCCGTAACGTCTCGGGATTTTCGCAGTCGGCACCGCGGTTTCGGTTGCATTCCGCCTTGAGGTTTGTGATCCGTTGTTGCTCGGCCTCTTCCCGTTTTCTCTGCTGGCTGTATATCGTCCGGTTGCGCTGGTCGGCATGATTGCTGGACTGTTGCTGCCGGAGAAGATCGCGGTTCTCGATATTTCCGCCGCGTCCCGAGTTTGCCGGAGAAATGTCAACTTTCTGCACCGACTTGGCTTGCGTTGGCGGGGTCTGGGAATAAGTCACATTGCCTTTTTCGTCAATGATCTTGTAGGCCTTTCGTTCGCTGGCACCGGCACAGGTTATTGTGAAGCTGATCACCATCAGAATTCCCGGGAGAAACATTTTCATGTGTGTCATGCGATGCCCCTGTCGATATTTTGCATTGTTAACATGAGATTGCCCTGCCATACCGTTCGCGTTCGATGCGGCACAGTTCGGCTTTTTCTTTTGCGGCCAGGTTGCGGGCGGCGGCTGCGGCCTGCTGCTCTTCGCGCTGGCGCTGCAATTCCGCACGTTGCTGATCCTGGCGTTCTTTTCGGCTTGCCGATTCGGTGTATGTCCTTTGTTCATTGGAGAACTGGCGTAGTGCCTGCTCCCGCTCGCGCCGGTTGCGTTCCTCGGTCATACGCTCCTGTTGTTGCTGCATGAACATCAGCCGCGCCTGCTCTGTTTCGCCGCGCACTTTTTCCGCCGCTTCCCGGGCCCGGGCTTCCGCAATAGCGGTTTCGGCAGCCAGTCTGGCTTCGTTTTTCTTCTCCGCGTAATCGTAATAATAGCCGCCGCCGATGATAATGATCAGCGCGACCATGATCAGTTTCGGCATTGTCCAGAAGGGGTCGACGATTTCGACGTGCTGGTACATCGCACGGTTTCTTGCTTCCAGTTTTTTGTCGTATTGGGCGCGCTTTTCCGGATTTTTGATCGTGAAATAAGCCTCTTCCACTGCGCTGTGCATGATCTTGCTGTCGGGGTTGCCGCTGTTTTCCGGGTTCTGCGGATCGTACTTTTCGGAAAGTCTCTCGTAGGCGGCGAGCACCACCTCCGGAGACGCGGCCGGACTGATTTCAAGTATGTCGTACAGTGTTTTGTCGGCCACTTTTTTCCCCTGCGACTCGCCGGTTTTTGTGCCAATGTGACGATGTCATTATATTCCGGCGCCGTTGGCTGATGGAGACGTCCGTGGATAGGCGGTTTTACGCCGCTACCCGCTTCGGCCCGCCCATCCCCGCCGCCAGCGCCGCAATCTCCCGC
>JAHCLD010000070.1 GCA_026125585.1 Burkholderiales bacterium
TGGGGTGTGAAATTGCAAAAAACTGTTAGCCACAGAGGGCACAGAGGACACAGAGAAAAACGCGGCGTGCGGGGCATTTTTACATGCATTGACGCTGATGGGAGAGCCCGGCGCGGACAACCCGGAAAATCCCTCTGTGTTCTCTGTGCCCTCTGTGGCTGATTCTGTTTTTAAGCTGGATACCACGCAAAAAAAATGCGGCTGCGCCGCATCGGTTTGGGGTCCCCCGCATGTGCCGTCACAGACCAGCATCCTGAACCTGAGGTTCAAGGCGGCCACCTTCCGGATTTCTTCAGGCACATCCGACGTGGGACGCGCACACCGAAACCGCTGTGGTCGGCGGCCAGAGCAACGTCTATTGGCTCAAAGAGTATATGGCCCGGACAAACACCGCAGGGGAAACGTTGGACGGAACACCGGCAGGACAATCGGCGGGGCAGTCGTATCGCGAACAACGCGGTAACAGTGTTCAGAACAAACGTTCAGAACAGCTTGGCTTGCTCCGCCATCGCCTGATCGATGGCCGTCTCCATGCGCTGGATTCTACGCTTGGTTTCCGCGATGTCAAAGCCGCCGACCTTCATCGACAGGAACTCGTGCGTGATGTTCAGCGCGGCCATGATCGCGACGCGTTCGAGTCCGATGACTTTGCCGCGGTCGCGGATTTCCTGCATCTTGCCGTTGAGGTATTCGACCGCTTCGAGCAGGCCTTTCTGCTCGTGTTCCGCACAAGCGACGCGAAATTCGCGTCCCATGATGTTGATCTGCAAACCCTTCGGGTCGGCGCTCATGTTTCCTCGGCGGGGATCTGCTTGACGATTTCCTCGAGGCGCTCGCTGGCGGCCTCGATTTTCTGTTCGAGCTGCTTGTTGCGATGCAGGCTTGCGGCAAGCTCTTGGCGCAGCCGCTGCGTGTCTTCGCGCAGCCGCTGGTTGCTTTCGACAAACTGCGCGAGTTTGTCCTCCAGTGCCTTGAGTTCGGCTTCCATGCGCGCACTATAGTGGGGATGGTGCGGAAAATCCAGACAGCTCAATCGTTAACACCGGGTTTTGAATGTAGTTTGGCATGTCGGGTGATGGCACCGGACCGTTCGGCAGGCAGACGGTCCGATTTGTCCGCCGGGTTGTCCCAAGAACCGTTGATGGTTATTTATAAGCATTTGTTTTTAAAAGAAAAATAAACGACTGCCAGTGATGATCCCGGCGCCGGCCTGAGATACAATCCGCCCTGTCCGAAACGAACCGCGACCGCAAGCGGCCAGTTCCGGACGCGTTTCGGGTGCCGACCTCTCCCTTTCGGGACGTCGGTTAAACGGGAAACAGGTGCGGCGTCTTCGCCCAGGCCTGTGCTGCCCCCGCAACGGTAAGCGATCGGCATCCGGCACACCGGATGCACTGCGCGCCATCAGCCACTGTGTCGATGCGGACATGGGAAGGCGGCGCGACAGCGGATCGTGAGCCCGGAGACCGGCCTGCAACGCTGTGGTGGAAGTGCCGCGGGGAGGCGGCGAACCCGGTGTCACAGGTCTCCATTTCTCCTCTGCAGCGCTTCCTCGGGATTTTTTTGCGCGCGGCGGGCGCGCCTGACAGGGAGCAGTGGAGATGCGTTTGTTTCTGATGGGTGCCGCGGCCGGCGTGCTGGCGGCAGGTCTGGCCACGGCGGCGGAGCAGCCGCCGGCAATGGGAGTACTGGAGCCGGTGGTCGTCACCGCCACGCGATTCAAGGACCGTTACGACGACAAGCCGGTCAATGTCACGGTGATCACCGCCGAGGACATGCTGCGCAGCGCCGCAAAGACCGTGCCCGACTTGCTGGCCGAGCAGGCGGGCATTCACATTCACGATTTTTTCGGCAACAACGCGTCGACGACGACCATCGATCTGCGCGGCTTCGGCATCGGCGGCACACAGAACACGCTGATCCTGATCGATGGCCGCCGCGCCGCCGACCTCGATCTTTCCGGCGTGCAGTGGTCGGCACTGCCGATGACGGCGATCGAGCGCATCGAAATCGTCCGCGGCGGCGGCGCCGTGCTCTACGGCGACGGCGCGACTTCCGGCGTGGTCAACATCATCACCCGTTCGCCGCTGGCGCAGCCCACCGGGGCGACCCTGGGCGTACGTGCAGGTTCCTACGGCATGAAGGAACTCAACGCCTCGGCGAACTATGCCGGCGAGCGCATCGGTTTCAACCTCACCGCGAACAACTTCGAGTCCGACGGCTATCGTGACAACAACCACAACCGCCAGACCAATGCACTGGCCGATTTCCGCGTGCTCACCGGCAGCGGCGAGATCGCGTTGAAACTGGGTACCGACCACCAGGGCATCCGCCTGCCGGGCGCGCGCCAGGTGCAGCCGAGCGCGGGCGTCAACCAACTGGCGACCAACCGCCGCGGCGCGCAGACGCCGCTCGACTGGTCGCAGCGCAACGGCAACCGCATGAACCTCGACTGGCGCCATGACACCGGCCTCGGCGAGTTCAATCTCGGCCTGGGCTGGCGTGACAAGGAGCAGGTGTCCTATTTCGATTTCGGCGGGTTTCCGGATTTTCGCGTCGCCGATCTCGATGTCTGGTCGTTCTCGCCGCGGTTCAAGGCGACGCCGGCGCTGCCCGGCGGCAAACACACGCTGGTTTTCGGCCTCGACTGGCAGCGCTGGGATTATCGGCTGCGGCGCTCGGACGCGGTGGCGAACATCGGCCGTCCGTTCAACACCATCGACGCGCAGCAGGAAACCCTCGGTTTCTATATCCAGGATTCGCTGACTGTATCCGAGCGGCTGACGCTGATGGCCGGCCTGCGCGGCGAGCGGTTCGCGATCGATGCCGAGGACCGTTTCGATGCCGCGGCACCCGGTGGCGCTTTCGGATCGGGCGCGCCGTCGGGGCAGCAGCGCGAGTCGGAAAAGGCCTACGAGCTCGGCGCGCGTTATGTCGTGACTCCGGGCGCGGCGCTGACCGCAAAAACCGGGCGCAGCTACCGCTTCGCCAACGTCGATGAAATCTACGAAACCTCGGCGTTGTTCACCAACCAGTTCCAGTTCCTGCGGCCGCAGACCGCGCGCCACCATGAGCTGGGCGTCGAGTTCCGGGATGCCTCGGCCTGGCTGCGCGCGGCGCTGTTCCAGATGGATGTGCGCGACGAGATCCATCTCGATGCGTTTACGAGCGGCATCGGCAACACCAATCTGCCGCCATCGCGCCGCCGCGGGCTGGAGCTCGAAGGCAAATGGCAGCCGTTGCGCCCGCTGTCGCTGTCGGGCGCCTATACCTACACCGACGCGGTATTCCGTGATGGCGTGCTGCCGGGCGGTGCCTTCACCCAGACCAACGTGGTGATTGCCGGCAAAACGGTGCCGCTGGTGCCGCGTCACAAGATCAACCTCGGCGCGGTATGGGCGTTCAGCGGGGCGACCCGGATCAGCCTGCTGGCCACTTATGTGGCGAAACAGTACATGGACAACGATCAGGGCAATACCCTCGGCACGCAGATTCCGTCCTACGTCGTCGCCGACCTGAAACTGTCGCACCGTGAAGGCCCGTGGACGCTGAGCGCCGCAATCAACAATCTGTTCGACCGCAAGTACTACAACTATGCGGTACGCAGCCAGTTCGTGCCTGACCGCTACAACGCCTATCCGCTGCCGGAACGCAATTTCGGGATTTCCGTGGCGTACACCTTCCGCTGAGCATTCCGCCGCCGGATCAAGCCGCGCTTCGGCGCGGCTTTTTCTTTGCCAGTTTTCCTTAATTATCAAAAGTTTGCTATTGTTCGGCCCGTGCAAACGATGTCCGGAACCGAGCTCTATCTGCGACTGTTGCGGCACGTGCGGCCGTACTGGCGGGTGTTCGCCCTCGGCGTTCTCGGCATCGTCATCGTCGCCGCCACCGAACCGGCATTGCCGGCATTGCTGAAGCCGCTGCTCGACGGCGTATTCGTCGAAAAGGACGAGGCGGTGATCCGCTGGACGCCGGTGTTCATCGTCGGCCTGTTCGTCGTGCGCGGACTGGCCGAGTACCTTGCGCAGTTCGCGTTGTCCTGGGTCGGCAACCGGCTGGTGATGGACCTGCGCGGTGTGATGTTCCGCAAGCTGCTGACGTTGCCGGCGCGCTATTACGACGACCAGGCCTCGGGCAACCTGATTTCCAAGCTGACCTTCGACGTGATGCAGGTCACCACTGCGGCGACCAGCGTGCTGACGGCGATATTCAAGGACGCGCTGGTGATCATCGGCCTGCTGGCGTGGATGCTGTGGCTGAACTGGAGGCTGACGCTGTTCGCGCTGGTGATGGCGCCGGTGATCGTGCTGGTGGTGCGGGTGATCAGCGTGCGCCTGCGCAATTCCAGCCGCGCGGTGCAGAACCAGATGGGCGACATGACCCAGGTGATCCAGGAAACCATCGAAGGGCACCGCGTGGTCAAGCTCTTCGGCGGACAGGATTACGAACAGCGGCGCTTCGACGAACAGGCCAACAGCGTGCGCCGCCAGCTGATGAAGCAGGTCGCGGCGTCCGCGGCGAGCGTGCCGATCGTGCAGTTCATCGCCGCGCTGGCGCTGGCGACCATCGTCTACCTGGCGACCCGGGAGTCGACCGCGGCGCAGATCACCGTCGGCGGCTTCGTCTCGTTCATCACCGCGATGCTGATGCTGACCGCGCCGCTGAAACGCGTCACCAGCGTCAACGAACCGCTGCAGCGCGGGCTCGCCGCGGCGGAGAGCGTGTTCGCGCTGATCGACCAGCCCGGCGAGTCGGATCGCGGAACCGTCGATCCGGGCCGCGTGCGCGGAGAGATCCGTTTCGAGCGGGTGGCCTTCGCTTACGGTGACAGCCGCAACGCGCTCGACGGCATCGATCTCGCCATCGCGCCCGGCGAAACGGTGGCGCTGGTCGGGGCCTCGGGCAGCGGCAAGACCACGCTGGCCAACCTGGTGCCGCGCTTTTACATGCCGACGACCGGCCGCATCCTGCTCGACGGTCGCGACACCGCGGACCTGACGCTCGCCGGCCTGCGCGCGAACATTGCGCTGGTCAGCCAGGATGTGGTGCTGTTCAACGACACCGTGGCCGCGAACATCGCCTACGGCGCGATGAAACAGGCATCGCGCGCCGAGATCGTTGCCGCGGCCGAAGCTGCGCATGCGATGGAATTCATCGCGCAGATGCCGCAGGGTTTCGACACCATGGTCGGCGAAAACGGCGTCAAGCTTTCCGGCGGCCAGCGCCAGCGCCTGGCGATTGCCCGCGCACTGCTGAAGAATGCGCCGGTGCTGATTCTCGACGAGGCGACTTCGGCGCTCGACACCGAATCCGAGCGCCACGTGCAGGCGGCGCTGGAGGTGCTGATGCGCGGCCGCACCACGCTGGTCATCGCGCACCGCCTGTCGACCATCGAGAAGGCGCACCGCATCGTCGTGCTCGACGGCGGGCGCATTGCGGAAACCGGGACGCACGAGGAACTGCTGGCGCGCGAGGGCAAATACGCGCAGCTCTACCGCAACCAGTTCCTGTCGGGCGGGGAGGGCTGAGGCATGCCGCGGATCTCGGTGGTCACGCCCGTCTACAAGGCCGAGGGCTGTCTCGAGGAGCTCTACCGCCGGCTGGTCGCCGCGCTGGAGCCCATCACCGCGGATTTCGAGATCGTGATGGTCGAGGACTGCGGCGGGGACCGTTCCTGGGACATCATCCGCCGCCTTGCCGCGGCCGATCCGCGCGTCAGGGGATTGCAGTTCAGCCGCAATTTCGGCCAGCACTACGGCATCACCGCCGGGCTCGATGTCGCGGAAGGCGACTGGGTGGTGGTGATGGACTGCGATCTGCAGGACCGGCCCGAGGAGATTCCGGCGCTGTACGCCAAGGCGCAGGAAGGTTATGACGTCGTGCTGGCGCGGCGCGGGGGGCGCACCGACGGCGCGCTCAAGCGTTTTTCGTCCTGGTGTTTCTACCGGCTGCTGAGCTGGCTTGCCGACACCGAGTACGACGCCGCCACCGGCAACTTCCGCATCATGTCGCGCAAGGTGGCGCTGGCCAGCCGGCAGATGCGCGAGCAACTGCGTTTCTTCGGCGGACTGGTGAACTGGATGGGTTTTCCGACGGCCTCGATCGAGGTGAGCCATGCGGCCCGGCACGAAGGCCGGTCGACCTACACCTTCGCCAAGCTGTGGCGGCTCGCCACCGACACCATCATCGCCTATTCCGACAAGCCGCTGCGGCTGGCGGTGCGTTTCGGCTTCGTCATGTCGCTGCTGGCCTTTGCCGCCGGCCTGTTCATCCTCGTGCGCGCCGCGCTCTACGGCTCGCCGGTGGTCGGCTGGCCGAGCCTGTTCGTGTCCGTGTATTTCATCGGCGGCATCATCATCAGCATCCTCGGCGTGCTTGGCATCTATCTCGGCAAGACCTTCGACGAGGCGAAAAAGCGGCCGCTGTACATCGTGATGAACGCCACCTTCGACCATGCACCCCGCGATCCGGCGCGTTGAGTGGGACAGCGCCGCATTCTGGCGCGACTGTTACGAGATCACCACCGTCGACGAAAGCGCGCTGCGCGAGGCCGCGGCGACGCCGGGACATTACGCGGTCAAGGTCGATCCGCTGGCGGACAAGTCGGCACTGCAGCGCCACGGCTTCTATTACGTCGACACGCTGCTGGAGCCGCACTGCCGGCGCGGAGACTTCGCAGGGCACCGCGACGCGAAGGCGTCCTGCACGCACAATGAAGCGCTCGATGCGCTGCTGGCGATCTGCCACGGCGCCTTCGAGCACGGCCGTTTCCACCGCGATTTCAACCTGCCGCGCGCCGGCGCCGACCTGCGCTACGACAACTGGCTGCGCCAGGTGCATGCCGCGGGCGATGCCTGGGGCCTGCGTTACGAAGGGCAACTCGCCGGCTTCATCGCCGTCATGCAGAATCGCCTGGTGTTGCACGCGATGGCCGTGCCGTTCCGCGGGCGCGGCCTGGCGAAATACCTGTGGACCGCGGTTTGCGACGCACTGTTCGCGCAGGGCCATGCCGAACTCTGCAGTTCCATTTCCGCCGCCAACATCGCGGTGATCCGTCTGTATCAGTCACTGGGCTTTCGCCTGCGCCATCCCGTCGACGTTTATCACCGGTGGACGACATGAGCTATCTATTTGTTTTTATTACAGTTTTTTTGACAGTCTACAGCCAGATCGTAATCAAGTGGCAGGTCGTCGCCGCCGGCGCTTTTCCCGAGGCGACGCCGGACCGCATCTGGTTCCTCGCCAAGCTGCTGCTGAATCCTTGGATCATCTCGGGTCTGCTGGCGGGCCTGCTTGCCGCGGTGTCGTGGATGGCCGCGATGACCAAACTTGAGCTGTCGCATGCCTATCCCTTCATGAGCCTCGCCTTCATCGGCGTACTGGTGCTGAGCGCGCTGGTGTTCCACGAACCCGTCAACGCCTGGAAGATCGGCGGCCTGGCGCTGATCACGCTGGGCATCGTCGTCGGGAGCCAGGGTTGAGGTTGTGTCCGGACTGCGGTGGCGTTCTGGCCGCCGCGGGCTGGCATTGCGACAGTTGCGGCTACCAGGCACCGCAGCGCGACGGCTTTGTTGCGCTGGCCCCGGCGCTTGCGGACCAGGCCGAAGGTTTCGATCCCGCACTGTTCGCCGAACTGGCGGCGCTGGAAGCGCGCAACTTCTGGTTCCGCGCGCGCAACCGGCTGATCGTCTGGGCGCTGCAGCTCTACGCGCCGGGCTTCGGCAGCCTGCTCGAGGTCGGCTGCGGCACCGGTTATGTGCTACAGGGCATCGCCGCGGCCTTTCCGCAGGCACGGCTGGTCGCCAGCGAGGCCGAAACCGAAGGCCTGCGTTTCGCCGCACAGCGCGTCCGGGGCGCCGAATTCCTGCAGATGGATGCGCGGCACATGCCCTACGAACGGGAGTTCGACGTCGTCGGCGCTTTCGACGTGATCGAGCACATCGGCGAGGATGAAGCCGTGCTGGCGCAGATGCGCCGCGCGCTGCGGCCCGGTGGCAGACTGCTGCTGACGGTGCCCCAGCATCCCTTCCTGTGGAGCGAGTACGACGTGCGCGCGCACCACGTGCGGCGCTACACCGCGGCCGAGCTGCGGCGGAAGCTCGAGCGTGGCGGCTTTGCCGTCGCTAGAATGACGTCTTTCGTCTCCGTACTGCTGCCGCTGATGATGCTGTCCCGCCTGACCCGCCGCGCCGATGCCGCCGGCTACGATCCGCTGGCCGAGCTGCGCATCGGCCGCTTCGCCAACGCCGTGCTCGAACGCGCCCTCGATGCCGAACGGCTGCTGATCCGTGCCGGGCTGCCGCTGCCCTGCGGCGGATCCCTGCTGGCCGTGGCGAGGGCGCCGGCATGAGCACGCCTTTCAACAAGCCCTTCACCATCGGTGCGGAGCTGAAGTACATCACCGACGCGGTGGCGCGGGGCCACCTGTCGGGCGACGGGCATTACACGAAGCTCTGCCATCGCTGGCTGGAGCAAAAGCTCGGCGCGAAACGTGCGCTGCTGACCCATTCCTGCACTGCCGCGCTGGAAATGGCGGCGATGCTCTGCGACATCCGGCCCGGCGACGAGGTGATCATGCCCTCGTACACCTTCGTGTCCACCGCCAATGCCTTCGTGCTGCGCGGCGGCGTGCCGGTGTTCGTCGACATCCGCCGCGATACGCTGAACCTTGACGAAACCCTGATCGAAGCCGCGATCACGCCGAAGACCCGGGCCATCGTGCCGGTGCATTACGCCGGCGTCGCCTGCGAGATGGACACGATCATGGCCATTGCGCGGCGCCATGATCTGCTGGTGGTGGAGGATGCGGCACAGGCGGTGCTGTCGGACTACAGGGGCCGGCGTCCCGGCGCCATCGGCGACCTCGGCTGTCTGTCTTTCCACGAAACCAAGAACGTGATCAGCGGCGAGGGCGGGGCGTTGCTGGTCAACAACCCGTTGCTGGCCGAGCGCGCCGAGATCATCCGTGAGAAAGGCACCAACCGTTCGAAGTTCTTCCGCGGCGAGGTCGACAAGTACACCTGGGTCGACATCGGCTCCTCCTTCCTGCCCAGCGAGCTGATCGGTGCCTTCCTGTGGGCGCAACTGGAGCACGCGGAGACGATCATCGCGCACCGCCGCCGGCTGTGCGCGGTTTACCGCGAGTCGCTGCAGAGCCTCGCCGACGCCGGCCGGCTCGTGCTGCCGCAGCCGGAGCCGGAAGGTGTCTCGGACAATGGCCACATGTTCTACCTGTTCGCGCGGACTGCCGCGGAACGCCCGGCGCTGCTGGCCCACCTGAAGGCGGCCGGGGTGCACGCGGTGTTCCATTACGTGCCCCTGCATGCCTCGCCCGCCGGGCAGCGTTTCGGCCGCAGCGCCGGCCCATTGCCGGTGACCGAGGATCTCGCCGACCGCCTCGTGCGGCTGCCGCTGTATTACGGCCTTGCCGAAGACGAGGCGCGACGGATCGCGGGGGAAGTGGGGCGGTTTTTTGGAACAAGGTAAGAAAAGGTAAGCGGTGAGCAGCAAGCACGGGCAAGCAATTCCACCGCTCCTGCCTGCCGCCCACCTTTGACCAGCCACTAGATGTTATTCAATTCCCAGGCCTTCATATTCCTGTTCCTGCCGCTGACGCTGCTGGTGTTCTTCGGCCTCGGCCGCCTCAGCGCCAAACTCGCCGCGGGTTGGCTGGCCGCGGCCTCGCTGTTCTTTTACGGCTGGTGGAGTCCGGCCTACGTGTTGTTGCTGCTGGCTTCGATCCTCGGCAATTTCTTTGCCGGCACCGCCATTGCCCGGGCGCATACGGCCGGCGACGCGGCGCGCAGCCGCCGGCTGCTGACGCTGGCGGTGATCGCCGATCTGGCGTTGCTGTCCTATTACAAGTATGCAAACTTTTTCGTCGACAATCTCAATGCCGTCACCGGCGCCGGGCTGAGCTTCAGCGAAATCATTTTGCCGCTGGGCATTTCCTTTTTTACCTTCACCCAGATCGCCTTTCTCGTCGATGCCCACCAGGGCAAGGCGCGCGAATACAACCTGGTGCATTACGGCCTGTTCGTGACCTACTTCCCGCATCTGATCGCCGGGCCCATCCTGCACCACGGCGAAATGATGCCGCAGTTCGCGCGTCGCGAAATCTACCGGCCGCAGCATGATCTGATCGCCGCGGGGCTGACACTGTTTGTGCTGGGGCTGGCGAAAAAAGTGCTGATCGCCGACGGCGTCGCGCCCTATGTCGCGCCGGTATTCGACGCGCCGGGTGCCGGCGTGACGCTGACCATGCTCGAAGCCTGGTGCGGCGCATTGGCCTACACCTTCCAGCTCTATTTCGATTTTTCCGGCTATTCCGACATGGCGGTGGGGCTGTCGCTGCTGTTCGGTGTGCGCCTGCCGGTCAATTTCCACTCGCCGTACAAGGCGGTGAACATCATCGATTTCTGGCGGCGCTGGCACATGACCCTGTCGCGTTTCCTGCGCGATTACCTGTACGTGCCGCTGGGCGGCAACCGCAAGAGCCGCACGCGGCGCTACATCAACCTGCTGGTCACCATGCTGCTGGGCGGACTCTGGCACGGCGCGGGCTGGACCTTCGTGCTGTGGGGCGCGCTGCACGGGGTGTATCTGGTCATCAACCACGGCTGGCGCGAGTTCCGGCGCCGCCTCGGCCACAACATCCATCAGTCGACGCCCTGGGGCCGGCGCGCCGGATGCCTGCTGACCTTCATTGCCGTGGTCGCCGCCTGGGTGCTGTTCCGCGCACCGGACATCGAATCGGCCGCGGCGATCCTGCGCGCGATGGCCGGTTTCAACGGCCTGGTGCTGCCGGAAGCCTGGCTGGTGAAACTCGGCGCGGCCGGCGAGGCGCTGGCCGCCGCC
>JAHCLD010000071.1 GCA_026125585.1 Burkholderiales bacterium
CACCGGCACGTGGATTTTTTCGATCTCCGGCGCGTAACGGTAGACCTGCCAGGGTTCCGGCGCATTCGGATTGACCATGTGCCCGTAATAGGTCACCACACAGGCGACCTCGCTGCGCCGCGCAGCGAGCAGCACGGCGTGGTAGCCGCCGCGCGAGAAACCCGCGACGCAGATGCGGTCGGAACGCACTTCGGGGATTTTTTTCAGCGCGTCGATCGCCAGTTCGACATCCTTCTCGGTCGCAGGATCGTGTTCGATCGGCCATGCTGGGATAAAGCGCGAACTGTGGTAATCCGGCGCGATCACCGCGAGGCCGTGGGCGACGAAGCGCCGCACCTGAGCATCGGCCTCCCCGTCCCAGCCGCGGCGGGCGTGCACGTAGAGCACGGCGGGATGCGGGCCGCGGCCTTCGGGCAGATAGAGTTTCGCGCCGACCTCGACGTCGCCGTTGCGATAGGTCAGGTCGCGCACATCGGCGCCGGCGGCGGTCAGCGGCAGCAGCATCGCGGCGAACAGCAGGCTGAAACCGGTGCGCGCCGCGAGAGTCATTATAAGTTATTGATTTTAAACAATTTTTTATTTCAAGCCGAGGACATCCCACATGTCGTACAGCCCCGCCGGGCGCGCCATCAGGAAATGCGCGGCGCGCACCGCGCCCTGCGCATAGGTCGCGCGGCTGTTCGAGCGGTGCGTGATCTCGACGCGTTCGCCGGTGCCGGCAAACAGCACGGTGTGGTCGCCGACGATGTCGCCGCCGCGGATGGTGGCGAAGCCGATGCTGCCGGGCTTGCGCTCGCCGGTATGGCCCTCGCGGGCATACACCGCGCAGTCGGCGAGCTTCCTGCCCATCGCGCCGGCCACCACCTCGCCCATCTTCAGCGCGGTGCCCGAGGGCGCGTCGACCTTGTGTTTGTGATGGGCCTCGATGATCTCGATGTCGTGGTCGGCGCCCATGGCTTTCGCCGCCATCTCCAGCAGCTTCAGCGTGACATTGACGCCGACGCTCATGTTCGGCGCGAACACGATGCCGGTGTCGCGCGCCGCATCGGCGATCGCCTGCCTGCCGGCTTCGTCGAAACCGGTGGTGCCGATGACCATGCGAACCTTGAGCCTGCGGCAGATGGCGAGATGCCGCAGCGTGCCCTCGGGCCGCGTGAAATCGATCAGCACGTCGCAACCCGCCAGCGCGCGCTCCGCGTCGTCGCTGATCAGCACGCCGCGTGGCGCGCCGGCCAGTTCCCCGGCATCGCGCCCGACCTGCGCATTGCCGGCCTGCTCCAGGGCAGCGGCGAGTTGCGCGCGTTCATCCTGCGCCACCGTCTCCAGCAGCATGCGACCCATGCGGCCGCCGCTGCCGGCCACCGCGATCCGTGTCCTGCCGTTTGCGGCGCTCATTTCTTTTCCTTTTCCGGTGCGGGCGCGGCGGGTGCCGCGGCCTTGGCGTCGGCCGGAGCCGCGGTCCCGGCAACGACGTCGCCTTCGATGCGGTCGAGCACATCGCCCTTGAACACCACGGTCACCTGGCGTTGCTCGACCAGGCTGCCCTGCCTGTGCAGCATGTAGACATAATCCCAGCGGTCGGTGCGGAAGGGATCGACGATCAGCGGCGTACCCAGCGCGAACCGCACCTGGCTGCGCGTCATGCCCGGCTTCAGCTTCGCAACCATGTCCTGGGTCACGTAATTGCCCTGCTGGATATCGATCTTGTACGGCTGCAGGCCCGGCAGCACCGGCACGTTGCCGCAACCGGCCACCAGCAGCGTGATCATCAGGATTCTTTTCATCGGGGAAAATCGGGAAAACGCGAAGGAAAAAGGGAAACTGGGGAAAACGGCAAAAACGAAAAAAAAACGGATATCGAGCCACGCCGGCCCGCGGCATCAGCGGCAAACTTTGCTGATATCATAGCCGAGAATCAATCCTTCATGAGCGTAGCGGGCGCCCGCCGTGGACGCCCGCCGCAGGCCCCACCTCCAGACAGGACATGCGATGAGTTCCCACAACGATCTGAAGACCATCGGCCTCAAGGCCACCCTGCCCCGCCTGCGCATCCTCGAGCTGTTCGAAAAAAGCGACGTGCGCCACCTTGCCGCCGAGGACGTCTACAAGAAGCTGGTCGAGGAAGGCACGGACACGGGCCTCGCAACCGTCTATCGCGTGCTGACCCAGTTCGAGCAGGCCGGCCTGCTGATGCGCCACCATTTCGAGTCGGGCAAGGCGGTCTACGAGCTGAACCAGGGCAGCCACCACGATCACCTGGTCTGCCTGCAATGCGGTCACGTCGAGGAGTTCTACGACGCCGAGATCGAAAAACGGCAGGAGAAAATCGCCAAGGAGCGCGGTTTCCGCATCCATGACCACTCCCTGCACATCTACGCCGACTGCAGCAAGAGCAACTGCCCGCACAGGGGCAAGAACTGACCGTCCGCCGCCGGATCCGCCGGCGTCTCCCACACGCCACCGATGCCCGCTGACGAGCAAGCCTGGATGCGGCTGGCCGTCGCCCTGGGCATCGGGCTGCTGATCGGCATCGAGCGCGAACGGCGCAAGGGCGAAGGCCCGGCGCGCGGGATCGCGGGCATCCGCAGCTTTGCCGTGGCGTCGCTGCTCGGCGCAGTCAGCATGATGCTCGGCGAAACCCTGTTGCTCGCCGTGGCCGCCGCCGGCGTCGCGGCGCTGGCCGCCATCGGTTATGCGCGCACGCTCAAGCAGGACCCCGGGCTGACCACCGAAATCGCGCTGCTGCTGACCTTGCTGCTGGGCGCGCTGGCGATGCGCGAACCGCCGCTGGCGGCGGGGCTGGCCGTGGGCGTCGCGATCCTGCTCGCCGCGCGCGACCACATCCACCATTTCGTGCGCCGCGTGCTGACGACCCGGGAACTGAACGACGCGCTGGTGCTGTGCGCCGCCACGCTGATCGTGCTGCCGCTGGTGCCCGACCGCCACATCGGGCCCTACGACGCCATCAATCCGCGCAACGCCTGGACCATCGTGGTGCTGATGCTGGCCATCGGCGCCGCGGGGCATGTCGCGATGCGCACCCTCGGGCCGCGCTTCGGCCTCGCCGCGGCGGGGCTCGCCTCCGGCTTTGTTTCGAGCACGGCAACCATCGGCAGCATGGGCGCGCGCGTCCGCCGCAATCCCGCGCTGCTGGTGCCCGCCGCCGCCGGCGCGGTGCTGTCGACGGTGGCGACGATCCTGCAAATGGCGGTGATACTCGCCGCCGCCAGCCTCGACACCCTGCGCGCGCTGGCCCTGCCGCTGCTCTGCGCCGGCGCCGCCGCCATCGCCTATGGCGTGCTGTTCACGCTGCGCACGGCGAACCACGACGCACCGGAAAACGCCGACCACGGCCGCGCCTTCAGCCCCGGCACCGCGCTGCTCTTCGCGCTGGCCATCTCCGGAGTGACCCTGCTCTCCGCGGCACTGGTCGACCGGCTGGGCACCACCGGGCTGATCGCGGCGGCGGCACTCACCGGGCTCGCCGACGCCCATGCAACCACGGCCTCCGCCGGTTCCCTGGTGTCCTCGGGAACCATCACCACGGCCCAGGCCGCGCTGCCGGTGCTGATCGGCCTGAGCAGCAACACCGTCAGCAAGATCGTGGTGGCCTTCGCCAGCGGCGGCAGGCTTTTTGCAATGCAGGTGGTGCCGGGACTGCTGCTGACGGTGGCCGCAGCCTGGCTGGGCTGGATGGTCGCGGACTGAAAATCCGTTCAGCGGCGCTTCGCGGGTCCGGCGCCGAGCATCTCCGCGGCATGCCGGCGCGTGGTTTCCGTGATTTTCACGCCGCCGAGCATGCGCGCGATTTCCTCGATGCGCGCCGCGGCGTCGAGTTCGGCCACCGCGGAAGACACCTTGCCGCCGCGCGTCACCTTGCTGACCTGCCATTGCCGTTCGGCCGTCGCCGCCACCTGCGGCAGATGGGTGATGCACATCACCTGGTGGCGCGCGCCGAGTTCGCGCAGCATGCGGCCGACGATTTCGGCGACGCGGCCGCCGATGCCGACGTCGACCTCGTCGAAAACGAGCGTCGGCACCTTCGCGACCCGGCTGAGCGCGGTCTGTATCACCAGCGACAGCCGCGACAGCTCGCCGCCGGATGCGGTTTTGGCGACGGGTTGCGGCGCGACGCCGGGATGCGCCGCGACGCGGAACTCGACCTGCTCGGATCCGTGGGCCGCCGGCGTCTCCAGCGGCTCCAGCGCCACCTCGAACACGCCGCCCTGCATCGCCAACTCCTGCATGCCGGCGGTGACGGTCTCGCCGAGTTTTTTCGCCGCCTTCCTGCGGCCGGCAGTCAGCTTCTTCGCCGCCTCGCGGCAGGCCGCTTCGGCCTCGGCCTCCCGCCGGCGCAGGGTGTCGGGATCGCCGCCGGCCCCCAGTTCGGTCAGGCGTTCGCGGGTGTGTTCGGCCAGCGCCGGCAGTGCGTCGGGATCGACGCGGTACTTGCGCGCCGCGCCATGCAGCGCGTCCAGGCGCTGCTCGACCTCGCGCAGGCGCTGCGGATCGAGGTCGGTGCGTTCGCCGTAACGGCGCAGCGCGCCGGCCGCCTCCTGCAGCTGGATCTGCGCCGGCTCCAGCGCATCGAGGATGTCCTTCAGCCGCGGATCATGCCGCAGCAGCGGCTGCAGCCTCGCGATCACGGCATTGACCTGCGCCAGCGCCGCGCCCTCGCCTTCGGACAGGATGTCGACGCCGGCCTGCGCGGCCTCGATCAGGCTCGCGGCATGCGCGAGGCGCGCATGTTCGGCGCCGACCGCCGCCCACTCTCCAGGGACGAGCTTCAGCGCCTCCAGGTCCTGCGCCTGCCATTCGAGACGCTCGCGCTCGGCCGCGATCGCCGCCGCATTGCCCTCGAAGGCCAAGCGCTCCTCGCGCCGCCGCGACCAGGCGCGCCAGAGTTCGGCGACCAGCGCCGCCTGCGCCTCCAGCTCGCCGTAGGCGTCGAGCAGCGCGCGCTGCGCGGCCGGCCGGCTCAGCGACTGGTGCTGGTGCTGGCCGTGGATGTCGACCAGGAAATCGGCGGCCTCGCGCAACTGGGCCGCGGTCGCCGGATGGCCGTTGATGAAGCCGCGCGAACGGCCCGAGGATTCGACCACCCGCCGCAGCAGGCAGGCGCCTTCGTCACCGCCGAGATCGCGGTCGGCCAGCCAGCCTGCGAGCGGCCGGTTGCCGCCGATGTCGAATTCCGCGGTGATGTCGGCGCGCGCGGCGCCCTGGCGCACGGCGATGGCATCGGCGCGCTCGCCCAGCGTCAGCGCCAGCGCATCGATCAGGATCGATTTGCCGGCGCCGGTCTCTCCGGTGAGCACGGTGAAACCGGCGCCGAACTCGAGTTCGAGGTGATCGACGATGACAAAGTCCTGGATGGTCAGCCGTTGCAGCATGGCGGGCGGGTCGTCGGGAGAATCAGTCCCTGTTCCAGTGCAGTTTCTCGCGCAGCATCGCGTAGTAGCTGTGCCCGACCGGATGCAGCAGCTTGATCTTGTGCGGATAGCGGCGCACGACCACGCGATCGCCTTCGCGCAGATCGAAATGCGAATGGCTGTCGAAATGCGCGCGCGGGTCGTCAGCGCTGCGCACCACGATTTCCACGACGCTGTCGCCGCCGATCACCACCGGACGGTTGGACAGCGTGTGCGGCGACACCGGCACCAGCGCCATCACCGACAGCGCGGGATGCACGATCGGCCCGCCCGAGGACAGCGCGTAGGCGGTCGAGCCCGTCGGCGTGGCGACGATCAGGCCATCGGAACGCTGGTTGTAGATGAACTGGCCGTCGATCTGCACCTCGATTTCAACCAGCCCGCCGCGGAAGCCCTTGGCCACCACGACGTCGTTGAACGCCAGCACCTCGAACACCCGTTCCTGCCCGCCGTTGCCGCCGCTCCAGACCTCGGACTCCAGCAGCATGCGCTCCTCGGTCACGTACTGGCCGTCGAGGATCGAACTGATGGTCTCGAACATCGTGTCGAGCGATATGTCGGTCAGGAAGCCGAGGCGCCCCTGGTTGACGCCGACCAGCGCCACGTCGCAGGGCGCGAAGGTGCGCGCGATGTTGAGCATGGTGCCGTCGCCGCCGATCACCACCGCGAGATCCGCCTCGCGACCGAGGTCCTCGAGCAGCAGCACCTCGTACGGGCAGTCGCTGATGTGCGCCGCGGTCAGCCGGTCGAGCAGCACGCGCACGCCACGTTTTTCGAGGAAGCGCGCGAGCGCCATGACCGGCTCGGCGATCTCCGGCGTCTTGTATTTGCCGATCAGGGCGACGGCGGGGAAGGCGGCAGGCATGGCCGCATTAAACCATAATTCGTTTCGCCCCGGTGCCGCGCAAATCCATTAAAAACAAGGCATTGGCGCTCCGTCCCGGCGAGTGCTGGCGCCCCGGCCGTTTTGTGTAAAATCGTCCGCATGGCGAATGAAACGCAAGCGCTGAACGAACGCGCGCAACTGTTGCTGAAAGCCTTGGTCGAGCGCTACATCGCCGACGGCCAGCCGGTCGGATCGCGCGCGCTGTCCAAGCTCTCGGGCCTCGACCTGTCGCCGGCCAGCATCCGCAACGTGATGGCCGACCTTGAAGACATGGGCTTCATCGCCAGCCCGCACACCTCCGCCGGCCGCGTGCCCACCGCCCGTGGCTACCGCTTCTTCGTCGACACGCTGCTCACGGTGAAACCGCTGGACCGCGTCGAGATCAACCAGCTCGAAGGCCAGTTGCAGGTCGAGAACACGCAGAAACTGGTGGCCTCGGCCTCCCACGTGCTGTCGGAACTGACGCGTTTCGCCGGCGTGGTCGTCACGCCGCGGCGCAGCGCCGGCTTCCGCCACATCGAATTCCTCAAGCTCGCCGAAAAACGCCTGCTGCTGATCCTCGTGACCGCCGAAGGCGACGTGCAGAACCGCATCATCCAGACCGAGAAATCCTACTCCCCCTCGGAACTGGTCGAGGCCGCCAACATCCTCAACCAGAACTATGCCGGCTGCAGCTTCGAGGAGATCCGCCGCCGCATCCAGGCCGAACTGCGGCAGCTGCGCGAGGACATGACCCGGCTGATGACCGCGGCGCTGGCCGCCGGCGATCAGGCGGTCAGCGAGTCGGCGGAGGACGTGGTGATTTCCGGCGGGATCAATCTGCTCGGCGTCGACGACCTGTCGTCGAACATGAACAAGCTGCGCGAGCTGTTCAACCTGTTCGAGCACCGCACGACACTGCTGCAGCTGCTCGACCACTCCAGCCGCGCCCAGGGCGTGCAGATTTTCATCGGCAACGAGGCCGGACTGCAGCCGCTGGACGAATGCAGCGTGGTCACCGCGCCGTACGAGGTCGACGGCAGGGTGGTCGGCACCGTCGGCGTCATCGGACCGACGCGCATGGCCTACGAGCGCGTGATCCCGATCGTCGACATCACCGCCAAGCTGCTGTCGAGCGCGCTGACCCAGCGCTGAGCGTCCGGCCGGCGCCGGGCATGTTTCGCCGTACACCGCACACATTTCACAGGCCGCCGCCTTGAGCCATTTCGCCAAAGAACCCCCGCATGTCCACGGCAGCGCGCCGAAAATCGGCATCCTGCTGGTCAACCTCGGTTCGCCGGAGGCGCCGACGCCCGCCGCCGTACGCCGCTATCTGCGCGAATTCCTGTCCGATCCGTACGTGGTCGAGATTCCGCGCCCGGTCTGGTGGCTGATCCTGAACCTGTTCGTGCTAACCACGCGGCCGAAGGCATCGGCCGGACGCTACGCGCAGGTGTGGACCCGCGAAGGCTCGCCGCTGACCGTGCACACCGAAAAGCAGGCGACGATGCTGCGCGGCTACCTCGGCGAGCGGCTGAAGCAGCCGCACGTCGTCGATTACGCGATGCGCTACGGCAGGCCGTCGATCCGTGAAAAGCTGGAATCGCTGAAGGCGCAGGGCTGCGACCGCATCCTGCTGCTGCCGCTGTATCCCCAGTATTCGGCCAGCACGACCGCCACCGCCTTCAACGCCGCCTTCGAGGCCGTCGGCCGCATGCGCAACGCGCCGGCGCTGCGCACCGTGAAGCATTTCCACGACCACGAGGGCTACATCGGGGCCGCGGCGCAGGCCATCCAGGACGACTGGGTCAGGAACGGCCGCGGCGACCACCTGGTGCTGAGTTTCCACGGCGTGCCGCGGCGCACGCTGGACCTCGGCGACCCGTACCACTGCGAATGCCTGAAGACCGGCCGCCTGATCGCCGAACGGATCGGCCTGAAGCCCGGCTTCTACACCATCGCCTTCCAGTCGCGCTTCGGCCGCACCGAATGGCTGAAGCCGTACACCGCGGAAGTGATCCGCGGCCTGGCGAAGAAAAAAACCGGACGCGTCGACGTCGCCTGCCCCGGCTTCGTCAGCGACTGCCTGGAAACGCTGGAGGAAATCGCCATCGAGGCGAAAGCGGAATTCCTGAAGGCCGGCGGCCGGGAACTGCACTACATCCCCTGCCTCAACGAACGCGACGACTGGCTGCACGCGCTGACCGACATCGTGCTGAAGAACCTGCTGGGCTGGAACAGCGGCACGACGCCGGAAAGCCTGAAGGCTTCGCGCGACCGCGCGCTGCAACTCGGTGCCCGGCGCTAACGCCGGTCTCCAATAAAAATATCAATAAAATCAAATACTTATAATTATACCTGTAGCGCGTCGATCAGCGGCTGCAGCGTCGGCAGGCGCTCCAAGGCGTCCACCACCGCGCGCAGCCGTTCGCGGCCGCCGGCATCGAGCACATGCCCCGCGAGCTGCTCGAACTTCGCCGACAGCTGCGCGGCGTCGAGCGGCGCGTCCGGCGAACCCGGCCGGTGCAGCGTTTCGCGGACATGCCGTTCGCCGCGCCGCGTCGTCACCGTGATGCGCGTCGCATAGCGGAAGGCGTTGCCCATCGCATCGAAGGCGGCGTCGACGTCGACGCGGATGCGCTTCATGTAATCGAGAATCCGCGGATCGGCCAGTTTCGCTTCGTCGAACTGGGCCACCATCGCCGCGCGCTCCAGCGCCATCACCGACAGCGCGTAATAAAGGTTCATCTGCGCCGAAGCCACGCCCTGCGGCACATAGGGCCAGGCCACGTGGTCGCGGCAGTGGGTGGTGCATTCGACCGCGATGCCTTCGATGTCGCCCGCGCCCAGACCGTGTTCCGCCATCAGGGCATCGAGCAGGGACAGCGCGGGATGGCAGGCGCCGGCGGTCGCGAAAGGCTTGAATCCCAGCGCCAGCGTCTCCCATCGCGCGCCCAGACCTGCGGTCAGTTCGTCGAGGTCGCCCCCGCCGGCCATCGAACTGAAAAAACCGCCGAAAGGTGCTTCCAGCACATTGGTAATGCCGGTAAAACCGCGCCGCGCCAGCAGCGCGGCGGTCACACCGTTCTTCGCGGCCTGCCCGGCATGCAGGCGCTTGACCATCGCGCCCTCCTGCGCCGCCATCAGGCCCGAAGCCATCGAACCGGCGATGCCGAAGGCATGCCGCGTCTGCGCCGCATCGAGGCCGAGCAGCCGTGCCGCGGTCGCGGCGGCGACAAAAACGCCGCATACCGCCGCCGAATGAAAGCCGCGCCTGAAAATCCGCCCCGCGCCGGCGATGCCGACGCGCAGGCCGGCCTCGTAGCCGGCGACAATCGCGGTGATGAACTCGCGGCCGGACACCGGGCCGCGCCATTCGGACAACGCCAGCGCCACGGCCACCGCGATCGAGCCCGCGTGCATCGACGCGCGGGTGTGCGCATCGTCGAGCTCGAAACCGTGCCCGGCCGTGCTGTTGACCAGCACCGCCTGCGGCACCGACAGGCGCTCCGCGCCGCCGATCAGCAAAGCCTGGGCCGCGCCGCCCTCCTCGCGCGCCGCGTCGGCGACGATGCGCGTCCAGGGCAGCGTCGAGCCGAACAGCATGCAGCCCAGGGTGTCGAGCACGCAGGCCCGGGTTTTCTCGACCACCGCCGGCGGCAGCGCCTCGTAGCGCAGCCCGGCGACATGGGCGGCCAGCACCGCGGTTGCACCCGCTTCGCGATCGGCGTCCACTGGATTCATGACACCGCTCAGAGCGCGGAAATGCCCGCCTGCTTCACCACCGGCGCCCATTTCTTCTGCTCGTTCTCGAGAAACTGCATGAATGCCTGCGGCGTTTCCGGAGACGGCAGCGAGCTGTCGCGCGCGAGCAGTTCCGCGAGCTGCGGCAGCTTCAGCGCCTCGATCAGCTCGGCGTACAGGCGGTCGAACACCGGCTTCGGCGTGCCCGCACGCACCGCGAGGCCGTTCCAGATCAGGTGCTCGTAGCCTTTCACGCCCGATTCGGTGATGGTCGGGGTATCGGGAATCAGCGGCCAGCGTTTCGCCGTGGTCACCGCGACCAAGCGCAGCCGCCCCGCCTTGATGTGCGGCATCGACGAGGTCGGGTTGTTGAATGCCACCTGGGTTTCGCCGCTGAGCACCGAGGTCGTGGCCATCGCGCTGCCCTTGTACGGCACGTGCAGGAGCTTCACCTTCGCCAGCAGGTTGAACAGTTCTCCGCCGAGGTGCGAGCCGCCGCCCGGACCCGAGGATCCGAACGCGATCTGCTCCGGCTTCGCCTTCGCCAGCGCGACCAGGTCCGCGACCTTGCGCACCGGCAGCGAAGGATGGACGATCAACCCGCCCGGCGAAGTGCCGATGCGGCTCATCGGCGTGAAATCGCGCAGCGTGTCGAAGGGCATCC
>JAHCLD010000072.1 GCA_026125585.1 Burkholderiales bacterium
GGCCGGAAGCGCACTGGATCGAGCTCGGGGCCGCGTTGGCCGCGCGCGGCCTCGTCTGCGTGCTGCCCTGGGGCACGCTCGCGGAGCGCGAACGCGGCGAACGGCTGGCTGCGCGGATCCCGCAGTCCATGGTGCCGGAGCGGCTGGGCATTGAGGCGCTGGCGCCGCTGTTGGCGCGTGCGCGCGTTGTTGTCGGCACCGACACCGGCCTGACCCACCTTGCCGGAGCGCTTGGTGCCCCGACCCTTGGCCTCTACTGCGCGACCGATCCTGCGGCCACCGGCCTCCATGCTTGCCGCCAGGCGCGCAATCTCGGCGGGCCGGGCACGGCGCCGTCGGCAGAGGAAGTCATCGCGGCGGCGCTGGAGTGGCTGCCATGCGTTTGACGCGCCTGCTGTATTCACTGCTGTGGTATCTCGCCACGCCGCTGTTGCTGCTGCGCCTGCTGTGGCGCGCACGCCGGCAACCCGGGTACCTGCGTCACGTGCCGGAGCGTTTCGGTTTTTACGGCGGCGTTTCCGGTACGGGACCGTGGATCTGGGTGCATGCGGTGTCGGTGGGCGAGACGCGCGCGGCGGCGCCGCTGATCCGTGCGCTGCAGGCACGCCATCCGGGGCATCGCATCCTGCTGACGCACATGACGCCCACCGGCCGCGAGACCGGTGCGGCATTGTTCGGCGACAGCGTGCTGCAGTGTTACCTGCCTTACGACCAGCCCTGCGCGGTGGCGCGGTTTCTTGAACGCTTTCGTCCGGTCGCCGGCGTGCTGATTGAAACCGAGATCTGGCCCAACCTGATCCATGCGGCTGCGGCGCGACGTATGCTGCTGTATCTGGTCAATGCCCGCCTGTCCCCTCGTTCGCAGGCGGGTTATCGCCGTGCCGGCGCGCTGGCGCGTGATGCCTTGCGTGCCTTGGCAGGCATCACCGCGCAGACGGTCGAAGACGCGTCAAGGTTGCGTGAACTGGGTGCGCCCGCGGTCTCGGTCACCGGCAATCTGAAATTCGACGTCGAAGTGCCGGCGGACCAGGTTACTGCCGGGTGCGAACTGCGCGCCAGCCTCGGCACGCGGCCGGTACTGGTTGCGGCCAGTACCCGCGACGGCGAGGAAACCCTGCTGCTCGATGCCGTGCAGCGCGGCGGCCTTGGCGATGCGCTGCTGGTGATCGTGCCGCGCCATCCGCAGCGTTTCGATGCAGTCGCGGCGCTGGTGACCGTGCGCGGCCTGCGCCTGCAGCGGCGCAGCGCGGCCGGGACGATCGCCGCGGACACGGCGGTGCTGCTCGGCGACACGCTGGGGGAAATGTATTTTTATTACGCCGCCTGCGACGTGGCGCTGCTCGGCGGCAGCTTCCTGCAGTACGGGGGCCAGAACCTGATCGAGGCCTGCGCCCTGGGCAAGCCGGTGATCCTGGGGCCTTCAACCTACAACTTCACGGAAGCGGCTGACGCAGCGGTCACTGCGGGTGCGGCCTTGCGCGCGGCGGATTTCGAGGAGGCATTGCCGATGGCCCTGCAACTGGCACGGGATGTGGAGCGCCGCCGTGCAATGGCACAGGCGGGGTTGGCGTTTACCGAATCTTGCAGTGGCGCGACACAGCGGGTGATGCAGTGCCTGCTGATCGGGTGATCATCGGGCACGTTTATCGGAAGTCACTCATCCTAATTGGCATTCCGCCATTCCGGACGCGCGCAGCGCGAGCCGGAATCCAGCACCAGCGGCAAACATTTTCATTCTTCTGGATTCTGGATTGCTGCGTTCACCGGAATGATGCTTGGGCGCTTTCCTGATCCCTGTTTGATCTGACGCTGCTTCTAGGGATCTGCCAGTTATTATATAAGTATTTGATTTTATTGATATTTTTACTTATTTGTCCAGCCAGCCGTTGATACGTTCCAAGTCGGCCTCGCCGAGCTGGCCGGTGGCAGCCTTGAGGCGCAGCAGTGACAGAATGTAGTTGTACCGGGCCTGCGCCAGATCCCGCCGTGCACTGAACAACTGCTGCTGCGCATTGAGCACGTCGACCTGCGTGCGCACGCCGACTTCCTGTCCGAGGCGCGTCGAATCGAGCGAACTCTGGTTGGACACCAGCGCCGCTTCCAGCGCGCGCACCTGTGCGATGCCGCTGGTGACGCCGAGATAACCCTGGCGCGCGGCGAGCTCGGCGCTGCGCCGTGCATTCTCGAGGTCCTGCCGCGCGCGGTCTTCGTTGGCGAGTGCTTCACGCACACGCGAGCTGATCGCGCCACCCTGGTACAGCGGAATGGCCAGTTGCAGGCCGACCACCTTGGAACTGGTTTCGGTGCCGGCGCCGCCCTGGGTGCCGGAACCGGAGGAGGATTCGCTGACCGTGGCGTAGGCATCGAGTGTCGGATGGTGCGCACCGCGGTTGCGCCGCACGTCGAGCGTGGAGAAATTCAGATTCTCCTGGGCAATCCGTACCTGCAGGCTGGCGTTGCGCGCCTGTTCGACCCAGGATTCCATCGATGCCGGATCCGGCGATTGCAGCGTGAAACGCTTGCCGAGCAGGGCGAGGCCGGGCGCGCTGCTTCCGATCAACTGCTCCAGTGCGCGGTTCCTGACTTCGAGATCGTTGCGCGCTGCGATTTCCTGCGCGGTGACCAGATCGTAACGTGCCTGGGCTTCGTGGGTGTCGGTGATGGTGGCGTTGCCGACCTCGAAATTGCGCTTCGCCTGTTCCAGCTGCTGGCCGATCGCGGTTTTCTGGGACTCGGCGAAGGCCACGGTATCGCGCGCCAGCAGCACATCGAAATAGGCCTGGGCGACGCGCAGGATCAGGTCCTGGCCGGCGGCGGCCAGTTGGGCGTCGGCCAGCACCACCTGGGTCTTGCCCTGTTCATAGACAGCGA
Source organism: Burkholderiales bacterium (assembly GCA_026125585.1). Lineage (GTDB taxonomy): Bacteria > Pseudomonadota > Gammaproteobacteria > Burkholderiales > SG8-41. Next base: position 2,872 of record JAHCLD010000072.1, read on the forward strand.
AATTCTGCTGGCGGTAGATCGGCTGGGTGATCGATACCGAGGCCGAGTTCGAATTGAACTGTGCGCGGCTGCCGGGCTGGGTCGGGCTGCGGAAATTCAGGTCGCGGTCATTGTGCTGGGTCGATGCCGACAGCGAAGCCTGCGGCAGCAGGCCGGCGCGGCCCTGCGGCAGTTTTTCCTGCGCGGCGGTCCAGCTGGCGCGGGCCGCGCTGTACACCGGATCCGAAGCGAGGGCCGCGCGGTAGATGTCGAGCAAGTCCGCCGCGGCGGCCGGCGCGGCCTGGACCAGCACGCAGACAGTCAGTAGACCTTGCAGGAGGCGATGCATGCCGCGTTTGGCGGGTCAGAACACGAAACGCTGCGGTTGCTGCGCGTTTTTCAGCGGCGCAATGCAGGTTTCGAAGAGCGCGACGGTGCGGAAGGCGTTGTTGCCGGCGCAGGTGATCAGCCGGGCCTGCATCGCCGGCGCGGCGCCGACGACGGCGAGCAGGCGTCCGCCGGGTTTCAGGCTCGACTGGAAACTTTCCGGCAGCACCGGCACCGAGCCGGTGAGCACGATGGCGTCGTACGGGCCGTGCTTGTCCCAGCCGCGCGCGGCGTCCCCGGTTTCGAGCGTCACGTTGCGGATGCCGGCGGCGGAGAGGCGCGGCGCCGCGGCGCGCGTGAAATCGGGCACGATGTCGACGCTGTAGACATGGCGGCCGAGGCTGGCGAGCAGCGCGGTCATGTAGCCGCTGCCGGTGCCGACCTCGAGTATCGAATCGTCCTGCTGCACGCCCAGTTCCTGCAGCATCCGCGCCTCGAGTTTCGGCGACAGCATGGTTTCACCGTGGCCCAGCGGAATTTCGAGGTCGGCGAAAGCCAGCGCGCGGTGCCCGGCCGGCACGAAATCCTCGCGGCGGATCCGCATCAGCAGGTCGAGGACAACCGGATCGAGCACGTCCCAGGGCCGGATCTGCTGCTCGACCATGTTGAAGCGCGCATGTTCGATGTCGATGCGCGGTACGGTGGAAACGATGCTGTTCATGGCCGGGCGAGGGCTTTGTCGGATAAGGCGTTTCGGATGCGGATTTCGGGTGTAAATTTCGAGTGTAAAACAGGGGCCGGATCTGTCATTCCGGCAGCTTGCAATTATCCCATATTTCCATTAGCGTAAACATCGCACGTAGGGGTCCTGGCGGCGGGTGCCGCCGGGTGAGAAAAACCCTTATAACCTGATACGGGTAATGCCGTCGTAGGGAAGCGTGGCGCAGGGTTCTGTCGTTCCCCCCGCTCGTGTTCCTCCCGCGGTTCCGCAGATTACGGAGCGAGCCATGAATGCCAATCCCAAGTTCCTGAATGCCACCGCCCGCGTCGACGAAGGCGCGGTCAAGCCGCTGCCGAATTCGCGCAAGGTCTATGTCGAGGGTTCCCGTCCCGACATCCGCGTGCCGATGCGCGAGATCACGCAGTCGGATACCCCGGCATCGATGGGCGCGGAAAAGAATCCGCCGATTTTCGTCTACGACACCTCGGGGCCGTACACCGACCCGGCGGTGAAGATCGACATCCGTTCCGGCCTGCCGGCGCTGCGCCAGCCTTGGATCGTCGCACGCAAGGATACCGAAGAGCTGCCGGGGCCGACTTCGCGCTATGGTGTCGAGCGGCTCAATGACCCGAAGCTCGCCAGCCTGCGTTTCAATCTCGGCCGCAGGCCGCGCCGTGCGAAGGCCGGCATGAACGTGACCCAGATGCACTATGCGCGCAAAGGCATCGTCACGCCGGAAATGGAATACATCGCGATCCGTGAAAACCAGCGTCGCGAGGGACTTTCCGAACTGCTGACGAAGCAGCATCCGGGCCAGCATTTCGGCGCGGCGATCCCGAAGGTCATCACGCCGGAGTTCGTCCGCGACGAGGTCGCGCGCGGCCGCGCGATCATTCCGGTCAACATCAACCACCCGGAAATCGAGCCGATGATCATCGGCCGCAACTTCCTGGTGAAGATCAACGCCAACATCGGCAATTCCGCGGTGACCTCCGGCATCCAGGAGGAAGTCGAGAAAATGACCTGGGCGATCCGCTGGGGCGGCGACACGGTGATGGACCTGTCGACCGGCCAGCACATCCACGAGACCCGCGAATGGATCATCCGCAACTCGCCGGTGCCCATCGGCACGGTGCCGATCTACCAGGCGCTGGAGAAGGTGGACGGCAAGGCCGAGGAACTGACCTGGGAAATCTACCGCGACACGCTGATCGAGCAATGCGAGCAGGGCGTCGACTATTTCACCGTGCACGCCGGCGTGCGCCTGCCCTACATCCCGATGACCGCGAAGCGGATGACCGGCATCGTGTCGCGCGGCGGCTCGATCATGGCCAAGTGGTGCCTTGCCCACCACAAGGAAAGTTTTCTCTACACCCGCTTCGAGGAAATCTGTGAACTGCTGAAGCAGTACGACGTCGCATTTTCCCTGGGCGACGGTCTGCGGCCGGGTTCGATCTACGATGCCAACGACGAAGCGCAGCTCGCCGAGCTGAAGACCCTGGGGGAGCTGACGCAGATCGCCTGGAAGCACGACGTGCAGGTGATGATCGAGGGCCCGGGCCATGTGCCGATGCACATGATCAAGGAGAACATGGACCTGCAGCTCAAGTACTGCGACGAAGCGCCGTTTTACACGCTGGGGCCGCTGACCACCGACATCGCGCCCGGCTATGACCACATCACCTCGGCGATCGGCGCGGCGATGATCGGCTGGTACGGCACGGCGATGCTCTGCTACGTGACGCCGAAGGAGCACCTCGGACTGCCCGACAAGAACGATGTCAAGGACGGCATCATGGCCTACAAGGTGGCGGCGCACGCGGCCGACCTCGGCAAGGGGCATCCCGGCGCGCAGATCCGCGACAACGCGCTGTCGAAGGCGCGTTTCGAGTTCCGCTGGGAGGACCAGTTCAACCTCGGCCTCGACCCGGACAAGGCGCGCGAGTTCCATGACGAGACGCTGCCGCAGCATGGCGCCAAGCTCGCGCATTTTTGCTCCATGTGCGGACCGCATTTCTGTTCGATGAAAATCACCCAGGACGTGCGCGACTATGCCGCGGCGCAGGGCGTGGCCGAGCAGGAGGCCCTGCGGAAGGGCATGCAGGAGAAGGCGCAGGAGTTCAAGCAGCAGGGCGCCGAGATTTACCACAAGACCTGACGGGGTCGCGGTGCACCGTTTGCGGTGCGCCGCGTTGAACCGGTCATTGCCGGGACGAGGAGGATTCACCATGCGGCTGGAACGCGGATTGCTGGTGTTGGCGCTGGGCGGCTTGCTGTCGTTCGCCGCGCAGGCGGAAGAGCAGGGCCTGCCGCCGTTTCCCGATACGCGGCAACTGCTGGGTGGCGTCGTCTCCGAGGACGACGTGGGGCAGTTGTTCGCGCATTTGCGCGCATCCCTGCGCGCCGCCGCGGAGGGACGCGATCCCCCGCCGATGCCGGAGGCGCTGGCCCGCCGGCTGGAGGCGGCCGGCGGGGAACTGCGGCTGCGCGGCTTGGATGCCGGCCTTGCCCTGACCCGCTTTGTCGAGCATGCGGTCCGCGATGCCGTCCGCGAACTTGCGCCGCCCCCGGCGGCCCGCCCCCCGCTTTGAGTCGTCCAGAACTTCCATTCCGCGCCCGGTGTCGTATCCGGCGCTTTCCTGATTTCCGTTTTTCCCGGTCGCGCCAGGTCGAATCTTGAACAAGAAAATCATGCTGATTGCCGGCGCCGCGGTGGCGCTGGGGGTTGCCGGCGCCGCGTACTGGCATTTTTCAGGTGCCCAGGCGCCGCAGGGGTACCGCTTCGCAAAGATCGAACGCGGGGACCTGGTCGCGGCGGTGTCGTCGACGGGCACGCTGAACCCCGTGGTGTCGGTGCAGGTGGGTTCCCAGGTATCCGGGCAGATCAAGGAAATTTTTGTCGACTACAACTCGGTGGTGAAGAAGGGGGACGTGATCGCGCGCATCGATCCCGACTCGTTCACGCTGCGGGTCAACCAGGCGATGGCCGATCTCGAGGCCGGGCGCGCGACGGCGATGACCCAGCGCGCCAATCTCGGCGCGCTGCAGGCCGAGGTGTCGCGCGCGCAGGTTACTCTGGCCGAGGCCGAGCGCAACCTGAAGCGCAACCAGATGCTGGTCGAGAAGGGGTTCGTGTCTCAGGCCGCGCTGGAGACTTCGCAGTCGGCGGTGGCCACGGCGCGCGAGCAGGTGAAGACCGCGCAGGCCCAGCGCGCGGTGGGCGAGGCGCAGGTGCGCAACGGCGAGGCGCTGGTGAAGCAGCGCGAATCGCAGCTGGCGCAGGCGCGTGTGGACCTGGAACGCACCACCATCCGCGCGCCGGTCGACGGCATCGTCATCTCGCGCAGCGTCGATGCCGGGCAGACGGTGGCCGCCAGCCTGCAGGCGCCGACGCTGTTCCTGATCGCGCGCAACCTGACCGACATGCAGGTCGAGGCTTCGATCGACGAGTCGGAGATCGGCCGCATCGCCGTCGGGCAGGGCGCGACGTTCACCGTGGATTCCTTCCCGGGGCGCACTTTCCGCGGCAAGGTCACCCAGGTGCGCAAGGCGGCGCTGGTGGTGCAGAACGTCGTCACCTATGTGGCGATCATTTCCGCGCCCAACCCGGATCTGACGCTGCTGCCGGGGATGACCACCAACGTGCGCATCACGGTGGCGAACCGCGACAAGGCGCTGAAGCTGCCCAATGCGGCCTTGCGTTTCCGCCCGCCCGGCGCCGAGCCGCCCGCCAAGGGCCAGAAGGGCGCGCAGCGGAAGGACGCCGGAGCCGGCAATGCGCCGGCGGTGGCCGGCGGCGGTGGGGGGCAGGGCCAGGCCACCCGCGAGCGGCTGGTCCGCGAACTCGGGCTCAGTGCCGAGCAGGCGGCGAAACTGGAGACAATCCAGCGCAGCACCGCCGAGCGCATTGCCGCGATCAGCGTCGACGATCCGGCGCAGCGCAAGAAGGAAATCGGCCGCCTGCGCGCCCAGTCGCGCGGCGAAATCGCGGCCATGCTGAACGAGGAGCAGCGCGCGCGTTACGAAACCCTCGCCGGCGAACAGCGCGCGGTGGCCACGCGCAGCGGCACCGTGTGGATCGCCGATGCCGCGGGCAGGCCGAAGGCCGTCAATGTCCGCCTCGGCATCACCGACGGCAGCCATACCGAATTGCTGGGCGGCGATCTCAAGGAAGGCGATGCCGTGATCGTCGGCGGCAACACGGCGGGCGCCCGCGCGGAAGCCAAGGGCAGCCCGGGCCCGCGTTTCGGCTTCTAGACCATGTCCACGCCGCTGATCGTCACCCGGCAGCTCGCCAAGTCGTACGAGCTCGGCGGCCATGTCGTGCACGCCCTGCGCGGTGTGTCGGTCGAGATCGCCGCCGGCGAGTTTGTCGCGGTGATGGGGCCCTCCGGTTCCGGCAAGTCGACGTTCATGAACCTGCTCGGATGCCTCGACACGCCGGGCAGCGGCGAGTACCTGCTGGCCGGGGAGCGCGTGTCGGGGCTTGACCGCGATGCGCTCGCGGCGATCCGCAACCGGCGCATCGGCTTCGTGTTCCAGAGCTTCAACCTGCTGCCGCGCACGCCTGCGCTGGAGAACATCGCGCTGCCGCTGTTGTATTGCGGAGTGCCCGCGGAGGAGCGCGAACGGCGGGCGGCTGCGCGGCTGGCCGAGGTCGGCCTGGCCGAACGCGGGCACCACCATCCGGCACAGCTTTCCGGCGGCCAGCAGCAGCGGGTGGCCATCGCGCGGGCGCTGGTCAACGATCCGGTGCTGATTCTCGCCGACGAACCGACCGGTGCGCTCGACACCCTGACCAGCTGCGAAGTGATGGCGCTGCTGCAGCAGCTGAACGCGCACGGCATGACCGTGGTGCTGGTGACGCACGAGCGGGACATCGCCGAGTTCGCGAAGCGGGTGATTACTTTCCGCGACGGCGCCGTGGTCGAGGATCATGCCGTCGAGTGGCCGAAGGACGCCGCGGCGATGGCGGAGGAGCTGCGTACGGCGCAGCAGCCGCGGCCGGGGGCCCTGGCATGAACGTGCTGGCCAGCATCCGCATCGCCCTGCGCGCGCTGCGCATCAACAAGCTGCGCAGCGCGCTGACCATGCTCGGCATCATCATCGGCGTCGCCGCGGTGATCACCATGATCGCCGTCGGTTCCGGCGCGCAGCAGCGCATCGAGGACCAGATCAAGGGGCTCGGCACCAACCTGATCATCCTGATGCCCGGCTCGACCACCGCTGGCGGCGTGCGCATGGGCGCAGGATCGCGCAACACGCTGACCGAGGAGGATGGCTATGCCATCCAGCGCGACATTCCCGGCGTGCAGGCCTCGGCGCCGACCCTGCGCGGCACCGGGCAGGTCGTCGGCGGCAGCGGCAACTGGTCGACCGTGTTCTACGGGGTGACGCCGGAATATTTCGAGGCGCGCAACTGGGTGGTCGCCGAAGGCAAGGGTTTCGACATGGCCGACGTTACCGGCGCCGCCAAGGTCGCGCTGCTGGGCGACACCGTCGCGCGCAGCCTTTTTGGCGATGCCGATCCGGTCGGCCAGGTCATCCGCATCCGCACGGTGCCGTTCACGGTCATCGGCGTGCTGGAACGCAAGGGGCAGAGCCTCGGCGGCCAGGACCAGGACGACGTGATCCTGATGCCGATCTCGACCGCGCGCAAGCGCGTGCTCGGCCAGGGCGCGGGGCGCCTGCGCACCGTGGGATCGGTATCGATCAAGGTGCGCGACGGCGAGGACATGAAGGAAGTCGAAGGCCAGATCCGCGAACTGATGCGCCAGCGTCACCGCATCCAGCAGGATCGCGAGGACGATTTCACGCTGCGCAACCTGTCGGAAGTGCTGGCGACGCGGGAGGAGTCGAGCCGCATCATGGGCCTGCTGCTCGCCGCGGTGGCCTCGGTGTCGCTGCTGGTCGGCGGCATCGGCATCATGAACATCATGCTGGTGTCGGTCACCGAGCGCACGCGCGAGATCGGCCTGCGCATGGCGGTGGGCGCGCGCGGGCGCGACATCCTGACGCAGTTCCTGGTGGAAGCGATCACGCTGGCGCTGATCGGCGGCCTGCTCGGCATCGTGCTGGGGCTCGGCGGTTCGCTGGCGATCGGGCATTTCGCCGGCTGGCCGATACACCTGGGCATGGAGCCGGTTGCGCTGTCGGTGGGGTTCGCGGCGGCGATCGGAATATTTTTCGGTTTCTACCCGGCGCGCAAGGCGTCGCTGTTGCTGCCGATCGAAGCCCTGCGTTACGAATGATCCTGCGGTCTGCTGCGCATCGCGCCGGCGGTCTCCAGTAGAATCGCGGCTTATGGATCCCGTACTGGCCCTCAAAGCCCTGATCATGGGCGTCGTCGAAGGGCTCACCGAGTTTCTTCCGATCTCCAGCACCGGCCACCTGATCATCGCCGGCAGTCTGCTCGATTTCGACGACGGCAAGGGCCAGGTGTTCGAACTGGTTATCCAGACCGGCGCGATGCTCGCCGTGTGCTGGGAGTTTCGCGCGCGTTTTCTCGGCGTGCTCGGCGGATTGGCCCGCGATGCAGGGGCGCAGCGTTTCGTGCTGAATCTGCTGGCGGCCTTCATGCCCGCGGCGGTGATCGGATTGGCCCTGGGCGGCCTGATCAAGACCTACCTGTTCCATCCGGTGCCGGTGGCCCTGGCATTGATCGTTGGCGGTTTCGTCATTCTCTGGGTCGAGCGGCGGGAGCGCCCGGTGCGCATCGACGAGGTCGACCGCATGACCTGGCGTGACGCGCTGAAGGTGGGTTTT
>JAHCLD010000073.1 GCA_026125585.1 Burkholderiales bacterium
TGCCGCCGGCGGTGATCACCTCGTCGCCCTTCTGCAGGCCCTCGACCATGGCCTTGTGCTCCTTGGCGCGCTTCATCTGCGGCCGGATCATCAGGAAATAGAGCACGGCGAACATCGCGAAGATGAGCAGCATGCTTTCGATGCCGCCGCCCTGCGCGGCGGCCGGGGCCTGTGCCCAGGCGGGACTGATCAACACGGTAAACCTCCGTCGCGGAAATGGAGCGCCTCAAGCCGGCGGATTCCGGACCCCGGGCGCTTCGTCAAAGTGTTGTATTTTAACATCATTCCTCTTCGTTTTGACCGCTCATTTCTGCCGTTTCGGCGGCGAAGGCCGCAAGCCGGCCGGCGGCGATCGCCGCCCGCAAGCCGCGCATCAGCTCCTGGTAGTAATGCAGGTTGTGGAGGGTATTGAGCCGCGCGCCGAGCATTTCGTTCACCCGCTGCAGGTGGTGCAGATAGGCCAGGGTGAAATGGCGGCAGGTGTAACAGGCGCAGTCCGGGTCGAGCGGTCCCGGATCGTCACGGTATCGCGCATTGCGCAGCTTGATCACGCCGCGGCGGGTGTAGAGCCAGCCGTTGCGGGCATTGCGCGTCGGCAGCACGCAGTCGAACATGTCGATCCCGGCGCCGACCGCGGCCACGATGTCCGACGGCGTGCCGACGCCCATCAGGTAACGCGGCCGGTCCGCGGGCAGGCGCGGCGCGGTGTGGCGCAGGATGCGCAGCATGTCGGGCTTGGGCTCGCCCACCGACAGTCCGCCGATGGCATAGCCGTCGAAGCCGATGCCGGTCAGCGCCGCCAGCGACTCGTCGCGCAGGTCCTCGAACATGCCGCCCTGGACGATGCCGAACAGCGCGTTGGCATTGCCGGCATGCGCCGCCTTGCTGCGCGCCGCCCAGCGCATCGACAGTTCCATCGATACCTTTGCCTGCGCATGGCCGGCCGGGTACGGCGTGCATTCGTCGAAAGCCATCACGATGTCGGAGTTCAGCACGCGCTGGATGCGCATCGACTCCTCCGGCGTCAGGAAACAGGCATCACCGTTGACCGGCGACTGGAACTTCACGCCCTCCTCGCTGATTTTCCGCAGCTCGCCGAGGCTGAACACCTGGAAGCCGCCGGAATCGGTCAGGATCGGCCCGTCCCAGCCCATGAAACGGTGCAGGCCGCCGTGGGCCGCGATGACCTCCAGCCCCGGCCGTAGCCACAGGTGAAAGGTGTTGCCGAGCACGATCCGCGCGCCCAGCCCGTGCAGTTCATCGGGCGCCATGCCCTTGACCGCGCCATAGGTGCCCACCGGCATGAACACCGGGGTTTCGACGCTGCCGTGCGCGGTTTCGAGCAGGCCGCAGCGCGCGGCGCCGTCGGTGGCGGTGACCTGGAATCTCATGTGTTTCACTTCCCCGGCGCGCGATCGATCAGCATCGCGTCGCCATAACTGAAAAAACGGTAGCGCCGCGCGATGGCGTGGCGGTAGGCCGCGCGGATGTGTTCGATGCCGCCGAATGCCGACACCAGCATCAGCAGCGTCGAGCGCGACAGGTGGAAATTGGTGATCAGGCGGTCGACGACGCGGAAGCGGTAGCCCGGCAGCACGAACAGCGCGGTCTCGGCGGCCCCCGCCACCGGATCCCCGGCCGCCGCGGCGCTCTCCAGCGCGCGCAGGCTGGTGGTGCCGACGGCGACGACGCGGCCGCCGGCTGCGCGCGCGGCCGCCAGCGCATCGACGGTCGCCTGCGGCAGGCTGTACCACTCGCTGTGCATGCGGTGTTCGGCCAGATCCTGCACCCGCACCGGCTGGAAGGTGCCGGCACCGACATGCAGCGTCAGCGTCGCGATGCCGATGCCCTTCGCGCGCAGCGCGCCGAGGATCGCGTCGTCGAAATGCAGGCCCGCGGTGGGCGCGGCAACGGCGCCGGGATTCCTCGCATAGATAGTCTGGTAACGCACCTCGTCGCCGGCATCCGGCGCATGGCCGATGTACGGCGGCAACGGCACCCTGCCGTGGCGCCCGAGCAGCGTCCAGACGTCGTCGTTGCCCGCAAAACGCAGGCGATACAGATCCCCGCTGCGGCCGAGGACCTCGGCCTCGACGCTGCCGCCGAGCTGCAGCAGGCTGCCGGCCTTCGGCGCGTGGCTCGCACGCAACTGGACATCGGCTTCATGCAGGCCGGTCACGCGCTCGACCAGCACCTCGACCCGCCCCCCCGAGGCCTTGCGCCCGGGCAGGCGCGCCTTGATCACGCGGGTGTCGTTGATCACCAGCAGGTCGCCCGGATCGAGCAGCTCGACGATGTCCGGAAACAGGCCGTCGCGCAGCGCGCCGGTGGCGCCGTCGAGGTGCAGCAGGCGGCTGGCGCCGCGCGTCGCGGCAGGCGCCTGCGCGATCAGTTCCGGCGGCAGGTCGTAGTGGAAGTCGTCCAGGCGCATCGCGCGGATTATATAAGGGGGTAAGAGAGGCATGCCGGCATCGCCCGCCGCGGCAATGCACGGTTGCCCGGCTTCCGGCCTTTAAGCGATAATCGCGGCCCGTGCCGGGATGGCGGAATTGGTAGACGCACGGGACTCAAAATCCCGCGCTGGCAACAGCGTGCCGGTTCGATTCCGGCTCCCGGCACCAGATCCCCGACGCTCACCGCACTCCGGCGCAGCGGAAATTCCGCGCCCGGACGGAGGCGGAATCCCGGTTCCGCCCCCCGGCAACGGAAAAATCTTCGCGGCCCGGCCTTGCTCAGACCGCCGGCCGCGTCACTTCGACATTGTCGATCAGGCGCGTCTTGCCCAGCCGCGCCGCCGCCAGGATCACCAGTTCGGTTTCACCGTTGGCCGGCGGCTGCAGGTCGGTGCGCCGGCGCACGGCGACATAGTCCGGCTTCCAGCCGTGACGGGCCAGTTCCGCCATCGCCGCGAGTTCGACCCGCTGGTAATCCCGCGCGCCCAGCGCGATCTCGCCGCGCGCATTGCGCAGCACGCGATACAGCCGCGGCGCCTCCTGGCGTTCGGCCGGGCTCAGGTAGGCATTGCGCGAGGACAGCGCCAGGCCGTCCTCGGCGCGCACGGTTTCCGCGAGAATGATCTCGATCGGCAGCGCAAACTGGCGGACCATGTTGGTCAGCACCAGGCACTGCTGGTAATCCTTCTTGCCGAAAATCGCCGCGTGCGGCGCCACCATGTTGAACAGCTTCAGCACCACGGTGGCGACGCCGCGGAAATGCCCGGGCCGCGCGCCGCCGTCGAGGATGTGCTGCAAATCCGAGGGCTCGACCACGTAGGTCTGCGGCTCCGGGTAGATTTCCTTCTCGTCGGGCGCGAACACGACGTCGACGCCGGCCTTGCGCAGGCGCTCGCAGTCGGCTTCGAAGGTCCGCGGATAACGGTCGAAATCCTCGCGCGGACCGAACTGCAGGCGGTTGACGAAGATGCTGACCACGGTGCAGGCCGCGCGCGGCTTGGCGATGCGCATCAGCTCGATGTGCCCCGCGTGGAGGTTGCCCATGGTGGGCACGAACACGTTGTCCGGCTCGCGGCGCAGGCGGTCCCGCAGTTCGGAAACTGAATGTATGACGTCCATGACAGGCGGCGATGGCTAGGCGTGACGGTTGATGGACAAAAACCGCCGCATCATACTCGATATCGGCCAGGGAACCGGATTGCGGTCATCACTCATCGCCCATCATTCATCGCTGCTTCAGAACGAGTGTTCCCTGCCCGGGAATTTCCCGGAGCGCACTTCCTCGACGTACAGCGCCACGGCATCCTGGATCGAGCCGGCCGCCGCCTTCATGTAGTTCTTGACGAACTTGGCCTTTTTGCCCGGATAGACGTCGAGCATGTCGTGCAGCACCAGCACCTGGCCGTGGCAGTCCACTCCGGCACCTATCCCGATCGTCGGCACCTGCGCCGCGGCGGTGATCTGGCTCGCCAGCGCCGCGGGAATCGCCTCGAGCACGATCATGCCGGCCCCCGCCTGTTCGAGGATGCGCGCGTCGTCGAGCATGCGCTGCGCCTCGTCCTCGGCCCTGCCCTGCACGCGGTAGCCGCCGAGCTGGTGCACCGACTGCGGCGTCAGCCCGAGATGTCCGCAGACCGGAATGCCGCGCTCGGTCAGGAAGGAAATGGTTTCGAGCATCGGCCGGCCGCCCTCGATCTTCACCATCTGCGCACCGGCCGCCATGATCTCGGCGGCATTGCGGAAGGCATCCTGCGGACTCACCTGGAAGGTGCCGAAGGGCATGTCGCCGATGATGAAGGCGCGCTTCGCGCCGCGCGCCACGCAGGCGGTGTGGTAGACCATGTCGCGCAGCGACACCGGCAGCGTCGACTCGTGCCCCTGCAGCACGTTGCCCAGCGAATCGCCGACCAGCAGCGTATCGAGCCCGGCACCGTCCAGCAGCGCCCCGAAACTCGCGTCGTAGCAGGTCAGCATGGTGATTTTCTGGCCGTCCCGCATCATCTTGTGCAGGTTGCTGAGCGTGATACGCATGGGACTCTCCTGGCTAGCCGCCGAGGCTGAAGAATTCGCGCGGGCCGCGCATGGCATTGATACGGCGCAACAATAAATCAAAATCCGCGGCCGAATCAACGAAATTCAGGTTTTCGGAATTGACGATCAGTACGGGCGCCGCGCTGTAATGATGGAAAAACCGCGCATAGGCGTCGGCCAGGCGCAGCAGGTATTCGTCCGGTATGCTTTTTTCGTACATCGTCGCGCGGCGCCGCACCCGTTCCACCAGCGTTCCGGCGCCGGCCTGCAGATAGACCACGAGATCGGGCTGCGGCGCCTGCGGCTTCAGGTGGTCGTAGATCTGGCGGTACAGCGCGAGTTCGTCGTCGTTGAGGTTCAGGCGCGCGAACAGCGGATCCTTCTCCAGCATGAAATCGGCGACGGTGACGCCGGAAAACAGGTCCGACTGCACGAGGTCGCGCACCTGGTTCATGCGCTGAAACAGGAAAAACAGCTGCACCGGCAGCGCGTGGCGCGCCGGGTCCTGGTAGAAACCGGGCAGGAAGGGATTGGCATCGGGATCCTCGAACAGCGTCGCCGCGCCGAGGTGGGCCGCAAGTCGCCGCGCCAGCGTGGTCTTGCCCGAGCCGATCGGCCCCTCGACCACGATGTAGCGGTACTTCGCGTTCAGCATCATGCGGGTATCCGCCGCAGCTGCGCGACGCTGCCGGCATCCAGCCGCGCGGCGAGATCGCCCACGCTGCCGTGTCCGGGCACCGTCATGCCGGGCGCGATTTCCGCGAGCGGCAGCATCACGAAGGCGCGCTCCAGCATGCGCGCATGCGGAATGGTCAGGCCCGGCTCGCGCAGCACCAAATCGCCATAGAGCACGATGTCGAGGTCCAGCGTGCGCGGCGCGTTGGGAAAGTCGCGGACCCGGCCCTGCGCCCGCTCGACGGCCAGCAGCGCGCCGAGCAGAGCATGCGGATCCAGCGCGGTTTCGATCACCGCCACCGCGTTGATGAAGTCGGGCTGGTCGGCATAACCGACGGGCGCGCTGCGGTAGAGCGAGGATCGGGCCGTGACCCGGGTCCCGGGCAGCGCGGCCAGCGCGGCGAATCCGGCTTCGACCTGGCGCAGCGGCTCGCCGATGTTGGCCCCGAGCGCCACGCAGGCGGTGCGGGTCTGCGCCGCCACCCGTTTCAGTCCGCCGCCGGCGCAGGCGGGGCGCCGGCCGTGCGGCGGCGGCGCTTGCGGCGCTTCTTTGCGGGTCCGGCGTCGGCCACCAGCATCGCCTTGCGCGCGTCGGCGTCGGCATCCTGGAAACGCGTCCACCACTTGCCGAGTTCCGCATCGGCCTCGCCGCTTTCGCAGCGCAGCAGCAGGAAGTCGTAGCCGGCGCGGAAACGCGGGTGCTCGAGCAGGCGGAACGGCCGCTGGCCGGCGCGCTGCCCGAAACGCGGCTGCAGCGCCCACAACTCCTTCATGTCCGACGTGAAACGCCGCGGGATCGCCAGCTGCTCGGTCTGTTTGTCGAGCATTTCGTCCATCGCCTGATGCAACGCGGGAATCGGCGGCACGCCGCGGGCCTCGGTCTTTTTCCAGGCCGCCAGCACTTCATGCCACATCAGCGCCGCGAACAGGAAGGCCGGAGACACCGGCTTGCCGTCGCGGATGCGCGCATCGGTGTTCTGCAGGGCAAGCATCACGAAGCGCTCACCCTGCGGCTGCTCGAGAATCACGTCGAGCAGCGGCAGCAGGCCGTGGTGCAGACCCTCCCTGCGCAGGCGCTTCACGCATTCCGCAGCGTGGCCCGACAGCAGCAGCTTGAGCATCTCGTCGAACAGCCGCGCCGCCGGCACGTTCGCAAGCAGCTTTGCCAGCACCTTCACCGGCTTGCGCGTGGCGGCGTCGATCTCCAGCCCGCAGGCCGCGGCAAAGCGCACCGCGCGCAGCATGCGCACCGGATCTTCCCGGTAACGCTGTTCCGGGTCGCCGATCATGCGCAGGCGCCTGCGCTTCAGGTCGGCGACGCCGCCGTGGTAATCCCACACTTGCTGCTTCGCGGGGTCGTAAAACAGTGCATTGATCGTGAAATCGCGCCGTGCCGCATCCTGGGACTGGTCGCCCCAGACGTTGTCGCGCAGCAGGCGGCCGTGTTCGTCCTCGACCTGGTGGTCCGCGTCGGCTTCGGCCGCCGGGCCGCGGAAGGTGGTGACCTCGACCAGGTCGCGGCCGCACATCACGTGAACGATCTTGAAGCGCCGGCCGATGACGCGGGAGCGCCGGAAAATTCCGCGCACCTGCTCCGGCGTCGCGTCGGTGGCGACGTCGAAGTCCTTGGGATCGCGGCCGAGGATCAGATCGCGCACCGCGCCGCCGACGACGAAGGCGCTGTAACCCGTCTCCTGCAGCGCGTCGCAGGTGCGCAGCGCGCAGCCGCCGATGCGGTCGCGGGTGATGCCGTGCTCGCGCACGGCGATGATGCGCGGCTTCGCGGGCCGGAACATGCGGCCCGAAAACACGCGGCCGAGCAGCTTCTTGATCATGCGGAATTCATGCGGAAACGGCAGGCGGCGCGCTCTGTGTGGACGGTGTCGGCCGTCCGGCCGCCGCAGCAGGGAAAAACGGCGCGATTATACATGCCCCCATCATGACGCCGGCAACGCGGCACCGCCGCCGCTCAGCCGAGGCTGATCACCGGCCAGCCGCGCGTGCCGGCATGGGCGCGCAGCGCATCGTCGGGATCCACCGCCACCGGATGGCTGACCTGCTCGAGTAGCGGAAGGTCATTGTGCGAATCACTATAAAATGTTGATTTTAAAGTATTTTTTATGGATTCTCCACGGGAGGCCAGCCATGCCTCGAGACGCTCGACCTTGCCTTCGCGGAAACTCGGCGTGCCGCTGACGCCGCCGGTGAACTCGCCGTTGCGCACTTCGGGCTCGGTGGCGATCAGATGTTCGATGCCGAATTCGCGCGCGATCGGCGCGGTCACGAAACTGTTGGTCGCGGTGATGATCACGCAGACTTCGCCGCGGTGGCGCTCGACCAGCGCGCGCGCCGAATCGCGGATCATCGGCGCGATGCGCTCGCGCATGTACTCGGCATGCCAGGCGTCGAGCACGCGGCGCGGATGGCGCGACAGGGGTTTCAGCTGGAAATCGAGGAATTCGCGGATGTCCAGGGTGCCGGCCTTGTACTGGTCGTAGAACGCCTGGTTGCGCGCCTCGTAGACCTCGCGGTCGAGCACGCCGCGGTCGATCAGGAACTGCGCCCACTCGAAATCGCTGTCGCCGGCGAGCAGCGTGTTGTCGAGGTCGAACAATGCCAGTTTCATGCCTTTTCCCGTGATCCGTGTTCATTCATGGCCGCTTGGTTTCGGCGATGCCTGCTGCAGCAGTTCCCGCGCCAGCGGCACCGTGATCGCGCGCTTCCGCTCCAGCGACAGCCGGTCGAGCGTGTCCACCAGCGCGCGCAGCGAACCGAGGTCGCGCGGCGCGCGGGCCAGCAAGTACTCCGCCACTTCCCGGGGCAGTGCGAACCCGCGCGCCGCGGCGTAATCCCGCAGCGCCGCGCGCCGGTCCTCCTCGCTCAGCGCCCGCACCTCGTAGACCAGCCCCCAGGCCAGCCGGGTCTGCAGGTCGGGCCGTAGCGGCAGCCGCGCCGGCGGCAGGTCGCCGGCGGCGATCAGCACGCCGCCGCCCTCGCGCAGGATGTTGCAGACATTGAACAGCGCGATCTGCGCCGGACCGTCGAGCCGCTGCACGTCGTCGGCAGCGCAGACATCTTCGGCCCCCACACCGTCCGCGCTGCCGTCGAACAGGTGCGCGGTCCTGCCGGCCTCGCGCAGCGCCTGCAGCGCCGCCCGCAGCAGATGGCTGCGGCCGCTGCCGCTGCCGCCCCAGAGGTAAATGAAACGCTCGGACTGCCCGCCGCGCGGCAGCGCGCGCAGCGCCGCCACCACTTCCGCGTTCTCGCCGGTGACGAAATTGTCCAGTGTCGGCGCAGGCGCCGCCGCCAGCTCCAGCGCAAGCTGCCTCATTCCCGGTACATGGCGCTCGCCAGATAATCGCGGCGCAGGTGGCGCGCCCAGACCAGCAGGGCGGCGCTGACCGGCAGCGCCAGCAGCACGCCGAAAAATCCGAACAGGCTGCCGAAGGCCAGCAGCGCGAAGATCACCGCCACCGGGTGCAGGCCGATACGGTCGCCGACCAGCCAGGGCACCAGCAGGTAACCCTCCACCATGTTCGCCAGGATGAACACCACCCATATCCACAGCAGCGGCGTCAGTTCCTGGAACTGCAGCAGGCCGGTCATCGTCGCCAGCACCACGCCGACGATGACGCCCAGGTACGGGACGAAGGTCACCAGCCCGGCGAACATGCCCACGGACAGCGCGTAATCGAGCCCGACCAGCCACAACCCGACCGTGTAGAACAGCGCCATGCCCAGCATCACCAGCAGCTGCCCGCGCAGGAACTGGCCGAGCACCTCGTCGATTTCGCGGGCGATCAGGGTGACGCGGTCATGGTGGCGGCGCGGAATCATGCGGTCGATGCCGGCGATGATCCCGTCCCAGTCGCGCAGGAAGTAGAACAGCACCAGCGGCAGCAGCACCAGGTTGACGATGAACCCGACGACGGCCAGGCCGCCGCTGGTCAGCTTGGGCAGCAGCTTCAGCGCGAAATCGCGGATTTCCGTCAGATGCGAGGTGACCCAGTCGCGCACCATGCCCGTTTCCAGCTGCACGCCGAGCAGTGCCTCCAGCCGCGGCGCGGCGGCGGCGCGCAGCCAGTCGACGAACACCGGCGCCTGATCGGCGATCGCGCGCACCTGGCGGATCAGCAGCGGCAGCAGCACCACCAGCAGCACCAGCACGGCAAGCAGCAACAGCAGCAGCACCAGCGTGGTGGCCAGCGCGCGCGGCACGCGGCGGCGGGTCATGCGCCCCACCAGCGGATTGCAGATGTAGGCGAGGATCGCCGCGAGCAGGAAGGGCGTCAGGATCGGGGTCAGCAGGTAGATCGCGGCAACGGCGATCGCCGCCGCGGCCAGCCATTGCCAGAGATGCTGCGGAGTGCGGCCCGGAATATCCATTTAAGATAAAATTCGCGTCGTCAGGCGTGATGCCGGCGCCTATCTTATCAGGGCGGCGGAAAACAGCCCCGGCACCAGCCACTGCACCCCCCTCCGAGGACCGCCTTGAAACGCAAAAACCCGCCCCGCAAGCCGCTGACCTACCGCGATGCCGGCGTCGACATCGATGCCGGCGATGCCTTGGTCGACCGCATCAAGCCCCACGCGAAGCGCACGCTGCGCCCCGGCGTGATGGCCGGCATCGGCGGCTTCGGCGCGCTGTTCGCGATGCCGCGCGGCTACCGCGAACCGGTGCTGGTGTCCGGCACCGACGGCGTGGGCACGAAACTGAAGCTCGCCTTCGAGTGGCGGCGCCACGACACCATCGGCATCGATCTCGTCGCGATGAGCGTCAACGACATCCTGACGCTGGGCGCCGAGCCGCTGTTTTTCCTCGACTACTACGCCTGCGGCAGGCTCGACGTCGATTCCGCAGCCGCCGTGGTCAAGGGCATCGCCGCCGGCTGCGAAATGGCCGGCTGCGCGCTGATCGGCGGCGAAACCGCCGAGATGCCGGGCATGTATCCGGCAGGGGAATACGATCTCGCCGGCTTCGCCGTCGGCGTGGTCGAGAAAAAACGCATCATCGACGGCCGCGGCATCCGTCCCGGCGACGCGATCCTCGGCCTCGGCAGCAACGGCACGCATTCCAACGGCTACTCGCTGATCCGCAAGATCATCGCGCAACGCGGCGTCAGGCTGTCGGCAAAAGTCGGCGGCCGCGCGCTGAAGGACCTGATCCTGGCGCCGACGCGCATTTACGTGAAGCCGCTGCTGAAACTGATGAAGCAATTGCCGGTCAAAGGACTGGCGCACATCACCGGCGGCGGACTGCTGGACAACGTGCCGCGCGTGCTCGGACCGGCGCTGACCGCGGAAATCCGCCGGGACGCGTGGCCGCTGCCGCCGCTGTTCCGCTGGCTGCAGGAGCGGGGCAACGTCGCCGACGACGAAATGCACCGCGTGTTCAACTGCGGCATCGGCATGGTGGTGGTGGTCGCCGCTGCCGACGCGGCTGCCGCCATGGACTTCCTCAAAAGCCAGGG